>CAZJMY010000350.1:0-2197 GCA_964546845.1 uncultured Myxococcales bacterium | reverse complement strand
ACGCCGTCTTCCGGGGCCGGGCTGATCGCCATGTGCTGGCCGGAGATCATCTTGTCGGCCAGCACCAGCGAGGTCTGCCCGGGGTCGACCTGCGTCGCCTCGCGGCGTCCCACCACCAGAGACCCCGAAAAGCTCGCAATTCGGGCGCGGCCCTGGGGGACGTTCGCCCTGTTGTCTCCGACAATCAACAGAAGCGGCACCTTCACCGCGTCGTCGGTCGCCTCGGTTCGTGGAACGAAGGTCGTGCTCTCGTTCGGAGTTATCAAGCGAACACCCGAACCATAAAGCGTAACTCCGCTTGCGTAAACGGATATGAAACCGGAACGCCGGAATGCCGACCGAAGCCCTCTAAGCCCCTGATTTTCCGCCCCTCCGCCATGGTCCCGCGGTTGCTCCCTGTGGTCGCGAAGACGCGGCTGAACGCAGCGCGTCTTCGAACTGAACAACGACCAGACCACAAGGAGACGCCATGCTCAAGAAGATTGCTCTGTCGGTGCTTTTTGCAATTACGTTTACGGTTGGCATCGGCGCGGCGGGGTCGGCTCAGGCCCACGCGGGCAAGACGCACCACCTCTGCCCGCAGGCTTCTTGCACCGGCCAGTCCTGACCGAACGCGCGGACGACCTCGCGGCGAAAGGGACTGACGATCGGCCGATCACCTGCCGAGCTGCGCCGCCCCGATGATGCGGATCTCTGAACGTTCATCCGGTTCGACCTGAATGGGATGGAACAGAGCCGACCGCGGATCGGCTCCTTCAGCCCTGCAGTCGACGAGCGGCGAATCCTCGACGGCGCTGTTCAAGAACGGAACGCGGCGGCCCGAGGTCTCCCCGGTCAGCGCATTGTGTTCGGCCCAGTAATAGACGCCGCGCGCGTTTTCGACGCTCCACACGGTCGTGTTGGACGACCAGATTCCAGCACAGACGGGCAGCGCGTCCCAAGCTGCGATCAGCTGCCCGTCTCTGCTGAGTATCTTCATCTGCGGCCTTCCCATCTGTGTCACGAACGAAAGTCGACGGCCATCGGGCGCAAACGACGGCCGCGTCGGCATGCTCTTGTCGGACGACAGGACGCTGCAGTCGTTCTCCCCCTTGCACAAACGCAACGTATTTCCCACGTAGTCCACGTAGGCCCAGGAAACCCCGTCCGGGCCAAATGCAGGTGTCGCGTCCTGCGGGCCATGGGTCACCTGCTTTTCCGTGCCGTTGGCGCGCCGGAGCCAGATGCTCAGCGTTCCGTCGGCGGCTCGCCTTCCGAGCAAGAGGTCGCCGGAGCTCGCCTTCGCGGCAGAGTTCACATCTCCGTCCGAGGTCAGTTGCTGGTGCCCGCCCTGTTCGTATGAGTACACATCGCCTCTGAACCGTCGCGACACAAAAGACAGGCGCTCTCCCACCGGCGCGACTCTCGTGATGTCCTGGCCGGCGATGCGTCCCGCGTGTTCGAGTCGGCCAGAGTCGATGTCGAGCCGCGCGACCGTGATTTCAGGCGCCGAAAAGGGGCCGTTCAGGTAGAGCTGGTTCTCCCGCGAACCGAACGCCATTCGCACGCCCAACGGGACGGACACCTGCCGGAACGGCACATCCTCATCGCGCCGGAACATCTGGACCCACCCACCGGCGCGATTGTCGTAGCCGCTGATTGCGATCCGGCCGCCGCCGCCGCTCACCGCGGCCTCACCGATCTCCAACCGCCCATCGAGAGCGCCAGTGGACAGCAGGCTCAGCTCCATCGTCGCCAGGGAGAACACCGCTGCGTGCAGCTCGTCGACCATGTACACGAACGACGGCTGGGACCCGAGCCAGCGGGGATCTCGGCCCGACGCGACGGCCACCCCATCTTGACCGTCCGAACGGTTCGACAGCCGAATTTCCATCACTCCGAGGGGATTGCGAGAGGAATACAGCAAGCGCCCGGAGCTCACGGACAGATCGGGGCAGGATGACTGGAAGGACTCCGGCACCAGATTCGCCGGAGACGACCGGCCCGTCTCGACATTCAGATCGGTCGCTTTTCGGGGAGTGCCCCAGACGATACGCACCGTGCTCGCGCTCAACGGCGCGAAGCAATGAACTCGACCGGCCAGCTTCTCGACGACGGAGGCCACCTTGCTCCAGTCCTGCGGCGCGCCGAGGGGGCGCATCGCTCGGGCGGGATCTCCATCGCTGGTTCCGTCACGATGCCCCGAATGGAAAACCAC
>CAZJMY010000349.1:0-3541 GCA_964546845.1 uncultured Myxococcales bacterium | reverse complement strand
CGCCGGGGCGAACGCCGCCGGCGGGAGCGGCGGCTCCGGGCGGGCGTGGGGCGGCAGCAGCGGCGCGGGGACCGGCGGCGGAAGCGGGGGCAGCCTCCAGCCGCCGCACGGTGATGCGGGCGTGGATCGGCCGGCGACGGGCGATGGCGGGACCGGCGGCAGCGGCGGGAGGGGCGGCGCGGGGCCAGGCGGCCGGAGCGGGTCGGGCGGCACCGGAGCCGGCGGCGCCGGAGGTGCGCGCAGCTGCGTCGTCGCCCCGGCGGGCGAGCAGGTCGTGTCGCTGGCCGGGAGCTGGACGTTCACGCCCGCCGGCGGCGCCGCCACGCCGATCGAGGTGCCGGGCGGGGGATGGGTGGCGCAAGGGTTCAAGGTGTCGAGCGCCCGCTACGCGCGCCAGGTGACGATCCCGACGCTGGGCTCGCCCCAGGCGACCCTGCTGGAGCTGGGCGCCGTGAACCACCAGGCGGCTCTGTCGATCGACGGAACGCCGTTCGCGACCAACACGACCTCGTTCACGCCGTCGGTCTTCGACATCACGCGCGCCGTGACCCCGGGTGGCCAGGCCATGCTGGCGATCGACGTCAAGGGGCGGGACGCGCTTCGCAACTCGTTCAACCGCAAGCTGGTGCCGGACGCGGCCGAATGGTCCCCCAACATCCCTCAGGGGATCTTTCGCTCGGCGTCGCTGCGCGTGGTGCCCGTGCTGCACGTCTCGGACGCGTTCGTGACGACCGACGTCGCGAACGACATGGTTCGCGTGGCCGTGTCCGTGACCAACAGCGGCACCGCCGCCATGACCGGGACCGTCTCGGTGGCGCTCTCCAGCCTCGATTGCGCGGCGCTCTCGTACCCGGCGCTGCCGTCGCAGCCGGTCGGCGTCCCCGCGGGTCAGACGGTGACCGTGACGCTGGGGCCGGTGCGGTGGGGTCTGGGTGCGTCGTCCTACTGGTGGCCCAACGTTCCGTACGTGCCCGGCTACCGAGCCAAGCTGCACGGTGCCGCCGTGACCGTCACGAACGCGGCCGGCGCCGCGCACACGCTGCCGGTCAGGTTCGGCTTCCGCCAGATCCGGCAGGTGGGCACGCACTACGAGCTGAACGGCGTCCGGGTGAACTTCCGCGGCGACAGCCTGCAGGGCGCCGACTACGACAGCATCGCGACGACCGCCAAGGGCAACGGTGACGCGTACGACCTGTTCCCCGGGTTCCTGCCGCCGTCCGCCGGCAACGCGGGGTGGCCGGCCGCCGTCGACAACTGGCAGCGCCTCAACTACAACGTCGCGCGCATCCATCAGGAGCCGGCGACGCCCTACATGCTGGACGTCGCCGACGAGCTCGGGTTCATGCTCATCGACGAGACCGCGATCCGCGGCACGTCCGGTGACGAGGATTTCACGGAGTCGGACGGCCAGCCCAACATGCTGGCCCACCTCAAGGCGCTCATCGCGCGCGACCGCAACCATCCCTCCGTCATCCGCTGGAGCCAGTGCAACGAGGCCGAGAACGACGTGACGAACTCGACGGGGTTCCAGCTGAACCTCTATCAGACGGCGATGGCCGCCGACGGGACGCGGCCGGTGTCGGCGGACGGCCGGGTGACCGACAGCTCGTACGCCGGGGTCCCGAACGCCAACTTCGCCGTGTACGACCACTACCCGGACGGAATCACCGCCTACACGGAGACGGTGCGCACCAGCACCACCCGCCCGTTCGGGGTCGGCGAGTACATCTGGTCGGCAGACGTCACGGCGCAGGGGATGGTCTGGTTCGCCACTAGCACCCTGGCCATGCGCCTCAAGGACGCCTCGGACCTTCGCCCGTACACGCTGCTGTCCGGGTGGGCGTCGTTCGTTCCCGGCGTGAAGACGGCGATGGTGTCGCTGGAGCCGACCTATCCGGCGGGGGTCGTCAACCACCCGCACTTCGGCGAGGACAACCTGGCCGATCCCTGGTCGAACGCGATCATCATGCGCATCCAGCGCGGATTCAACCCGGTCGCCGTCATCGACACGGCGTTCTGGACGGCCAATCACCTGTCGAACGCGGCGGGCGGCTGGCCCGTCACCGTCGAGACCGCCGCCCACGGCGCCACGCTGTCGCGCCAGCTGGTCGTGTTCAACGACACCTTCGCAGGCACCGACGTGGACGTCGCCTGGCAGATGCACACGGACAGCCCGACGGGCGCGGTCTCCGACCAGGGGACGATGCGCGTGTCCGTCCCGCTGGGCGGCCACACGGCGGTGCCGATCTCGGTGAAGGCGCCCGCGACGGGCACGCGCGGCTACCTGGTCCTGCAGTCGAGCAAGAACGGCGTCGTCGTGTTCACCGAGGACGCCGAGTACTTCAATCTCCAGTAGCCCCGCCCCCGCCCCTCCGTCCCCGTCCTCGTCCTCGTCCTCGATCCGCCAAAGCGCGCGCGTCCGCCGCATCGCTCGCACCTCGACGGCCGTCCCGATCGGATCGAGGACGGCGACGAGGACGAGGACGAGGACGGGTTAGAAGGCGAGGGAGATTGGGCGTTCCAGGATCGAGACGATCGCTTGCAGGACCTTGGCGCCCAGCGCGCCGTCGATGACGCGGTGGTCGCAGGAGAGAGTGACCGACATGCGCTGGCCGATGCCGATCTGGTCGTTCTTGACGACCGGCTCCTTGCGGACGGTTCCGACGGCCAGGATGCCGCCCTCGGGCGGGTTGATGATGGCGGCGAAGTCGCGGATGCCCATCATGCCCAGGTTCGAGACGGAGAACGTCGCGCCCGTGTACTCCTCGGGGCGCAGCTTCCGCTCGCGCGCGCGCCTGGCCATCTCGCGGGCCTCGCTGGCGATCTGACCGATGGTCTTCCTGTCCGCGTCGCGGATGACCGGCGTGATGAGGCCGTCCTCGATCGCGACCGCCATCCCGATGTCGACGCGCGCGTGCTGGATGATGGCTTCCTCGGTGAACGAAGCGTTGGCCTCGGGCACCTTCCGCATCGCCAGGGCGCAGGCCTTCAGCACCAGGTCGTTGACCGAAAGCTTGGCCCCGTGGACCTGGGCGACCTGCTCGCGGAACTCCATCGCCGCGTCCATGTCGATGTCGGCGGTCAGATAGAAGTGGGGGACGGTCGTCTTGGCCTCGAGCAGCCGGGTCGCGATCGTCCGGCGCATCATCGACAGCGGCTTGACGATGTCGCCCTCGGGCGGCGGCGCGGACGGCCGGGCCTCGGCGCGACGGTCCGGCACCAGTTGCGCCGGCAGCGGGGCGTCGGCCGAGGTGCGGGGCGCGCTGGCCGACGGCGGCTGGGCCTGACTGGGCGCCTCCTCGGCGGCGTGCCAGTCGACGGCGGGTTGAGCGCCGCCCTCTGAATAGGCCTTCACGTCGCGCTCGACGATGCGGCCGCCCGGGCCGGTCCCCTGCACCTGGCGCAGGTCGACGCCGAGATCGGTCGCAAGCCGGCGCGCCAGGGGCGACGCCAGCACCTTGCCTCCACCAGCGGCAGGCGCCGCGGGCGCGGCGGCGCGCGGGGCAGGGGCGGGGCGCGCAGGCGCCGGCGCCGCGGGTCG
>CAZJMY010000348.1:0-1138 GCA_964546845.1 uncultured Myxococcales bacterium | reverse complement strand
GCTGGCGCCATCCGCGTCGTGTCATCCAGCGGATTGGCGACGCGGTCGCGCGTCATCCGTTGTAGTTTACCGACGGCGACTGGATTTGCGCAAACCCCATGCAGCTTCTCATCGGAACAAGCGGCTTCAGCTACACGGCGTGGCGCGGCGGTTTCTATCCGGAGAAGCTGCCGGAAGCCAAAATGCTGGCGTACTACGCGGGCATCTTCCCGGCCGTCGAGATCAACAATAGCTTTTACCGGATGCCGACCGCGGAGCTGCTGGGGCGGTGGGCGGCCGAGACCCCGCCCGGCTTCAAGTTCGCGCTGAAGAGCCCGCGCCGGATCACCCACGAAAAGCGGCTGGCCGACGCGGCGGCCGAGGTCGAGCGGCTGGCGGCGGCGGCACGCGGGCTGGGCGACAAGCTGGGGCCCGTCCTGTTCCAGCTGCCGCCAAACCTGAAGAAGGACCTGCCGCGCCTCGACGACTTCCTGGCCGCCCTGCCCAGGGACATCGGGGCGGCGGTGGAGTTCCGGCACGCCTCCTGGTTTGCGGACGACGTTTACGCGACCCTGCGGGCGCGGAAGGCGGCGCTGTGCATCGCCGACGCCGAGGACCTGACCACCCCCGTCGAGGCCACCGCCGACTGGGGATACCTGCGGCTGCGGCGCGAGGACTACGAGCCCAAGGACATCGCCCGCTGGGGCGAGACCATCGCGGCCCGCCCCTGGACCTCGGCCCACGTCTTCTTCAAGCACGAGGACACGGGCAAGGGGCCGGTCGCCGCCGAGCGGCTGGCGGCCCTCATGAAGGCGGGCCAACCGTAAAGTTGGCAGTTATCCCACACCGGACTACACTGGAGTACCATGGCTCGACCCATCGCTGGCGCGACGATCTCTTTCGGCCTGGTCTCGATCCCGGTTCGCCTCTACCCGGCGACCCAGAGCACGGCCGCCATCTCGTTCAACCTGCTGCACAAGAAGTGCGGGTCGCGGCTCAAGCAGCAGTACATCTGCCCGCGTGACAACGAGATCGTCACGCGCGACGAGATGGTGAAGGGGTACGAGTTCGCCAAGGACCAGTACGTCACCTTCACGCCCGAAGAGCTGAAGTCGCTGGAAGAGAAGGCGACCCAGAGCATCGACATCGACGCCTTCGT
>CAZJMY010000347.1:0-25169 GCA_964546845.1 uncultured Myxococcales bacterium | reverse complement strand
GGCCAGCTCCTGCAGGTCGGCGTAGCTGTAGATCTCCTCGCGCTTGCCGCGCTCGATGCGCAGCGCGGTCCGCGTCGCGTGCAGCTTGGTCGTCGCGTCGAAGAGCTCCAGCAGGTCGTGGTAGCTGTAGACCTGCTTGGGGCGGGCCGCGTAGGTCTCGTCCAGCTCGGGCAGGACCCAGCGCGCCAGGCCCGGGAAGTGGATGTTCATCCAGTAGTCGTAGAGGTCCAGCTTCTCGGGACCCCAGGTCAGCTTCTTCTGGTCCTCGGGCGCCAGCCGGTCGCGCAGCGCGCGGATGTTGTCGGCGCGGAAGACGTACGCGTTCTCGAAAATGAAGGGGCGGAACAGCGTGATGTTCTCGGCGGCCTCGGTCGTGACGCGCTCGATCTCGTCGAACCCCTTCTTCATGCGGTCCAGGAACTCGGAGAAGCGGCCCGCGCCCCAGCTGGGCCGGATGCGCCCCAGCGTCTTCGAGATCTGCTTCGCGGCGCGGTTGAACGTGGGCAGCGAGTAGCGATCGAAGTGCTCCTCGGTGACCGGGCGGAACTCCATGCGCGCCGCCAGCTCGTTGAGGAACTTGTTGCCGGTCTCCTTGTCGCGGAAGCGCTGCCGCTTGTAGAGGCCGGTCAGCGTCGTGACCCGGTCCATCCGCATCGGGTTCAGGTCGCCGCTCGAGAGCTGGAAGACCAGCTTCGGCTGCTCGACGATCGCCTGCGCGGCGACCATCAGCATGCCCGCCACGACGTGGTCGACGGGGACGACGTCCAGGATCAGCTTGGGGGCGACGGGCAGCGTGTTCTGCCCCTTCAGCGCCAGATACACCAGCGGCGCCGACGTCGTGAAGCCTTCGTTCCAGCCGCGGAACGGGTACTCGACCGCGCTCTCGACGATGGCGGGGCGCACGATCGCGCGCACGATGCCGGTTTCGCGCGCGACCAGCTGGTCGCCCATGCTCTTGGTGTACGTGTAGATGTTGGGCCAGCCCCAGTTGGCGGCGCGCTCGACCCCCTGGCGGGTCATCTCGGAGCGGATCCATTCCTTGCGCGCGCGGGCGACCGCCAGCTTCAGCGAGGACTCATCGTCGAAGTCGCGCTTCTCCTCGCGCAGGCGGTCGCGCGCCTCCTGGCGCAGCTTGGCCAGGACCTGCGCGTCGTCGGCCAGCTCGCGGATGCGGGCGGCGCCGGCGGCGTTGTCGGCCATCTCCTGCTCGACGGAGAAGCGCGTGCCCGGCAGGTCGTGGTGGCGCGGGAAGTAGCCGTCCAGCTCCTCGTCCTCCCAGACCTCGCCCGAGCGGTTGCCGGCCACGAAGCAGGTGCTGGTGTGAATCAGCGCGGGGCGCTTCATGCGCTTGGCGAACGCGATGACGTTCTTGGTACCTTCGACGTTCGTGCGCAGCGCGGATTCCAGCGGCGGGTTGAACGTCACGCGCCCGGACGAGTTGATGAGGACGTCGATGTCCTTGGCGACCTTCTCGGCCTCGGCCTCGCTGAGCCCCAGGTTCGGCTCCGTGATGTCGCCGGCGACGACCACCACCTTCTGGCGCAGGACCTCGGCCAGCCCCTCGGGCCCCCCGTACCTGGCGCGCAGCGGGTCGAAGGCGGGCGACGTGACGACGCTCTGCCAGAAGCGGGCTTCGCTGTCCGTGCCGCTGCCCCGCCGCACCATGACGTAGGCGCGGCCGATCTCCGGGTACCGGTCCAGCAGCATGCTGAGCAGCACCTTCCCGACGAAACCGGTGCTGCCGAGGATGAACAGGTTCCGGCCGCGGAGGATGTCGGTGACCGAGAGGGTCGGGGCCGGAGCCGAGAGGGCGTTCGAAAGCTCCATGAAGACCGGGCTTTTTACCCCGATCGGGGGGCGATGCCAAATGCGCCCGTCGCCCGCCGCCAGCCCCGATGAAACCCCGATGCGGTGCGCCGCTAACCCCGATGAAAACTTGCGCGATGAACGTCATCGGGCTTTCATGCTCGTCGGTGGACGCCACGAGCACGTCACGTCGAGACATCAGGCCGCCATCGGGCTTTGAAGACCATCTGTCCCGGCGCCAGGTGGCCCAGGCCCTGGGCTTCGCCAGCGAGTTCAAGGTCCGCCAGCTGGAGAAGGAGGGGCGCCTGCACCCCATCCGCGGCGCCATGGGATCGGCCTGGTACCCGCGCGCCCAGGTCGAGACCCTCCGCCGGTCCCTCCCCCGCCCGGCCGCTCCGACCGGCGCGCGCCCCCGCTGGACCGACGCCGCCCTGATCACCCTGCTCCGCGAACGCCCCCGCACCGTCGTCGACCTGGTCGTCGACGCCGGCATCCCAATCTCCCGCGCGGAGCGCGTCTACCGCTGGTGGCGCGCGCACGAGGGTGCGGCCGAGGCACCGGCGGGCTCGGATGCCAGCAGCGCCGACGCCGCCGAACGCCGCAGCGGCGATCGCCTCGAACACGACGCCCTGGTCCGCCAGCTCCGCGACGCGGATCCGAAGGTGCGCGCCGAGGCGTTCGAGAAGCTGAAGGCGCGGCGGTGATCCGGTTGAAGCGTGCGCCGTGAAAGAATAGCGCTGTGAAGAGCTCCCAGCCTGGCCCGTTCCTCAAAGATTTGTTCGGCCAGGTTGCGTCCAACCGTCCGCGGATCGACGCCGTGCGATGGTGCGCCTACAATGCATTCGTCGGAACGATTCTCCTCGGTGGCGCGCTGGTCCTCCGGCTGTCAGGCCCGCCTGATCCCCTGGGCCCGCGCGCCTTCGTGCTCGTCGCTGCGAGCGCGCTCTGCTTGATCCTGGCGGCGATCGTCCCGCTGCTTCGGCCGGGCCTCGTGTCCGCCGTCCTCGCCGCCGACGGCGTGCTGGTCATCGCGTTGACGTTTGCCTTCGCCTTTGCCTGCTTGCGCTGGGCGCGGCACCCGGCCCCGATGCGCTCTTTCCGTTACTTGCCGGGCCTCATCGCGACCGGAGTCACCTACGGTGCGGCTTTATGGGCGGACTTCGGTCCGGTACGCGCGCACGCGCGGCGGTGGCGTCAGGCTGGTTTCGTCCTGGGCGCGGTGCTGGACGGAGTCGTCGGTGTGTTCGTGATTGCGGCAGCGCTGCGCACGTGACCCCTCCTCAACGGAACTGACGTCCCGCGCGGAAAATTCGGCATCGTCACTGAAAGGGGCCGGGCGCGCGCGTTCGTTCTTGATCTTCAAGAGACGCGTCGGGCCTCGACGGCGAGTCCGGCGTCGATCAACCCGAGCCACTGGCGGGCCAGGTGGCGCGCGAAGGCGGCGTCCTCCAACAGCACACCGCACTCCAGGTTCTGCTCGTGGGCCCGGCGGGTGAAGTTGGCGCTCGTCACGAGAGCAGAAAGACCATCAACGACCACGCACTTGGCGTGCATGTTGAAGCGCGGGCGTACGGTCAAAGCCCGGGCATCGTAATATGCCCGCGGCCGCGGTTCCCCGAACGGCCATGCGTCGGCCATGATCACGCCCACCGCCTGATCGCCATACGACTCGGCTACCGTGGACACAGCTTCGGGTTGCGGAATGTGAAGGAAGAAGCGTGCGTCCACGCCGCGATCACGCATCGCGACCCACAGCGGTCGCAAAAGCGCACTCCCCTGGGTGAAGTCATAGCCGGCTAGTATCACCTGCCGTTGGGCGCTTTCGAAGAGGGCTCGCAGTACGACCGCCGTGTCGCGCGCCGTCGCGTTGGTGCGTTCCGGCCCGGTCCAGACCAACTCAGGAGCCGGCCGGGTGTTCGCCCGCCGCTCGGCCAGGACCACGTCGAGCACTGTGAGGCAAGCAAGTGTCGTGTGCCCGATGAGCGCGCCTTCGAGCGCGTCGAGCTGATGCCGAATGCCCTCCGAAAGCAGCGCCGCCCGTGTGACTGGCATGTGCAGCCGGTTGGCCGCGATTGCCTCGCGGATTCGTTCTAGGCTCGACGTTGCGACCTCCGAGAGATCGGGCCGATCGTCGGTCCTGCTCACGGCCGTTCCTGAAAAAACGCGAGGATCGGGGAATTCCCGATCGTCGGCACCAGCAGCGCCCGGTCGAGGAAACGGTTCTGCCACTCGCACGAGCACTCGGCAATGTAGAGGCAGCCGTGACAGGCGGCACCCTCGCTGCGGCGATCGCTCGACTGGTGCGTCGGATCGTGCGCAGCGCAGACAGGATCGTTCGAGCAAAGGCGACCGAGGTCCCACGCCTCTCGCAGATGGTGGCGCAAGTGCCTCCCCTCCTCGACAAGTCCGCCCAACGTCCCCTCGCTGCCCGTGGTCCCGGTCCCCAACAGCACCGCCGCCATGGCCGGGGCCCCCTGGGGCGTGCCGGATTGCGAATAGATGCGTTCCCGGATGGCGCTGGCGGCGTAGCCGCATTCGAGACTGATCGCCGTCAACAGCAGGTGCGACAGCGTGTGCAGGAGATAGAACCGGGCGCCCGGGAATTCGCCCCGCCCTTCTGCGGCATAGGCCTGCTCCAGCAGCTTGGTCCTCTCGCGGACCGCGTCTCGCTGCTCCCACGCCTGGACTGTCTCCTCGTCCAGCTCGACGAAGATCCCTTCCCCGCGCACCTCCGCCGCCGGCAGCCACTTTTGGTTCCCGGTCGGCAGCATCAGCGGGGCAGGAGCGTTTACCGCCTTGTCGAAGTCGTACTCGCCCTGCAGGTTGCTGCTGATCGAATCGAAGCGGCTGAAGCTCACCTGCACGCGGATCTCGCGCATCTCCGGAACGACGATCAGGCCCCGTACCCCGCGCGGCAGGTCGACACGCGGCGGCCGCACCCGGAATGCCGCGAACTGCACATCGGCGTCAGGCTCGTTCCCGGGCTGCTCGTCGGGTGCCGAGACGATGCGTTCGAATTCGACCGTACGCAGCGGTCGCTCGGCGATTTGCGCGCGCTGCCCGCGTTGCGCCTCGATCGCCGCAACGACGTCCACGGCCGCGTACCCTCTGAACGCAGCCGCGACGGCGTCTTGAACTTCGATCAGCATCTCGAGCTGTTCGACACTCTTCACCTTCTGAACCAGCTTCCAGACGTCGTCTTCTCGCACCCGCCGCGCAAGCGCGCTCTCCTCAGCGGGAGGCAAACGGAGCGCGCTCACGACCTGCGAGAAGTAGGCGTGGGAAGCGGTTCGTACCAACAGCTTCAGCGGCTCACCACAATCCTCGTTCGCGGCACGTCCGCCCAGCCAGGGGCGCTCGCCGTCACACTTGAACACGGGCGCTTCGGCCTTGGACATCACCTGCCGCGCGTCGCAGTTCAAGCAGCGGACCCGGATCCGACCCAGGTCGCCGGTTGCGCCCTCCTCCAACCGCAGCTCCGGACGATCGCAGATCCCCTCCTTGCGCTCGATGTGAACGAATGGACGCCAGGGAAAGTCGGTCAGGTGTCCCTTCGGGCAAGCCGCCACGAAACGCACCGGGACCGCGCGCGCCTTCTTGTTGCCGGCGCACGCGTGGCTGTACCCCTTCTTGTGGGACTCGAACTGGTCCCCGGCGCGCGCCAGCCTGTGACACCCCTGGCACACGAACCAGCGCGGAAACTCCAGGGCACGCACGCCCACCGATAAAGACGCATCGCGGGATTCGCCTTCGGGCGGCTTGCGGAAGTAGTCAGCGGTCGCGAGATCGAGATCAGGGTGCAACGCCTTCAGCCGAGGCAGAAGCGACTGGCGCAGTCGGGCGTCGTCGAGCGACTGCCACCTACCGGCCGGCCAGGACCAGTGGTCCAGCCCCCCGATGACGACGGCGCGATCGATCAGATCGACCATCGCACCGGGCCCGAAGGTCGTGACCATCTGACTCTGCCGAACCTGTCCGTCCGGCCGCGAGGGGGCCGCCGTGGTTTTGCCAGCCGGGCGTCGTCGAGGTCCTCCGGGCGCCATGGCCTACCTCTCGTCCAGTTGTTTGAAGCGCGCCCAGACGTGGACCGACGGTTCGACGTCGCGCATCGACGTCGGAGCCAGGAATTCGCGCTCGTCGCGATCGTGCGGAGCCTCATCGGTCGCCGTGTAGAGCAGCCATTTTCCCGCCGCCTTGGTGCCGTCGTATTCGCTGTACTGCCGGGTGGCGGCCCCCTTCTTCGCGGCGTCGATGACTCGTTCCCACGCGTCCAGGAAGCTTTTCCCGCGCCGCGTGAGATAGTCCGCCAGCCGCGTCTCGGCTTCGCCGTCACGGAAATCACGGTGACCGCGGGCTCGAGCAATCAACCGCGCCAGAACCTGTTCGGCCACCGCCCGGTGGGTGTGAATCTCCATCGCCCCGGTGGGCGGGCCCATGCCGGCGATGCTGTGCCTGACCATCGACAGGAACGTCCCGACCAGGCCCCGATCCAGGGTCTGGTGGCTGAACGGCGTCACGCTGGTCGCTTCGACCTCCCGATAAAAGCTCTCGTGGTAGGCCAGGAAGCGTTCGAAGTGCGAACGGTCGCGCGGACGCATCACATGCAGGCAGGTCACGACCAGCCCCGGGTAGGCGCGGCCGACGCGGCTCGACGCCTGGATGTACTCGCTGGTCGTCTTCGGCTGCCCCGCGATGACCATCAGTCCGAGGCGGTCGATGTCCAGGCCCACGGAGATCATGTTCGACGCCAGCACCACGTCGATCGGGCGTTCGTCGTCGTTGACCTGCCGGGCCGCGAGCCGCGCTTTCGTGGCCTTCACGCGCTCCGTCGTCTCGCGCGATGTCAGCTCGGCGGGCTCCGTCAGCTTGCGACTGCCCGCCCACGGATGCTCGCCGGGGAAGTCGTGTGGACGCTTCTCTTCCGCGTAACGCGCAACCCGGTTGCGGACCTCGTCCTCGACCAGGCGCCGCATGCCGCCCAGCTCCCGCAGGCTGTTGAAGTAGCCGACCAGGGTCATGTACGGGTCGGCCGGTTGGTCTGGCCTGCCCTTCGGGTCGAACCACCTCTGTGCGCCCGCCAACAGGCTCGCGTAGGCGCGAACGGAGACGGCGCGCAGCGCCCGTCCGGGTGCACCCACCCCCAGATAAAGGCGGCCGCGTGTCTCGGAGAGCGGCGCCGGCGCCGCGAAGAAGTTGTCCCCTTCGTCGATCCCACGCGGCGGGAACAGCGCCATCTCGCGCCCGAACAGGGCCCGAATCTGCTCCTTGGCGCGCCGGACGGTGGCCGTCGAGCAAATGACCTTCGGGAGCCGCGGGCTGCCGTCCACCTGGCACTCGCACAGGTAGTCGATCGCCGCCTCGTACAGGCCCACCATCGTGCCCAAAGGACCGCTGATCAGGTGCAGCTCGTCCTGGATGATCAACTCCGGTGGCAAGAGTCCGTCCGGCAGCCTGGTGGCGCTCTTGGGTGGATCGTCCATGACGCCGAAGGCGCGGCGACCTTCGAGGTGCGTCGCGCGACCGAACAGCATTCCCGCGTGACCGCGCCAGGGCATCATCGCGAACTTGTCGACGGTGGCGACCAGGAAGTCCGGCAACTCCTGGTAAATCTGCTCGTCGACGAACAGCACCGGCAGCCCCTGGCCGGCGCGCTTGGCTTCGGTGAACAGGCAGTCGCTGTTCGCGCAATAGACAACCGCCCGCGTGAAACGGGTCTTGCTGGGGTTGCCGGCCTCGTCGACCAGCTTGATGTTCTCAATGCGGATGTCGGCGCCGCACCAGGGGCACTTCGTCAGCGGAAAGGGCGACTCCTCGCGCGCGCTGGCAAAGTCGTTCAGCGCCGCGTGCACCTCTTTCAATCGATTCGCCGTCGCCCCCCTGCCCACCCACAACCCAACGGAGAATCTCGTGTTGCCGAGACGTTTCGGATCCCGTCGCCGGATCTCTTCCAGCGCGCAGATCAACGTGGCGGCGCGACCGAGCTGATCCAGCGTGAGGAGGCGCAGCGTGTACCGCAGGATGACCGTTACCCCGCGTCCCTCGTCCGGGCGTGCCTTCCCGCGCAGGCGACGGAGCAGCAGCGTGAACGCGACCAACCCCAGATACGCTTCGGTCTTTCCACCGCCCGTGGGAAAGTAGATCAGATCGGCCAGGCGGCGCTCGGCGTGCCGCGGGTCGGCCAGGCCAGGCAGGCTCAAGAGCAGGAACGCGAGCTGGAACGGCCGCCACTCCGGTCGCTTCCCGTCGACGTACCGCCGGCCGGCGCGCTGGCTGTCCGCCTGGATCGCCGCCACGTGCATCGCCTGGTTCGCAAGCTGGAACGCCTGGCAGACGGTTGGGTCGCTCTCCAGAAGCGCGATGCCGGTGGCCAGGCGCGCGCGCACCTCGTCGCCCTTTTTGACCAGCTGGTCACGCGTTTCTTCCAGGGCCGCCCGCTCGAGCTGCCGTCCGCGCTGCTTGTTCAGCCAATCCGCGTAGGCCGCGGGCAGAGGTGCCAGCGCGCGGGCGAGACCTTTGCCGTCCAGCTTGGCAAGATCGGCCATGGCCAGCGTCAAGCCCTCGATCGTGCGGTGTTTGACCGCCGGCACCTCGTACCGGGGAAGCTGAGTGGTGACGAGGGTGCGCACGCAGCCATCGGCGTCGGCCTCGGGCGGCAGGATGCTGGTGTTGTGCCCGACCGCCCACTCCTTGCGATCCCGGAACAGCAGCGCCAGCACGCGCGGATCGTCATCGCTCGCCGC
Organism: uncultured Myxococcales bacterium; assembly: GCA_964546845.1. GTDB lineage: Bacteria > Myxococcota_A > Polyangia > Fen-1088 > Fen-1088 > JADGRB01. The sequence goes on along the minus strand of CAZJMY010000347.1, from coordinate 16,623 downwards.
ATCCTCACCGCGGCGGTTGGGCCGGCACCAGAAGCCAGCCGGGTAATGCAGCGCCATCCGGACCTGGAAGATCATCGATCGGTCGCGCTCGCGATCGAAGACCGGGCGGTTGTTGACCAGCCACAGGCTCAATACGCGCGCGTTGCCGCCCAGCCCCTCCATCGACGTCGTGCGCAGCTCGCCCACGATGCTCAGGCCGACGGCTTCTGGTACGACGAGACCCGCGGCCAACCGGGTGCGGTCCAGCGGGACAGCGAATCGGGTGGGCCCATGGGGCACGCGCTTCCAGCCGACCTTCTTCTTGTCCTCTGTGTCTTCGGCGATCTCGACGACGTCGTAATCGGCGTACGTCAGCTCGACGTCCAGCGTGTCCGGCGGGCCGGCCGGCGCCGGCGGCAGGTACACGCTGAGACCCATCGACGCCGGGAAGCGCACCGGTCGCACGGCCTCGGGCTCGGTCGTGCCGGCATCTTCCGATTGGGTGTCGCTTCCGGCACCCAGCTCACCGCCGTGCGATTCCAGATCTTCCTTCTCCGGGGCGCGCTGCCCTTCGGGGGCCAGGAACCCCGTGAAATACCAGCGGGACGGTGGCATCGGCAGGACCTCGGTCCCGGCCAGCGCATCGGCCCGACTGGTCCCGGGAACGCCCAGGGCAAACGGCCCGACCAGATCGGCCTCCAGCGCGGCGACGAGGCGGTCCCTGACGTCTTCGCTCTTCGTGTCGGCCATGGGGGTGGCCGGCCCATTGTACAGGTAAAGGGCCGGCCCTTCGCCGCGACGTGAGTTGCTCGCCGGCTTCCGCGGCTCTCGCGACGGTGTACCTCCCGGTCGAAACCCGGAAGGCGGCCGGAGTTCGGTTGCCATCGCCCGGCGGTCTACACAGATTTCTGCGTGTATTGACCTAGATTGACGAACTCGGAGACGCCGGCGCCACGAGGCCTGACCGCCGACCATGCCGCGTACGTCTCGCGCGCTTTGGCCGGGCTCGCGTAGCCGACGCCCGTCCTCTCTGGTATTCTCTCCGAGCCATGGATCGCAGTGATTTTGAGCGTTTGCGCGATCTGCAAGGCAAGGTCATCAGGGCCGACATCAAGTTCACGCAGCGAAAACAGGCCCCAGGCTTCTTCGCGGATGGGATCGACGTCGAGAATTCTCTGGGCATCTCCCTGAAGCTGAATGTCCGATACGATCCGGAGATCGGCGCGAAGACCGTGAACGTGGTCGCCATGGGCGTGGGGCCAATCTGCCGTCTCGATGTCGACGGTGCACCTCACCGGCCTGCCGGCCGCTCTCACAAGCATTCTCTCCAAACTGTTCGATGTCCGGATCGAAATCTCCCGGACAAAGTGACCGACAGGCCTGACCTTTCCGGGAAGACCATCAAAGAGATCTTTGACGTGTTCTGCGAGATGGCTCGAATCGCGCACGAAGGGACCTTCACGGAGCCGCCGGAATGACTCCCAGTCAACTCGTCATGATCGATTCTGAAAACAGTGCTGCTCTGGCCGCGCTTGCGCGGAAAGTCTGTATCGTCAGGGACGTGGACGTTCTGCCTCGGGGCCACATCAGGCTCGAGACACGTTTTAGTTATCCGGATCGGTCGTCCATCGATCTGTTCATCAAGAACCCCCTGCAAACCGGCGGAAAGCTGGTCCTGAGCGACATGGGGCAGACGACAAATTGGCTCAGCGATCTCCTCATCCGACCCTGGCAGTCGAAGAAGCGGACCCGGTTTGTCGAGGATGTGCTCGCCACGCTCGACATCCGGCAAGCGAATGGAACCCTGGAGACTGATTTCGAAGAGACTCACGACAGCCTCATGGACGCGACGGTCAGGCTGGGGCAGGGCTGTGTCCGGGTCGCTGATCTGACATTCACCCGGCGCAGCACAGCGCAGGTCTACGCTGGTGAAGAGGTCGAGGAGATCATCTCTGATGCAGATCTCCCGTACGAGACCAACGTCCCTCTCACCGGAAAAAACGGAAACATTGTCACGGTGGATTTTCTCGTCGAGGGCAAGAAGCGAAGGTCGGCGCTGCTCACCCTCTCTTCGCAGTCACACGCCTCGTCCCACACCGTCGCGAACGAGGTCTTCAGGAAGATGTACGACCTCAGTGTTCCCGAGCGGCGCGAGCAACGCGTGACGGTCTGGGACGACCGGTTCGACGTCTACAAGGCCGAAGATATCGACCGTCTGCGCGATGTCTCCGAGGTGTTCGCCCTGTCGGATCGTGACGCACTCCAAGCCGCGATAGCCGCATAGCCGATCGACCCGCGCTTTATCGATGGTCGTCGGGATCGTCGAGGTCGAGGGTGGCTTGGGCGGCCGGCTTGGACTTGCCTGCGGGCTTGGACTTGGGGCGCTTGGGTGTCGGCTTGCCTTGGCCGAGGCGGCGTTCTTCGGCGGCGCGCTCGGCGTTCAGGACGAAGAGGCGGTCGATGATGGTGTCCTGGAAGGACTCCAGGGCGCGGGCGTCGTCGGGCGTGAGCGGGCAGAACGGGGGAACGGCGAGGTCGGTCCAGCCGTAGGCGTCCAGCACGGCGCGGTCCATCGCCTCGTGCAGCGCGCGCAGCTCGAGGATGCGCGGGTCGTCGTGCTGCGGGTCCTTGAGGTGGTTGTAGGTCTGAGTCAACCCCTGGTTGGTGTCGACCATGTACGCGGCGCGAGTGGTGTAGAGGCGCTCGCCCGCCGCCTCGACCGCCGGAATGACGGCGCGCGGGTCGGGCTGGGGAAAGGGGAAGGTCTCGAAGCAGTCGCTGGCTGTGTAGCGCAGATCGTTCTTCATGGACGACGAGAGCAGGCGCGCCCACGACTCGTGAACGCGCGACTGCACGACGGCAAACGAGGTGAAGGCGGGTAGTGGAAAGACGTAGAGAGCATGGCTGAAGATGCGAGTTGTAGGCTGGAATGAAAACATCAGGTGCTTGCTCACGATGGAGGTGACGAGGCACCGATCCGATCCGGAAATGGCTGCGAACAGATCAGGCCGGGGTTGTGCAAACTGCCACCAGTATTTCTTTCGATGCGCTCCATCTGCGGTGTCAGCGCGCGCCTTATCTCGTTCCGGCTTGACCCGTTCTCTCACGATCTCGAGCAGATGTGGCCACTCAGTCACCTCATTGAGACTCATCTGGCCAAAATTGATCACGTAGTAATCGGGCCGCTGTCGCGGGCTGCCGTTCAACTCTTCACCATTGATGATCGGGAAGATCCGCGCCTCGTTGTTCCGGTCCAGATGAACCAACGCCTCTTTTTCAGCCTCGGCGATGTAGAAGCCGTTGCCGTAGACTTTGCAGCCCATGAAGAAGGCGCCCTTGGCGCTGGCAAGCTGGCGCGGATCGTCGCGCTCTGGCACAGGCCGCAGCCGGGAATTTATAGACGCCACTGTGTTGCCGTCCAGCGAAGGCGCTATTGCTCCCGCAGGGTTGCCTTTTGCCAGATGGACAAGAGAAACGAGGACGGCAGCGTCACCCGGCCACGGCACGGAGCGGACAGCATCGAAGATCGTAAAGCCGTCCTGAAGCAGGAAGCGAAGGCCGGTAGCGCGAGTATCACCCTGAGAAATCGTGTTAGTCGCGACGATACCGATTGCTCCGTGGTCCCCCAATCTTGAACACGCTCGTCTGAGGAAGTGAGCCGTTAGGTCTGCGTTGCCGTGAGCACCCTGATGCGTTTCCTGAAGCCAGTCGATGTACCCAGTCCCGTCGTTCTGGCTGATGCCGTTCTTGGCGACGAAGGGCGGATTCCCGAAGAATGCGTCAAGAAACGCCGCGCCATTGACCTTCCCCTCGTCCAGCGGATCCGGGCGCTCGAGGAAGAACACCTCCGGCAGTTCCAGGTGCCAGTGGAAGGGCGGGTGCTTGTCGCGCATCTCGCGCGACCAGTCTTCGATGTTGGCGCGCCGGCCCTCGTCGCCGCCCAGCCAGGCCTCGACGGCGTCGAGCCGCTCCTTTCGGAGCTTCTCGCGTTCCTTCGGCTTGTCGGCGGCGAAGAAGGCGCCGACGCAGGCGTCGGCGACCAGCTTCACGCGGTCCATCGCCAGCTCCGCGAGTTCCAGCAACCGGCGCTGCTCGTTCTGCGTAGCCTCGCTGTCGTGGTCGGCGAGGGCCTGGATGGCCTCGCGGTGCTCGCGGACCTCGGCCAGGGTCTGGTCGACCAGGCGGGCGACGGTGGGGAGCTGCGCCTCCGGCTTCCAGTGAAAGGCGCGGATCTGGTTCAGGTCCAGGCCGACCAGCGAATCGCCGTGGCGCAGGACGTGGTCCAGGAAGGTGAACGACCTGTCGGCGCTCATCGTTTCGAGCCACAGCGACAACTTGGCCAGCTCGACGGCGGCCGGGTTCTTGTCGACGCCGTACAGGCAGCGCTCGGCGACCAGCCGCTTGGCGTGCAGCAGCGGCTCGCCGTGCTTCTCGATCAGGGCCGGCAGCGCGCCGCTGCGCTCCCAGGCGGCGCGCACCTGCTCGGCCAAGAAGCGGCAGGCCTCGACCAGGAACGCGCCCGAGCCCATGGCCGGGTCGCAGACCTTCAGCTCCAGGATCCGCTCCGCCGTCGGGGCGTCGCCCAGGCAGGCCACGACCGGCTCCAGCGTGCGACGGACGACCCGTTCCGACAGCGACCGGGGCGTGTAATAGCTGCCGGTGCTGCGGCGGGACGGGGTCGGCTGCAAGACGAGCTGGCCGAGGCGGCCGCGGTTCCGGAGCTGGCGCTTCTTCCCCGAGAGCGCCGCGATGGCGTCGGCCGCCGCCCCGTCCGCATCGTCGCCCGTCACGTGCTCCGCCAGCGCGGCGTTCACGTTCTTGATCGCGGCGGCGGAGAGCTCGCAGCGGTCTTCCAGCAGCTTCTTCTGTTCCGCTTTGACGGCGCGGCGTAGCTCTTCGATCGTCACCCAGACGCCGTGCTTACCCAGGCGCACGGCCGGTCCCTCGAGGCGCAACACCTCGTACCCCATCAGCGATTCGTAAACGGCCCCGATCTGCTCGACGGAGAGATCGCGGTAACTCAGGCGCTGGCCGTCCAGCACCACCAGCCCGTGCAGGACGTCGTGGATGGTCTTATCGTCGACCGAGGGGAGCTGCACCTGGGCCCGGTCCTCGGCCCGATTGACCGCCGCGGTCCAGTCCGGCAAGCCACCCTCCAGGAACGGGTACGCGCTGGCGTCGAACAGCTTGCCGTGGCGGGGCGGCAGATGCAGCGTGCCGTGGCGGACTCCGAAGTAGACCGCTCGGAACAGCGCCACCAGCGCGCTGTACGCGCCAAACCGGTGGTGCATCGACTCGGGGTGCGCCCCCGCGTCGGCGACCAAACGCTCGTAGAGGCCCAGCACGCTCAGGTGCTCGGCGTAGAGGGGCTCCGCGACCGGCATCAGGCTGCGGTCCTCGGCGTACAGCAAAAAGACTAGACGCAGGACCGTGTTAAGGACGCCCGGGTAGACCTGGCCGGCCTCCATCGCGGGCCGCAGCCAGTCGAAACGATCGCCGGTGCAGTCACGCACGGCGGCGGCCTCGAAGCCGGCCAGCAGCGCCTCGACGGCGTCGAACACCTGCTCGGCGAGCTGGGCGGTGACGTCGGCCTGGCGGCGCCGGCTTTCCGCGAGCAAGCCCTCGAACGTGAAGCGCGATTCGGCCCCGTAGGTCCGCCGGGCGTGAAACAGCAGGTCCAGCGCCAGCGCCAGCGGACGCCCCGCCGGATCGGCCAGGTCGTCCATCCGAAAGGTCAGGTGGGACGTCGTCTCGCCGCGCGGGGCGTAGATGACCCGCAGGTGGCGCCCATTCGACAGGAAGCCGACGGGGATGCCCGTGTGGCGCAGCAGGCGTTCCAGCTTGGCGGTGGGCGGGTAGCGCCAAGGGCCGGTCGTCTCCTCGGGCGCGTCCAGATCCAGCGCCGGCGCGTCCGGCGCGTCGTCGGCCAGGTCCCAGACCAGCGCGAGGACCGGACTGCCGGCAGTCGCATCTGAGGCAGCGGGAGGTGCCGCGCCCGGGGGCGAACCGAACTCGGCGAATGGATCGTCAGGGGCGACCGGCGGCGTCCGGGCGATCCCGAAGCTCGGGCGGATTTCCTGGCGGGACTCGGGCGCGTGGAATGTGGGGAGGGCGTCGCGGGCGATCAGCATCCCCGGCCGGTCGTACCCCAGGAAGCTCTCGAACAGAGCGCGCGTGCTGGTCAGCGCCAGGCCGCCGGCCGGTCGCTCCGCGAGCAGGGCGCGAAGCTGGGCGGTGATCTCCGGCCGCGCGGCCGGGGCGATCTGCGCCTCCGCCAGCACAGGGACGGAGAAGACCAGCCCTTCGATCGGCTGCGCCAGGCCCAGCCAGGTCTCGTGAAACAGGCGGTCGGCGTCGCGCGCGCTCACGTCCAGCTCCGGGGCCAGCTCACGACCACGCCCACGGGGGTGACCAGCGTCTTGCGGATGGCGTAAAGCGCCTCGATGGCGGCTGGCTCCCGTTCCAGGTCGGTGGCAATGTCTCGTTCGCGCCGATCCATGTGCTCGAGATCGAGGGCGAGCTGGCGCTGCTGATCGCGGAGGTCTGCGGAGTCACCCAGCCCCTCGAACAGGTTGAGCTGCGTCAGCCCGCGGCGGGTCTTCTCGATGGCGCGGCGCTGCCGCTCGAGCAGCGCGCGCATGCCGTCCGCCTCCGCGCGGGCCCGGGCGCCCAGGCCGTTGCGCGCGGCGACCGCTCGCGCGTCGGCTTCATCTTCCAGGGGGCGCCAGAGGGTGGCCAGCAGCGTCTCGGCGGCGGCGGCGATGCCCGCGGCGGCGCGGCCACCAGGGCCGGGTGCGCCGGCGGCCAGGCGGGCTTCGGTGGCCTTGATCAACGCGGCCGCGTCCGTCCGGGGCGTCAGGGCGCGGGCACCATCCAGGCTGCCGTCCCAGGGGGCGGCCACGGCCACCAGCTCGTCGTGCAGGCGGGCAGCGCCCGGCCCAAACAGCGTCAAGCGGGCGTAGCCGATCGCGAACACCTCGCCCCCATCGGGGTCGATCACGGCTGCCACGCGTCGCAGGTCGTGCGCCGAAAAGCCCTGGGCCAGGAAGCGGTCGAGAATCCGCTTGGTGAAGGGGTGTGCGAGGTGAAGCTGCTCGACGTCGCCGGTGAGCCGGCCGACGGCCGAGAAGGTGACCGGAAGCGGCGGGCGCTGGCGCCAGTCGTAGAACGATTCGTCGCGCGGGCGCGGCGGGCGGAGTGTGTCCAGCGTGACGTCCCACGACCGATCGAGCCCCGGCAGGCGGAAGCGCGGCTTGCCGTCGTGAACGCCGTCCTCGATGAGGCCGGGGGTGCCGGCCAGCCGCAGGCCGACGTCGACGACCTGGCGCAGAGCCTCGGGGCTGACCTCCAGCGCGGCGCGCGAGGCGCCGTAGCGCCGGCCGGCGCGCGTGATCTCCTCGCGCAGGATCTTGTCGTCTTCGCGCGCCGCCTCCAGCTCGGCCTCGACGGTTTGCACGGCCGCGGCATTTTTTCCCGCCGTCACCGCCTCCAGCTTGTCGGCGGTGCCGGGGCGGATGCCGTCGGCCAGCAGCGCCTCCAGATCGTCGAGCAGGACGCCGCCCAACGATCCGAGCTCGCGCTGGACGACATCGATCTTACGCACCAACGTCGCGAGCACGCGATCCTCCGGCCGCGCGGGATAGACGAAGTAGTGACAGCGAACCTCCGGCTCTGGCTGCAGGGTGCGGTCGATGCGGCCGTTGCGCTGTTCCAGGCGCGCGGGGTTCCAGGGGAGATCGACGTGGAACAGGTCCGCGCAGTGGGCCTGCAGGTTGAGGCCCTCCCGCGCGGCGTCCGTGGCCACCAGGATGCGCAGCGGCTCGTCTTCGGGCGCGGCGTTGAATCGGCGCTGGATCTCCTCACGCGCCTGGTCGCCCAGGCCGCCGCCGAATTCGGCGACCCGGTCTTCACCCTGTTCGGTGTGGGCGACCGCCTCACGCAAGAGATCCACGAGGTAGCGCTTGGTGTCGGCCCACTCGGTAAACAGGATCACGCGCCGGTCCTTCCACACCCGTGACGCGCCAGGAGGCGCGTCACGGCCGATGGCCGGACAGACATGAGCGCGCAGCCAGGCCAGGAGTGCGCGCAGCTTGGCGTCGGGAGCACGCCGCGCCTTTTCCGCAGCGGTGCGCATCGCTGACAGCAGCGCGGCGGCTTCCTCCGTCGGGGTCGGCAGCCGAGCGCTTTCCGCCGCGAGCGAGGCGTCTGCCTCCGCCTGCAGAGCCTCGTCGGACGGGCCGAAAAGTTCCGGATCAGCGTCCAGGTCGATGCCGGCGGACGCGCGCGTGAGCTGCGGATCCGCCCTCATGAGACCACCGCGACGCTCCACCGCCTGAGCATGAACCTCCAAGCTATTGGCGAACGCTTCCGGGCTGGAGAGCAGGCGCTGTTGCAGCCGGATGAACGGAAGGCGACCGCGTCCCTTCTCCGGCGCGCAGAGCTCGGTGTAGCGCGCGAGCATGCGCGCGAGCTCGAGGTCGACAGGCGCGCCGGAGCCAAGGTCGGCCGTCACCGACGGCTGGCCATCCGAGCGGGTGGCGGTCGAAGACCATCGGTCGTTGTCGTGGGTGAGGTCGATCTGGACCAGCACGCGGTCCGGGACGCGGTCGATGCCGAGCTTTTTCAGGTCGCGCTTGAGCCGGCGGACCATCACCGGCGCCAGGTCGGTCTTCCCCTCGACAGGAACGCCGCGCGTGAACCGGACCGGGTCGAGGATCTCCAGCAGCGCGCTGAAGCTGTTCGAGTGCCCGTTGTGCGGCGTGGCCGACAGGAACAGACGGTTGTCGAACCGCGGCGCCAGGTCGCGGATCGTCGCCGTAATCTCGCTGTCGACCGCGTACCGGCTGCGGGTCGCAGGCGCGGCGACGTGCGCCTCGTCCAGAACCAGCAGGCTTTTTTGGGCTCTCTCACCCAGGCGCTGCAACAGGGGCTCGCGATATTCGGGGCGCCGCAGAAGCGCGTGCGACACGACGAACCGGTGGTGCGTCGCCCATGGATTCACGCCGAACCCGCGCTGGCGGCGGCGCTGGGCGATGAAGGCACGGGTCATGACCTCGAAGTGCAGGCCGAAGCGACGGCGCATCTCCCCCTGCCACTGCAGGCATATCGATGCCGGACACGCGATCAGCACGAAGTGCGCCTGCTGGCGCAAGATCAGCTCTTGCATCACCAGTCCGGCCTCGATCGTCTTACCGAGACCGACGTCATCGGCGATGAACAAGTTGGCGCGCGGCAGCTCCAGCGCCTTCATGAGCGGCGTGAGCTGATGCGCCATGTGCTCGATGCCGGCCCGAAACGGCGCCTGAAACCGAGTGGCGTCGGCGGCGCTGACGGCGTTCCAGCGAAGCGCGTGCAGGTAGGCGCCGAAGTGGGCCGGCGGGTCCAGCCGATCGCCGCCGCCGAGGCCGCGCTTTTCGGGATCGATCGTCTGCGCGCCGAGTTCGAGATCCCAGAGGATGTCGAGGCGGCGGCCGGGATCATCGTCGTCGAGGCACACCAGCGTCACCCGGGGTGAATCGTCTCGGCGTCCCTGTGCCTGACCGTCCTCGACGGACTCGACCAACCACTGCCGATGCCGGGCGCGAATGATCTGTCCGGGGCGAGGTACTCCGTCGTGCATCACCGGCGGCGGGATGAACGAAAGCTCCGGATCGATCCCCGCCGCGACAAGCAGCGTCTCGATCAACGTCCGCCGGGCCGCCGACTCCGCCGGCAACCCGTGTGCCCTACATGCCGCCGCCAGCTCTTCGCGCCCCATCTCCCGAAGGATGGAGGGGAGCTGCCCGGACAGGGCGCTGCCGAGGACGCCCGCGAGTTGCACCTTCGGCGCGGAAGCCAAGCTGCTCCGCATCCGAACACCAAAGACCCTGGCCAGGTCGAGGATGCGTCGTTGCGCCAACACCCCGAGAGTCGAGCTTGGCGTGGGAGCCGTCGTCGTCAACCCGCCCCAGAGTACGCTGCTGGGGCGATCACTCACAAGACCGAGGGGTGAGACGCCGCGCCGGGGGAAATCAGTGCCCGAGTAACGCCGGTTGCGGGTGGTAGGCCCACACCCGACCGCTGATCGACACGGTTACCGTGGTGGTGATAGTGGCGGTCACCAGGCCGCCAGTGGTGGTCTTCAAGACTTTGTGTTCGGTCGTGACGGTCGTGCCGGGACGTATGGGCAGCGTGTGCTGCTGAACGTGGTTCCCTCCGGGTTTGACGTGCTGCTCGAAAATGGTCAAAACGGCAGGCGCGACGGCAACGACGATGGCTGTGTGATGCGGCCTGCTCGCGCGGACGACATCCGGCCCTGAGGAGAGGCTGCCGTTCAGCCACGTTGTCCTGGTCATCGTCGACGTCGTGACGACGTGGTCACGGAACTGCAGGATGTCGCCGGGAACGGCAGCGATGATCGGGATTTCAATGCCCCACACGTAGTCATCTTGGGACCCTGTTGTGGTGGAGCTGCGGGCACCGGCATGTCGGAGCGCCTGGTCGGCCAGATCCCAGCATTCGCCTCGGCCCACGCGATGTTTCAGCTTTCCGCGCGCCCAAGCGACGACCCTCTGATTGATGCTGCCTTCCATGTCAATGCCTCCTCCCCGGGGTCGATCGGCGTCGGCCCTCACTCAAGCAGCGATCCAGCAACAAGCTTTTCAAGCGGGCGTCATCGCACGGGTCCTCGGCGTCGAAAGAAAACTTGATTGTGTTGGGCCGTGGCGAGAGTGACTGGAATGTGCACGCGCAGTGGTTTCCACGGCAGTCGATCGAGATCGTCGCGTCGCCGGGGTGGTCGCGTCCTTGTTCCCGTATGCAAGACGCTTCCAGCGAGCAACGAGGCTGAGGGTGCACGATCGTGAGGACTCCGTCCCGTCCAACTCTCGTTCGGGAGCCTTTCCTGCTTTCGCCAACGTCCAGCACACATTCGGGGACGGCTGCTCGAGGCTCGTCGGAACCCAAATCGGGCGCGCGTGCGCTGACATTCGTGGCGTCGCCAGCAGCTCCGTCGCCGGATGCTGTCACCGGGGACGGCATGGGATCGCGTGACCGGGATGCCCGGCATGTCATCAAGCCGAGGCTCAATATCGCGGCGGTTGCGGCAAAGCGAGTCGTGGCGTTGATCATTCTGGCGCGGCGCCCGCCGGGTCCGGGCCGGCGGCAGACCTCCATACCGTACACAACCTAGCCCGCGGCGAAGCTACGTTCCAGAAGCGGAAAGTACGGCGGCATACCGAGAGGTATGCGAGGGCGTCGCGCTTCCAGCCCGCGCATCGACAAGTTGTCAAGGGCGACCCCGCGGCAGGAATGCCCCAATCGCTGGGTTGCGCCCCGCCGCACCCTCAATGGGATCGTGCCTAGCCATGCCCCCCCCCGATGAAAAGCGGTCCCGGGGCTGGCGCGGACGACTCTTGATCCTCGGGAGGCGTTCCTGATGCGCGCGCGACGCTTCGGACTCACGGGGTGTGTGATCCTGACGGCTCTCATTGGCTGTCACGGGAGTGGTGCGCCGACCGCGACCGCTGGCGGCCCACTCTGCGCCAGCGACCCGGGGCCCGCGCCCCTCCGCCGGATGACGCGGTTCGAGTACGGGCGGGCGATGGCCGACCTGACGGGGGCTGCGCCGTCGATCGCCCAGAACCTCCCTTCCGACGAAGAGACGATGGGCTTCGACGACATCGCCGCCGCCTACAGCATTTCCAGCCTTCACGCGCAGCGTTACCTCGAGACGGCGCTGGCGGCGGCCGACACGCTGCTCGCGGACAAGGGTCGGGTGACCGCGTTCGCGGGGTGCGACCCGACCGGCGGCGATGGCGCGTGCGTCACGGCGTTCACGAATGCGTTCGGCCGGCGCGCGTGGCGGCGACCGCTCACGGCCGACGAGCAGCAGGCGATGGCGCAGCTCTACGCGGCGACCGCGGACCCGACGCCCACCGACGGGCTGGCGGGAGTCGTCGCCACGATGTTGCAGGCCCCGCAGTTTCTTTACCGTCCCGAAGCAGCCGGGACGGCGCCCGGGCCGCTGGACGAGTACGGGCTGGCGACCCGCCTGGCGTTCATGCTGACGGGCGCGCCCCCGGACGATGCATTGCTGGGATCGGCCGAGCGCGGGGAACTGGCCACCGAAGCGGGCCTTCTGGCTCAGACCGACCGCCTCCTGGCCCAGGGTCGCGCCGCCGAGCTGTTCGTCCACTTCGCCGCCGAATGGTGGGAGGTGGAAGCGGTCACCGCGATCGACAAGAACCGCAACCTCTATCGAAACTGGACCGATGGAACGCCGGCCGCGCTGGCCACCGAGACCTCGCTGTTCCTGACCGACAGGTGGAACCGGGGCCCGACGCTGGCGGCGCTGCTGACGGCGCCGGTGACCTTTGCCGACTCGTCGCTGGCGGCCTACTACGGCCTGCCCGACCCGGGCGGAACGGGCTACCAGCGGATCGCGCTGGATCCGGCCCGCGGGGCCGGGATGCTGACCCAGGGCGCGTTCCTGGCCGTGCATGCCAAGGCCGACCAGACCTCGCCGGTCTTGCGCGGCAAGTTCGTGCGGGCGCAGCTCTTCTGCCGGCCGCCACCTCCCCCGCCGCCCACCATCGTGGTCGCGCCGCCCGTGGTCGATCCCCGGCTGCCGACCCGCCAGCGGTTCGCGCAGCACCGGGCCGATCCGACCTGCGCCGCCTGCCACACGCTGATGGACCCGATCGGGTTCGCCTTCGAGCACGCAGACGCGGCCGGCGTCTGGCGTGACACCGACGCCGACCAACCCGTCGACGCGACGGGCGCGCTGACGGGGACCGACGTCGACGGCGACCTGGACGGCATCCCCAGCCTGGCCGCCAAGCTGGCGAGCAGCTCCGAGGTGGCCAGCTGCGCGGCGACGCAGTGGTTCCGCTACGCCTTCGGGCGCAGTGAGCAGACCGCGGGCGACGAGTGCGCGATCGCGGAGCTGGCATCCGCGCTGTCCGGCCCCGACGGCGACTTCAAGAAGATGGTCCGCCAGACGGTCCGGCTCAGCGCCTTCCGCAACCTCTCGCCGGAGTCTTCGCCATGAAGCGCCTCTCCCGAAGGACGATCCTCCGTGGCGCCGGTGGCGCGGCCATCGCACTGCCCTTCCTCGAGGCCATGCTGCCCCGGCGCGCGCAGGCGGCCGAACGACCGAGGCGCTTCATCGTGATGTTCTCGCCGAACGGGACGCTGCCGTCGTGGGCGCCCACCGGCAGCGAGCGGAGCTTCACGCTGTCGCCGATCCTCGCGCCACTCAGTCCCCACCAGGGCGACCTGGTCATCGTTCGGGGGCTGCTGCAGCAGGGCGGCGGCGGTGACGGCCATCAGAACGGGATCGGCGGGATGCTGACCGGCACGCCGCTGAACCCTGGGCCGTTCGCCGGCGTGGGGGCGCCGCCGGCGGGATGGGCAACCGGTCCCTCGGTCGATCAGCGCATCGCCGAGGCGCTGGCGGCGCCGACCGCTTTCCGTTCGCTGGAGCTGGGCGTGCAGGTTGGCGCCGCCGACGACTGGGGGCGCATGATCTACCGCGCCGCGAACCAGCCGCTGCCGCCCACCGACGATCCCGTGGCCGTTTACAACACGGTGTTCTCGGACCTTCACACCGATCCCGTCGCGCTGGCGCACCAGCGGACGCGGCGCGCCTCGATCCTGGACGCCGTCGGCGCCGAGTACCGGCGCGTCCTGGGCCAGGTGGGCAGCGCCGACAAGCAACGGCTGGACGCCCACCTGACCGCCATTCGCGAGATCGAGGTGCGCCTCACGACCAGCCTGAGCGACGGCAATCCGGCCTGCGCCGATCCGAAGGTCCCCGCCGTCGCGGCGCAGAACAACGATTCGTTCCCCGTCGTGGGCGGAGTCCAGATGGACCTGCTCGCGATGGCGCTGGCCTGCGATCTGACGCGCGTGGCGTCCCTGCAGTGGTCGCGGTCGGTGTCGCAGGTGAGGTTCACCTGGCTGGGAATCCCCGACGGGCACCACGACCTGTCACACCGCAGCGACAGCGACACGGATGCGGTGACGAAGCTGACCAAGATCAACGGGTGGTACGCGCAACAGATGGCCGGCCTCATCGCGCGGCTCAAAGCCACGCCCGATGCGGCTGGCGGAACGCTGTTCGACGATACATTGGTGCTCTGGTGCAACGAGCTGGCGAAGGGGAACACGCACAGCCGCCAGGACGCCCCCTACGTGCTGGCGGGCACGGGCGGCGGCCCGCTGGCGACCGGCCGCTATCTCGACTACGAGGGGCAGGGCCTGGCCCACAACAACCTGCTGGTCTCGATCCTGAACGCCATGGACATTCCCGACACGACCTTCGGGCAGCCCAGCTGGTGTACGGGGCCACTGCCCGGTTTCCTGTGAGCGCGTGACCAAGGAGAAGGTGATGAGAGAACGGGGAATCTGGATGGCGGTTTGCGTGCTGGCTGCAGGGCTGGCGGCCGGCGGGTGCAGCTCGGACAGCGCCGCCGGGCCCGCGCCCCCCAGCGGCTCTGGCGGCGCGGGCGGATCGCCGGCCGCCGCCGGCGGCGCCGCTGGATCCGGCGCGACGGCGTGCCCGGCCAGCAGCGGACCGGTCGATCCGACGGCCATGATCGATGACATGGAGGCGACGGATCCCAGCATCCTGATGGTGGGGGGGCGGAACGGCTCGTGGTGGACGGGGGGCGACATGGTCTCGCCCAGCTCCAGCATCGTGCCGAACGGCGACACCTCGGCCGAGCCGATCCCGGGCGGTGGTCGCTGCGGCAGCCTCCACGCCGTGCACGTCACCGGGCAAGGCTTCACGAGCTGGGCGCTCGTCACGGCGTCGCTTCGATACGGATCGGTGGACGGCGGCGCCCCGGGCCTGCTGCCCTACGACGCCCATGGCTGGACGGGCGTCACGTTCTGGGCCCGGATCGGCGACACGTCGGGCAACCATGTCCGCTTCAGCATCAGCGACAAGGCCACCCGCCCGGAGGGTGGGATGTGCGACGTATCGGCCTCGACAGGACCCAAGGCCTGCTACGACAACTTCGGGGTCGACCTCACCCAGCTCGGGACGCGGTGGACCCAGTACCGGATCCCGTTCGTGGGGCTCGGACAGCAGCACTTCGGGCTCGAGGAGCCGGCGCTGAACACCAGCGCCATCTACACGCTCGACTTCAACTTCCTGGTGAACGAGATCTTCGACTTCTGGGTGGACGACATCTCGTTTTATTGAGCGTCGATTCAGGGGTACGCGAGGGCCTCGCGGTTCCAGCCCGCCAGCGTCGCGCCCGCGTCGTAGGTCGATTGCGCGAACGCCAGGATGGCGGCCGCGGGGTCGGGCGCGCGACGGACCTGGTCGTACGGGAGGACGAATTCCTTCAGCGCGGGAGTCCAGGACGCCGCGGCGGGAGCCACCGACGCCGCGGGCAGGCCGGCGGGCTCGGGGACGGTGTACGAGTAGAACATTGCTTCCGTCGCGTTCGCCGTCGCCCACGGATCGCCGGGCCAGAAGCCGAGGGAGATCACCTCCTCGTCGTAGGCGTCGCGATCGACCTTCGCCTGGCGCAGCGGCGCGCGCTTGCCGTTGAAGCGGGTCACCGCCAGGTCGAACGCGCCCCAGAAGAAGTGCACCGGGCTGCACTTGCCCCGGAAGCCGGCCCGGAACTGCTGGAAGACCGGTTCGATCCGCTGCAACGCCTGCCACCACCGTCCGACGGCCGCGGGGTCGTAGTGGGCGTGGTCGCGGTCGTCGTGAAACGGCGTCGTGACCGGGCACTCCTGCGGTTGCGGCCAGATCGGAACGCGAGGCGCGCCGAGCTGGTCGAGGATCCTCATCAGGTCCGCGTAGAAGACGCAGACCGGCCGTCCGTCGAGCGGCAGCACGCGGACCTGCCCGTCGCTGTCCTGGATCACCAGGCGGTGGTCGACGAAGTCGAAGTCGATCGACAGCAGCCCCCGGTCGGGCCCGCGCGCCATCGGCCCGGTGGTGAGCCCGCGCGCGCTGACGTGCAGCGTGACGTTCCACCACTGATTCAGCTTCGGCGTCAGCGCGAGCCGGATCTTGCCGACGATCTGCGAATACAGCAGCAGCGTCGCATACGACTCCCGCCACTCCCCCACCCGCAACTCCGGCCACGCCCCCGACGTCCCCATCCCCGACAGCCTACGCCCGATCGCCCGCGCCGGAACATGACCGGCCGTCGAAGCAACGAATCATCCGTTGCAGCAGGAGGCCAGGCCATCTTCGGTCTGCGTGAGCCGCCTTTCCATGTCCGTAGGAAAGTAACATCCGGTACGAGACCGGTGTCGATTCGACGCGATCGAGCGCCTCTCCCGCGACAGCGGCGGAGGCCCGTCGGGCCCTGCTACTCCATGTCCGCCATCACGATGGGGGGGTGGTGCATCATCGTGATTTCGGGGGACGGGCCGACGAAGCTCTTGGCCATCGCGATGGCCTCGGTCAGCGACTCGGCGCGGTCCCAGCCCAGGATCTTCGGGACGTGGGCGTTCTCGGCGCCGGCGGCGATCACCTTGCCGATGTGCTGGCGGCCGTTCTCGCCCCAGTACCACATGAAGAACGGGTGCGCGCCGTGGTACGCGTTGCCGCGCCGGTACATCTCGATGTAGCTGGGGTTGCGCGCGAACTCTTCCTCGTACTTGTGACGCAGCTTCATCGCGTCGCGCGTC
>CAZJMY010000346.1:0-1908 GCA_964546845.1 uncultured Myxococcales bacterium | reverse complement strand
GCCCGTGCCCGTCGCGGCGCCGCCGGTGCCGATGACGCCTCCCGTGGCGGAGCCGCCCGAGGCGGACGCGCCGCCCGTGGCCCGCATGCCTGCCTGCCCCGTGGTGCCGCCGCTGGCCCTGAGGCCGCCGCTGCCGCCGAGGCCGCCGTCCGCGGCTGGCCGGTTGAGGCCCGCGTCGTCGACCGAGCAGACGGGGCCGAACAGCATCACCGCCGCAAGCATCCCCCCCAGCGCCACTGCCGGGCGCCCCCCTCCGGCCCTAACGAACATCGGCGTGTAGAATATCACGCGATGGCCCTGCGCCGGTTGTGGTCCGCGTTCGTCTTCTTGCTGGTCCTGGCGAGCCTGGGGGCCTCCGCCTACCTGTTCCGCGCGTTGCGCCAGGAGCAGGCGGCTCGCGCCAGGCTGGAGACCGAGTTGGCCGCCGTCGGCCCACGGTTCGAGCAGTTCAAGGACACGGTGCGCGAAGTGGGCCGCCGGTTGTCCGCCACCGTGTTTCAAGAGGTCGACCTGACCGCGTCGGGGTGGCAGCCGATCGCGGGCGGCTTCTACGTGATCGACCTCGCCGCCAGCCCGGCGGGCAGCGGGACCCGCATCTCCGGCAAGGTCATCAACCCGACCTCCGTCACGCACGAGGGGGTGCAGATCTCGGCGCGCATCGGCCAGCAGCGCGCGACGTTCACGTTGCCGCACGCGCCGCCCGCCGTCGCCCAGCCGTTCGAGGTGACCGTCCCGGCCGCGCTGCCGCCGGACCACCGCGCGTTCTTCGCCATCGACGCCTCGACGATCAGCTTCTCGAGCTCCACGACGCGCAAGCGCCCGGGCGCCGAGCCCGTCGACACCGACAAGCTGCTGAAGTAGCTAGCTCTGACCGCGCGCGACGGTGTACGCCGTCATGCTGACGATCGTGTCGACGTTCGCGTCGCGCGGCAGGACCGTCACCGGCTTGGGGACGCCCAGCAGGATGGGACCGATGGCGGTGGCGCCGCCCAGCGCCGCCAGCACCTTGTAGGCGGCGTTGCCGGCAGACAGCGACGGGAACACCAGCACGTTGGCCGCGTCCGTGAGGCGCGTGAACGGGAAGAGCTCCCGCATCTTGTCGGGCTCGACGGCGATGTCGGCCTGCACCTCGCCGTCGATCTCCAGGTCGGGGCGGCGGCGGCGCACGATCTCGACGGCGTCGGCCATCTTGCGCGACTCGGGGTGCGGCGCCGAGCCGAAGTTGGAAAACGAGATCATCGCGATGCGCGGGACGACCTCGAAGGCGCGCGCGGCGTCGGCCACCTGGATGGCGGTGTCCGCCAGCGTCTCGGCGTCGGGATCGATGTTCACCGTCGCGTCCGCGAAGAACTTCACCGTGTTCTTCAGCAGCATCATGTACATGCCGGTGGCGCGGCGAACGTCCGGACGGATGCCCAGGATCTGCAGCGCCGGACGGATGGTGTCCGGGTACGGCGCCGTCAGCCCGGCGACCAGTCCGTCGGCGTCGCCCGCGCGCACCATCATCATGCCGAAGTGGATGCGACGGTTGATGAGGCGCGCCGCGCTCAGCGCCGTCACGCCCTTGCGGCAGCGCAGCGCCAGGTACTCGTTGGCGTACGTCGTGTGCTGCGGCGACTCGGCCGGGTTGACGATCTCGGCGCCCTTCAGGTCCAGATCCAGGTCGGCGGCGCGCTGGCGGATCTTGCGCTCGCTGCCCAGCAGGATCGGGTGGGCGATGTTCTCGTCCAGCACGATCTGGCAGGCGCGCAGCACCTTGATGTTGTCGCCGTCGGGGAAGACGATGCGCTTGGGCGCGCTCTTCGCGCGCTGCACGATCTGCCGCATGATCGTGTGCTGCACGCCGCCGATGCGCCGCTGCAGCCGCTCCCGGTACTCGTCCAGGTCCAGCGACAGCCGCGCCGCGCC
>CAZJMY010000345.1:0-3577 GCA_964546845.1 uncultured Myxococcales bacterium | reverse complement strand
CCCCATGCCCCACAGCGAGTGGCAGATCTTGCGCGCGTGGTGCGGGTACTCTTTCTTGATCGAGACGAGGCACAGGTTGTGGAACACCCCCTCGATCGGCAGGTTCATGTCGACGATCTCGGGGAACGTCATCTGCAGCAGGGGGAGAAAAAGCCGCTCCGTCGCCTTGCCCAGCCAGGCGTCTTCCTGCGGCGGCGGCCCGACCACCGTCGTCGCGTAGATGGGAGACTCGCGGCGCGTGATGGCCGTCAAGTGGAAGACCGGGTAGTCGTCGGCCAGCGAGTAGTAGCCGGTGTGGTCGCCGAACGGCCCCTCGCGGCGCAGCTCGTCGACGTCGACGTAGCCTTCCAGCACGAAGTCGGCCGACGCGGGCACCTCGAGGTCGATGGTCTTGCACTTGACCAGCTCGACGGGCTTGCGGCGCAGGAACCCGGCGAACAGGAACTCGTCGATGCCGTCGGGCAGCGGGGCGGTGGCGGCGTAAGGCAGCACCGGGTCGCCGCCCAGCGCGACCGCCACCGGCATGCGCGTCTGCCCCAGCTCCTTGTACCGGCGCATGTGGCGCCGCCCGGTCTTGTGCAGCTGCCAGTGCATGCCCGTCGTGCGCCCGTCGTAGACCTGCATGCGGTAGCAGCCCACGTTGCGCGTCCCTTTGTCGGGATCGCGCGTGATCACCATCGGCAGCGTGATGTACGGCCCGCCGTCGCCCGGCCAGGTCGTGAGCACCGGCAGCTTCGTCAGGTCCGGCTCGCTCTCGACCACCTGCTGGCAGGGGGCGCTGCGCACGATCTTCGGCGTGGCGGAGGCGACGCGCGCCAGCTTGGGCAGCATGCGCACCTTGTCCATCAGCCCGGCGGGCGGCTGCGACTTCACCAGCGCCAGGATCGCGCGCGCGTGCTCCTCCAGGTCGCCGACCCCCAGCGCCCAGGACATCCGCTGGCGGGTCGCGTAGGTGTTGATGAGCAGCGGGAACCGCGAGCCCTTCACGTGCTCGAACAGCAGCGCCGGCGCGCCGGCGCGCATCGCCCGCTGCGCCAGCGCCGACACCTCCAGCACCGGATCGATCTCGCGCGCGACGCGTCGCAGCTCGCCGCGCGACTCCAGGTAGCGCACGAAGCTGGCGAGATCGTCCCAGGACGCCGGCACCGCTTCGGTCGACGCGGTCCGGGCCGCCGGGGCGGCGAGGGGAACGGCCGTCATCACGAGCTCCTGTAGGCGGACGCGTGAGCCAGCGCCGCCAGCCCGTCGCGATAACGGGACGGGGGCAGCGCCTGCAGCGCGGAGACGGCCTCGTCGGCCAGCGCGGCCGCCTTCCGCTGGGCGCGTTCGACGCCACCGGCGGCGCGCACCTCTTTCAAGATCTCGGCGACGACTTGGGCGGGGACGCCGTGCTCGCCCAGGTGTCCGCGCACGCGGGCCCCCAGTGCCGGGTCGGCCTCGCAGGCCAGCAGCACCGGCAGCGTCAGCTTCCCTTCCTGAAGGTCGTGCCCCACCGACTTGCCGGCCGTCGCCTCGTCGATGGCGCTGTCCAGCACGTCGTCGGCGATCTGGAACGCCCGCCCCAGGGCCCGCCCGTAGCGGTCCAGCGGCGCGGCCCAGGATTCGCTGACCGAGCCGCCCACCCGGGCGCACCAGGCGATCAGCGACGCGGTCTTGCGGTCGATGACCCGGAAGTACTCCTCGGCGGAGGCGTCGGGGTTGCCGGCCCGTTCCAGCTGGGCGACCTCGCCCTCGGCCATCTCCGTCACCGTCGCCGCCAGCGAGCGGACCATGTTCAGCGAGCCGGTCAGCGCGACGGTCTCCAGCGCGCGCGCCAGGCAGAAGTCGCCCACCAGGACGACCAGGCCGTTGCCGAAGACCATGCGGGCGGCCGGGCGGCCGCGGCGCACGCGACCGTCGTCGACCACGTCGTCGTGATACAGCGTGGCCGTGTGGATCAGCTCGGCCGCGCAGCCGACGGCGATGCCGTGCTCGAACGGCGCGTCCGCGGCGCGGGCGGCCAGCACGGCCAGCAGCGGGCGCAGGCGCTTGCCGCCGGCCCCCAGCAGGTGAGCGCCGATCTGCGGGATGGCGCCGATGGGGCTCTCCATGCGCTCGGCGAGGCGCGCCTCGACGGCCCGCATCTCGTCTTCGACGAGCGCCGCCGCTGCCGCGATCGCGCCGGCGCAGTCCTGTAAGGCCGCGAGGTTCAAGGCGCTGATATTCGTCATAGAGGCCGCCGCGGTCACGATGTTTCTAAATATTCAAAAATATTTGAAAGACGCAAGGGAAACCTCCTGCCGCCTCACGGCAGCATGTTGAGGTCCTTGACCGTCACGTACGGCCGAAAGCCGTGCCGCTCGGCCTCCCCCGCGGCCCATCCGGCCAGCGCCGCGTCGCCGACGTCGGCGTACTCGATCGTGAAGACCGGCCGCCGCGCGACGGCCAGCGCCTGGTCGATCTGGGCCAGCTTCCAGGTGCGCTCGTCGGCCGTCGTCTGCCGATACAGCCGCCGCCCGAAGTCGTAGGTGGCGAACACCCCCTCGACGACGTAGCCGTCGACGAACGGCGCGGCGTCGACCAGCGCCTCCGTGCCGTTGGCGATGAGAGGTGCCCGCGGAAACTTCTGGCGGATCGCGCGCAGCAGCTCCCGCAGCGCGTCCCGCATGCCGCCGAAGCGGACGCCGTCCTTGGTCTGCAAGTACGGCGCGGTGTCGATCGTGTCCAGCATCAGACCGTCGAAGCCCATGGCCAGCAGGCGCGGGATCTCTTGATCCAGCAGCACCGCCTGCCATTGCGGATCCCGCAGATCGACCCGCACGTTCTCGGGCCATGACGGATTCGGTTCGACCAGAAACGGGGCGCCGCGCACCTCGTTCCAGTAGTCGCGCCGCGGATCGGCCTCGCCGATGCTCAGATACGCGAGGCGAATTGCCTCGCGCGGAAGCGCCGACAGCGGGATGCGCGGATCGCCCGCGAGCACCGCCATCTGCGTGTCGGCCGATTGCTTGCGCCAGTCGATCACGTCGAGCGCCGGCGACGATCCAATCAGGATCCACCAGCGCTTGACGTTGTCGAGCGAAGCGACGTCCCCCCCGCGTGGCGGCGCATGCGCGCACGCGGGCAGGACGCTGAGCGTGAAGAGCACGAACGCGCGGAGCGTGCGCAACGGCAAGGTCGCCCGGCGCGCCTCGGGCTACTTCGCCGCGGTGCCGCCGGCCGGGGCGGTTTCCCAACCCAGCGCCGAGTAGACCTCGTCAGCCGAGGTGTACGTCTTGTCCGGCAGCGTCTGATCGAACCACTTCTTGTCGTCGGCCTTCAGCCCCTTGACGTGCGACACGATGGTCGCCTTGGCCGCCGGGTACTTCACCTTCTTGATCTGGTCGCGGAGCTTGTTGTGCTCTTTCAGCTTCTCCTGCTCGTCCTTCGACAAGGGAGCCCCGCCGGCCTCGTCGCTGCTGGCGGCCGTCTTGGCAACGGCTGACCGCACCGCGACAAAGCTGGGGACTGCGAGAGCCAACGCCAACACAAACATTCCGCCCTGCTGCAACTTGCGCATGATCGCCTCCGTGGATGAGTAAAAACGATCGCAACGTAG
>CAZJMY010000344.1:0-2741 GCA_964546845.1 uncultured Myxococcales bacterium | reverse complement strand
CACATTGCGCCGATCGCGGCGGCGGTGGCGCACCAGGCGCAGGAGGCGGCGGCGCTGCCCGCCGGACAGGTCGCCGGCAGGAGGTCGGCCAGACGCAGCAGCGGCCGAAACGCCGCGCCCCCGTCGGTCGACAGCCCGATCGTGAAACCCGCGGAGCGGTCGTCGGCGCAGGCGTAGAGCCCGGCGGGCGTCCAGGTGAGACAGCCGACCGGCACCGCGGCGCGGCTCACGACCGCGTACCCGCCGGCGCCGGCGTCCCCCGGCGGGCGGGCCAGGATCTGCAGGCCGCCGCTGCCGCCGATCGCGACCTGCCCGCCGTCCGGTGACAGCGCGAACCCGGTCAGCGGCGCCGGATCGCTGGCCACCATCGACCAGGTGCGCGCGGCGTCCTCGCTGACGAACAGCGCGCCCCCCGGGAAATCAGCGCGCAGGTAGACGCGGTCCGGGTCCGTGGGATCGACCGCGCTCACGTAGACCCCGTCGACCCCCGCGGGGCTCGGGTTGCGGGTCCAGGTGAGCCCGCCGTCGTCCGAGACGTCGACGAACCCGGCGTCCAGGTCGGCGTTCTCGGCGCCCAGATACAGGCGCTGCGGGCGCGAGGGCGCGCTCTCGATCGTGAGCGGGTAGGTGTCGGCGCGCGGCGGCCCGGAGGCCGCCCAGGACTGGCCGTCGGTCGTGACCGAGATCTGCGCCGCGAACGCGCCCGCCACGGTGACCGCGGCGGCCGCGTAGGCGACGGCCGGCGTCTCGGCGTTTTGCACCAGGTCGATGACGTCTTGCCCAGCCAGCGTCGCGGCGCGCGTCCATCCGCAGCCGCGCGCGTCTCCCACGGCGACCCCGTCCGGCAGGCCCAGCAGCAAGCGGCCGTCCGCCCGGACGGCGAGCTCGGGGTCCTGGAAACCGGCCGGCGACACGGCCTGCTCGCAGATCCACGTCCAGCGGGCGCCGCCGTCGAACGTCTGCAGGAGCCCGAAGGTGGTGCGGGCGACGATGTGGCGCGGGTCGCCGGGGTCCACCGCGATCTGCCCGGCGGCCGGATACCGCCCGTTCGCCCACGCGGACGGCGCGGGTCCGCCCGCGATGAGCGCGAAGACGGCGATGCCCGCGACCAGCGCCGCCGCCGACCCGCCGCGCCGGCTCAATTCGTCAGCCCGTACACCCGCAGCGCGTTCGAGAAGGTGGGCAGGTAGACCCGACCGTTCGCGACCACCGGGGGCGCGAACTTGGCCACGTTCCAGGTGCCGCTGCTGTCGCCCCACAGGACGTGGCTGATGTCCGCCGCGTCGACGGCGTAGAGGGCGCCGGCGGAGGTCACGTGCCAGGCGCCGTCCTGCCCATTCTGCGTCGGGAAGCTCGCCCACAGGATCGCCGAGCCCGCCACGCCGCCGTTCGCGGACAGCGTCATGATGGCGCCGGGGTGGCCAGGCGTGAAGCTGGCCGAGGGGATCGGGTCGCTCACCAGCCCGCCCAGCGTGCGCGTGGCCGCGTTCAGGGTGTAGGCCATCAGCGGCGAATCCTCGGGCCAGACAAACACCTTCTCGGTGCCCGAGGCGAGCGCGTAGTAGATCGGCCCGCCGTGCACGTGGCCTCGCGCGCCGTTCGCCTTGCCCGGCGTCGTCAGCGTCTGCAGGATCTTGTCACCACCGGCGTCGTACTTGCCGAGGTTGGCCGCGTCGAGGACGTACAGCCGTCCGTCCTTGCTTCCGGTCATCAGCAAGTCGTGCGGCATCAAGATGGCGCCCGAGCTGAGATCGGCGTCGGCCTTGTTCAACGCGTCGTAAGCCGCGGGGATCCAGTAGTCCTGCACGGAGTAGTCGGAGATCCGCAGGCGAAAGACGCTCTCCGAAAAGTCCGGCGCGGTCGGGCTGGGGTTGGTGCTGCCGTTGCCGGCGACGACGAAGATGCTCTGGCCGTCGCTGGACAGGCCGTTGCCCGCCTGCCAGATGCCGCCCTTCTGACCGTCGGGCGACACGTTGTACGCCAGCACCTGCGCGAACTTCGCGCCGTCGTACCGGTAGCCGAGCACCCAGCCGTGATACGCCCCCTGATCGCAGTGGCTGGCGAAGGCTGCGTAAACGACGCCGCCGACCAGCAAGAGGCCGGTCCGACTCAGCTGTGACGCGGGATCGAACGCGATCTTCCCGGCTGCGGCGCCGGTGCCCGAGCCATCGACCGACGCGGCGAGCACCGCCGGCGAGCCCGGACGCTCGGTGCCCGTCACCAGGTCGACGGCGTGGATGCGCTGCACCCACCCACCCCCCTCCTGCCCCTTCGAGACGAAGAGGATGACGCCCGCGGCCGGGTCGATGACGGGCGTGGCCGTGATGCCGATCTCGGGCGACAGGTTGTCGCAGCTGTTCGAACCGGACGGCCCCACGTTCAACTTCCACAGCGGCGCGCTCTGCTGTGGGTCGGTCGCGTCGAACGCGTACAAGGTGTTGTGCTCCGTGGCGACGTAGACGACGTCGTGGACTTTGTGATCGCCCATCGTCAGCCCGCCCGCGAAGAGGGGCTGCGCGTAGATCTGTCCGTCGACGGAGCGCGAGAACAGCAGGCCGAATCCGCTGGCCTTCACGTTGGACGTCGTGAGCACCGTCTCGTGAAGGTTCGCGCCCGATCGAAGGTTGTCGTAGCGGTTGGTCGTGACCGCGAACGACGCGGCCCCGGTCGTGCCGGCGGCGCCGCGGCCCGCGATGCCGGTGCCCGCTGAACCGTTGCCGGCGGCGCCGGTCGAAAAGCCG
>CAZJMY010000343.1:0-2629 GCA_964546845.1 uncultured Myxococcales bacterium | reverse complement strand
CCGAGCGGCTCGACGCCGCCAGCTTGCGGATCTCGAAGAACGGGTGCTCGGCCAGGGATGCCAGGAACTGTTGTCCGGCCAGGCCGGTCGCGCCCACGACGGCGACAGGGATGCGGTTGCTGCTCGAAGCCATGTTGCGGTGAACCTCCGGGCGGCGGACCATATCAGATCACCCGCGACGTTTCACGCGTTGGGGTTACCCCTGCGCGAGGCGCTGCCGCGCCGCTTCGTAAAGCGCGATGGCCGCCGCGACCGACGCGTTGAGCGAGGAGACCACGCCGCGCTGCGGGATGTGGAAGAGGCCGTCGCAGCGGCGCGCCACCGCCTCGCGCATCCCCTTGCCCTCGGCGCCCACGACCAGCGCCGTGGGGCCGCGCAGGTCGACGCCGTCCAGCCGCTGGCCGCTGGCGGCGCCGGCGCCCAGCACGCGCACGCCGCCGGCGCGCAGGCCGTCGATGGCCTTCAGCAAGTTGACGACCTCGGCGATGCGCACGCGCTCGGTCGCGCCCGCGGACGCCTTCACGGCGCCGGCCGTCACGGGCGCGGCGCGATGCGCGGGGATGACGACCCCGTGCGCGCCCAGCACCTCGGCGCTGCGCACGATCGCGCCCAGGTTGTGGGGATCGGTGATCCCGTCCAGCAGCACCAGCAGCGGCGGCTCGCCGGCTTGCGAGGCTGCCTTCAAGATGTCGTTGACCGTGACGTAGCGGAACTGGCCCGCGATGGCCACCACGCCCTGGTGAACGGCGTCGCCCGCCAGGTCCGCCACCAGCTGCCTTGGCCGGAACTCCACGGCCACGCCCCGCTCCTTGGCGGTCTGAACGACCTTCTCGAGCTCGGGCGAACGCGTCCCGTCGGCGACGTAGATGACACTGACGTCGCGCGGACGGGCCCGCACCAGCTCGTCGACGGGCCGGATGCCGAAGATGATCCTCTCGCTCACCCCGCGGCTTCGATCTCGCGAACCAGCGCTTCGAAGGCCTCGGCGGGCTCGGCGGCGTCGCGCAGCGGGCGGCCCACGACCAGGTAGTCGGCGCCGTCGGCGGCAGCCTGCCCCGCCGTCGCGACGCGCTTCTGATCGTCCGCGGCGCGCGGACCGCCAGGGCGGATGCCCGGGACGACCGTCAGCAGCCCCGGCGCGGCGGCGCGCGCGGCCCCGATCTCGTGCGGCGAGCAGACCAGCCCCGACAGGCCGGCGCGCGCCGCGATGCGCGCCCGGGCCTTGACCATCTCCGGGATGGTCTGCCCGATCCCCTCGGCGCGCAGGTCGTCCTCGGCGAGGCTGGTCAGCACGGTGACGCCCAGCAGCTTGACCCGCCCCCGGCTGGCCTCCGCGGCCCGCGACATCATCTCGTAGCCGCCCGACGTGTGCACCGTCAGCAGCTCCGCCTCGATGCGAGCGGCGGACGCGACGGCGCGCGCCACGGTCTCGGGGATGTCGTGCAGCTTGAGGTCCAGGAACACGCGTCCGCCCCGTGAGCGCACCAGCTCGATGGCTCGCTCACCCTCGGCGATGAACAGCTCCAGGCCGACCTTGTAGAAGGCCGGCCGTCCGTCCAGGCGATCCAGCAGCTTCGTCAGCGCCGCGAGATCCGGCACGTCGAGAGCGACGATGATGCGCTCGCGCGCAGACAGGGCGCCCATCAGAGCCGCTCCGCCTTCACTTCGGCCGCCACGATCTTGACTGCCTCGTCCAGCTTCAGCTTGCGGACCTCGGTGCCGTTGCGGCGTTTCAGCTCGACGGTCCCCTCCGCGATTCCCTTCTTGCCGACGGCCAGACGGAACGGGATGCCGATCAGGTCGGCGTCCTTGAACTTCACGCCGGCGCGCTCGTCGCGGTCGTCGTAGAGGACGTCGATGCCGGCAGCGGTCAGCTCGTCGTAGAGGCGCTTGGCCGCCGCGATGACGTTGTCGTCGTCCTGCTGCAGCTCCAGCACCGTCACCTCGAACGGCGCCAGCGGCACCGGCCAGATGATGCCGTCCTTGTCGTGGTTCTGTTCGATGGCCGAGGCGACGATCCGCGTGACGCCGATCCCGTAGGTCCCCATCTGGGCCGGCTTCTCCTTGCCGTCGACGTCCAGGAACGTCACGCCCATGGGCACGGAATACTTCGTGCCCAGGAAGAAGACCTGGCCGACCTCGATCCCGCGGTACGCCACCAGACGGCCGGTCTCGCAGCGCGCGCAGCGGTCTCCCGCGGCGGCCGTGCGGTAGTCGCCCACGGCCGCCGGGGTGAAGTCGCGGTTCACATTGACCCCCGTGAGGTGCAGGTCCGCGGCGTTCGCGCCCACCACGAAGTCCGCCATGGCCGCCACTTCCAGGTCGCAGTAGACGGGCACCTTCAGGCCCACCGGCCCCGCGAACCCGACGGGCGCGCCCGTCGCCTCGGTGACGGCCGCGTCCCCGGCCAGCGCCAGCATGCCGGCGCCCAGCGCCTTCTGCAGCTTGATCTCGTTGACGGCGCGGTCTCCGCGCACCAGCACCGCCACCGTCTTGCCGTCGGCGACGTAGATCAGCGTCTTCACGATCTGCTCGGGCGCGACCTTCAGGAACGCCGACACGTCGGCGATGCTCGCCTTGCCGGGCGTCGCGACCTTGGCCACCGCGGCCGTCGCGTTCGGCGTCCCCT
>CAZJMY010000342.1:0-8217 GCA_964546845.1 uncultured Myxococcales bacterium | reverse complement strand
CGCCGCCGTGACCGCCGGCGCCTCCCGGCGCGCCGCTCTGGCCGCCCGCGCCTGCGGTGGCCGCGGCTCCCCCGCGTCCGCCGCCTGCCGGTCCGCCGCCCGCGCCTGTCGTCCCGCCGGTTCCTCCTCCACTCGAGCAGCCAAGGCCGACACAGACCACCAGGCGTGTGAGCCGCCCCATCCGCATTCGCGCATCTTACCCCGTTCGGGACCGACGCACCGGCCGGCCGCCGACCCGCGGACGTTCGCCGGCGGCGTCGTCCCGACGCGGGACGAGACCAGGCGCCGAGCGCGCCGCCGGCCGGACCGCCGTTACGGCAGGTGCACCGTCGTCAGCGAGTAGGGCTCCACCGTCACGGTGAAGCTCGCGCCGTGCACGCGGGCCCGGCTCCGCGCGATCGACGTGCTGCCCTGGCCGTACCGGTAGACGTCCGCCCAGCCGTGCGCCGTCGCGTCCGCCAGCGAGACGTTCACGGTGTACCGCGCGCCGGGGTCCTTGTTGACCAGCATGACGGCGATGGTGCCGTCGCCGCGGCGAACCGCGTGGACGGCGACCAGCGGGTTCGACGACGTCGTCTCCAGCATCGCGTCCTGCGGCCGGTGCCCCAGGTGGCCGAGCATCTGCACGCCGAAGTAGGCAGGGAAGGGTGTGTTGGCCGCCGGCTCGACCGCGCCGCCCGCGCTGGTCATGCCCGCCGAGAGGATTCCGTAGTCGCCGTAAGCGTAGTCGCCGTACAGCGCCGGGTCGGCATTCCCGTCGAACGGCGAGTTGTGGATCGCCCACCAGTCGACGTTGGCGACGCCGTTCTCGAACCAGGTCATCATCGCGTCGGCCAGATAAAGCGCGTCGACCAGGCTGGTGGTCTGCTTGCCGGGGTTGTACGAGACGGAGTTGGTCTCCGTGACCATGATCTGCACGGCGCCGGCGTGGTTGCCGCAGTACGAAGCCAGCAACGCCTTCAGCGACGCGACCATGCTGGGGATGCTGGGCGTGTAGCTGACGGGGGTCGCCTCGCCCTGCTCGGGCGACATCAGCAGGGCGGCGTCGGATTCGCCGGTCGGCCCCTGCGGGTACCAGTGGACGACGACGAAGTCGACGGCGCCGCACGCGATGGGCAGCACCGTGTCGTTCCAGGGCTGCGGCGAGGTCGCGCTGGTCTGCCCATCCGGCCAGTTGCCGGGGGCGGTCAGGACCGCGCCGACGCGGATCGACGGATCGACCGCCTTCATCGCCGCGCTGTAGCGGACCACGCCCTGCGCGTACGTGGTCGGATCGTGGGACTGGTGATTGACTTCCCAGGTCGCCCCGTACGTGCCGTCGCCATAGAGCTCGTTCCCCACCTCCCAGTAACGGATGCCGTACGCGTGCCCCTTCGGGCTTGCGCCGGGGTAGGTCGGGACCGGGCCTCTGTAGTGGCGGCCGCCGCGGTTGGCGTAGGCCACCCAGTCCGCCGCCTCCTGCGCCGTTCCGGAGCCGTAGTTGACCGTGATCATCGCCTGCGCGCCGGTCGCCTCGACGACCGACATGAAGGCGTCGAAGGTGGACTCGGGCACCGTCCCACCCTGCGCGGGATCGTCCGGCGCATTCGACGTCCAGTGGTAGTTGTCCGACGTCGAGCCGCCCGGGTACCGAAGCGTCTGGGCGCCCGTGCGCTCCAGCAACCCGGGCATCTCCGCGTCGAGGAGGTGCCCGTCCCAGGCGGCGCTGTTCAGGCCCACGGCCAGCGGCGAGAATCTCGTGCCGCAGCTCCTGGTGTCGATGGTCGCGGAGGCTGGCGTTCCGCCGCCGACGCGCGCGACGGTGTCGGCGGCGGCGCTGCCGCCGAATGATTCAAGGGCGACGGTTGCCGGCGCCAGATCGTTCGAGTCTGGGACCTCGCCGCAACCGAGCGCCGTGACTCCGCCTGCCAAAACGAGTGCTCCCGTGTACAGGTTTTTCCAACCCATGGTCTCCCCCTTCGCAAGGACACAACGGGGGAGGGCGGCTTTCTTTCGGCTGAGCTTCGGGGGAGGGGCCAGAAGTGCAGGGCCCGCAGGCCACCCTGGCCGCCTGTGAAACGTCAGTACTCGCCTTTGATCACGAAGAACGAGCCGCGGATCGTGCCCGCCAGCTTCGATTTCTGGCGCGCGAACTTGAACCGTGACGCGAGCTCCTCGGGGACGTCCATGCCGTCGGACAGCTTGAACCCCACGGCGCGCTTCTTCGGTCCGTCGACCGTGTACATGACGTTGATCGACAGGCCGCTTTCATAGAACACGTACGCCATCTTGATGTTCTCGACCTGGAACTGCGTCGCCTCGAGCGGCTTCGAAGCGATCACGATGTCGCGCTCTTCCTTGAGGATGCGGTGGACCCAGTCGATCGTCTGCTTGGCCTTGCTGGCCGGTTCGGTGGTGAACGTGTGGTCGTACTTGTTCTTGTAGTAGCGCGCCTCGTTCGCCCGCAGCCCCGCCAGCGTGGCGGCGACGGGCGACGACTCGAGACCCGCGATCGAAACGGTGTTGAAATCAATGACGTGGCCCATGGCCCGCACGATTGCGTCGCCGCCCACGCCTGTCAACGGCCGTTTGCGCCCGATTCCGGCGGCGCGGTAGCCTCTCGGCGTGGCCGCCAAGAAGACCACCTTTCGCGCGAAGCTGTTCCGGTACCCGGGCGTCGGAGGCTGGACGTTCGCGCGTGTCCCGGACACCCATGCGCCGCCGGCGACGCACGCGTGGGGCCGAACGCCCGTGAAGGCCACGGTCGACGGCCAGACCTGGGACACCAGCGTCTGGCGGGACAAGAAGCACGGAACGCTGCTTCCGGTGCCCCGCCGCCTCCTGGGCGACAAGGAAGACGGCGACGCGGTGTCAGTCGAGCTTCGGCCGCGCGACCCCTGAGCGCCGCTTGCCGCCCGGCGAGCCGCGACGAGCGAGGAGGAATCCATCCGCTCGCCGGCGACCAAATGCGACGAAGATCAGGGTGGCCAGCGCCGCCAGCAAGACGTTCCAGGCTGCGAAGGCCGCGAGGCCGGGGGGCGTCATGACCCAGCCGGGGCGGGCCGCCGTCCACAGCGCGCCGGCGGCGCTCACGACGCCGTTCGCCCGCGCGGTGAGGGCCGCCACGCGTTCCAGCTTCGAGCGATCGAAGACCGGCGCGACGAGCCAGGTGGCGACGCCGAAGAGGCCCCACCCCCACATCTCGATGGCCCACGCCAGCGACCGCGGGTTGCTCATCGACAGCGCGGCGATCAGCGGCGCGTTCACTGGTTCGTATCGGCGCGCGAGGTCGGGCAGGTAGGTGGTCTGGGCGACGTAGTTGAAGAAGATGAAGGCCGCAAACGCGCCCGTGGCGACCAGCGCGGCCCCGGTCAGCGCCTGGTCGCGGGCGCGCGCGCTGGCGTGAATGCTGGCGATGAGGACCACCAGGGCGGCGACCAGCAGGAGGCCGCCCGCGTACGGCAGCAGCTGAATCGGGTGCACGTGACGCGCGAACGATTCGGCGTCGCGCCACGGCGGCTGCGGGTGCGTGACGTTCACGATCGCCACCGCGATCGGTCCGGAAACGACGACCCCCAGCAGCGCGCCCACCGCGGCGCGCCGGCCGGTCCGGTAGGCGCCCTCCGCGTCGGAGGCCAGTTCGCGCGCCGTCATGTGGCCCGCCGCCGCAGGTGACGGGCGGGGCTGCCGGGCTTCAGCCGCGCGGCGAGTCCCAGGATGAGCGCGCCCCCGAGCGCGGTCGCCGGCTGCATCCAGGACACGTAGCCGATGATGGCGACCTCGACGGCCAGCCAGCCGAAGAGGATCGCCCCAGCCGCGATCGCGAGACGCCGGTCGTGCCGCCAGCGCGCCAAGACGGCGACGCTCGCCAGCAGCGCGCTGCCCCCCACCGCCACCATCAAGATCGCGCTCGGCACGACGTAGTCCGAAAACGGGCTGCCGCTGAGCCATGCCGTCGGGATCCCTCTGGCCCCCGCCAGCCCGTACCAACCCCCCGCGAACGCGTTCACCGCAGCGAACGCCAGCAGCGCCCCCAGGCTGTAGCGAACACCTGATCCGGCCGTGGTCTTGCCGCTCATCACCCGCCGTCCAAAGGCAACATGCGCGCCAGGCTGAGTGTGTCGGTCCGCCGGGGCGGGTCCCCAGCCGGAGCTCCTGCGCGCAGATCGAGCGCCGCCCTGTCGCTTTTGCGCAAACCATGCGCCTCCGTCGCGGGTCTTCTCCAAACCGGGGAGCGGCGCGCTGGCCGGAGCCTTGCTTTCCCCTTGCTCTCCGGGAGCGAGGCCCGCGCCCCAATTGAGAAAGATCGTGAAAACGTTACCGTCGCGCGACATCGGTTCCCCGCCCGTCTGGGCGTCTGCTGCGCAAGAGGTTCTGGGACGACTGGAGACCCGACCGGCTGGGCTCGACGGCGGGGAGCCCGCGCGCCGCCTCGCCGCGACCGGGCCCAACCGCCTGCCGGACAAGCCGCCCCGCTCGGCGTGGGTGGTGCTCGTCTCCCAGCTCAAGGGCTTCCTGAACCTCCTGCTACTGGTCGCGGCCCTGGTCGCCTGGGCGGTCGGCGATCTCAAGGACGCGCTCATGATCGGCGCCGTCACCGTGTTCAACGCCATCCTCGGCTTCGTGCAGGAGCACCGCGCCGAGCGGGCCCTGCAGGCGCTCGAGCACATGGTCGCGTTCCGGGCGCGCGTTCGCCGCGACGGTCAGGTCGTCGAGCTCGGCGCCGAGCAGCTGGTCCCCGGCGACATCGTGTTGCTCGAAGCCGGGGACCGCGTCCCCGCCGACGGGCGGCTCTTGATCGCGCAATCGTTCGAGGTGGACGAGTCGGCCCTCACCGGCGAGTCGGTGCCCGTCCACAAGACCGCCGACGTCACGGTCCCTGCGCCAACGCCGCTGGCCGAACGGATCAACGTCGTCTTCATGAACTCGGTCGTGACGCGCGGCCGCGCGGAGCTGGTCGTCTCCGCGACCGGCCGCGCGACCGAGATGGGTCGCATCGCCGGCATGCTCGAGGCGGCCCACACCGCGCCCACGCCGCTTCAGGTGCAGCTGCATCACCTGGCGAAGCGCCTCGCGCTGATCGCGGTCGTGGTCGTGGCGGCGGTCTCGGCGGTCGAGCTCCTGCACGGCGACACGCTGGCGCAGATGGCGATCGAAGCCGTGGCGCTGGCGGTGGCCGCCGTCCCCGAGGGCCTGCCGGCTGTCGTGACGGTCACGCTCGCGCTGGGCTTGCAACGGATGGCGCGCCACCGCGCGATCGTGAAGCGGCTGGCCGCCGTCGAGACGCTGGGGTGTACGACCGTGATCTGCTCCGACAAGACGGGCACCTTGACGATGAACCAGATGACGGTCCGTGCCCTGTGGCTGGCGGGCCGGCGGTACGGGGTCTCGGGCGAGGGCTACCGGCCCGAGGGCGAGATCTCCGCCGAGTCGCCTGGCGGCTCGCCC
This sequence comes from uncultured Myxococcales bacterium, assembly GCA_964546845.1. Classification (GTDB taxonomy): domain Bacteria; phylum Myxococcota_A; class Polyangia; order Fen-1088; family Fen-1088; genus JADGRB01. Next base: position 2,790 of record CAZJMY010000342.1, on the reverse strand, counting down.
GCTGCCTCCCTCGCTGAGCTTGCGCCGCTGCTGCGCCCGGCGGTCCTCTGCAACGACAGCCGCGTCGCCGACGGCGCCCTCATCGGCGATCCGACGGAAGGGGCGCTGGTGACCTTGGCCCAGAAGGCGGGCGTGGACGTCGACCCGCTGCGCGCCCAGTTCCCGCGCGTCGCCGAGCTGCCGTTCGATTCGGACCGCCGCTACATGGCCACCTTCCACCGCGACGGGGACGTGGTGCGGCTGTTCGTGAAAGGCGCACCCGGGGTCCTCCTGGACCGCAGCCGCGCCGTCCTCACGGGCGACGGTCCCACCCTGCTCGACGATGGCACGCGGAGCGACCTCGCGAGCGAAAACGATCGCCTGGCCGCGGGCGGACTGCGCGTCCTGGCGATGGCCACGCGCGAGCTGCGCGCCGCGGACTTCGATCCGAAGCAGGACCTGACCAGTCTGGTCGCGGATCTCACGTTCGTCGGATTGGTCGGCATGATGGATCCACCGCGCGCGGAGGCCCGCGAGGCCATCCAGCTTTGCAAGAGCGCCGGTATCGCCGTGGAGATGATCACCGGTGACCAGCGCGTCACCGCCGCAGCGATCGCGCGCGCCCTGGGTTTGGAAGGCGAGGCCGTCACGGGGGCCGAGCTCGATCGCATGGACGACGCGACGCTGGCCGCCGCGCTGCCCGGCATCGCGGTGTTCGCCCGCGTCGCGCCCGAGCACAAGCTTCGGATCGTCAGCGCGTTGCAGGCGCGGCGGCACGTCGTCGCCATGACCGGCGACGGCGTCAACGACGCGCCGGCCCTGCGCAAGGCGGACATCGGCGTCGCGATGGGCGCCGGGACCGAGGTGGCCAAGGAGGCCGCCGGCATGGTCCTCACCGACAACAACTTCGCGACCATCGTCCGGGCCGTCAGCGAAGGGCGGATCATCTACGACAACATCGTGAAGTTCGTCCGCTTCCAGCTCTCGACGAACATGGGCGCCATCCTGACGGTGTTCGTGGCGCCGTTCGTCGGGCTGGTGTCGCCGCTGGGCGCGGTGCAGATCCTCTGGGTCGCCATGATCTCCGACGGACCGCCCGCCATCGCGCTGGGTGTGGACGCCGCCCGGCCGGGGATCATGGACGAGCCGCCCCGGGATCCGGCCGCGCGGATCCTGACCTGGCGCAGGCTCCTGCGGTTGCTCTTCCACGGCGCCATCATGGCCGCCGGCACGCTGGGTGTTCAGGCGTTCGACGGCGCCGCCGGCGGATCGCCCGGCCACGCCGCGACGCTGGCGTTCACGACCTTCGTGCTGTTCCAGGTGTTCAACGTCCTCAACGTGCGCGCCGAGAAGGGCACCGCGCTCAACCGGCAGCTGGCGACCAACTGGCGGCTCTGGGCCACGCTGGCGATCGTGGTCTTGCTGCAGGTGGGGGTGGTCTACTGGTCGCCGCTGCAGCGCCTCTTCGGGGCCGTGGCCCTGGGCCTGACCGACTGGGTGGTCTGCATCGCCGTGGCCTCGACCGTGTTCGTCGCCGAGGAGCTCCGCAAGCTCACCGCCCGCGGCCTGCGGGCGGTTGGCAACGCGCGGGCGCAGCGCGGCCCGAGAAACCTCGCGCAATCCGCGGGACGCGCCTGACCGGCAACGACGATCGAAAGAGCTACTTCAGCACCTTGAGCAGCGACGACTGGCAGCAGCCGGTCTGTAGGAGATAGAGGTAGGTCGCGTCCTGCGCGACCAGCTTGTACCCGGAGGCGAACGCCATCGGGACGGCGGTCCCGCCTGCCAGGGGAGCCTTGAAGACGTTGTTCGTGTTCAGCCGCAGAAAGTAGACGGTGTCGCTGTCGGCGATCAGGCTGGTGACGCCGTCGGCGGTCACGACCAGGGTGGGGGCCGCGTCGCCGGTCGCGAAACGATAGATGCCGTTCAGGCTGGGCGACGCCGCCAGCGCCCGCGAGAAGTAGATCGTGTTCCCTCTGGCGTACAGCACGGGCGCGCCGTTCGGCTGACTGATCGCGGTGTCGGCGGCGCCGGCGATCTTCGGGACGGCGACGGGCGTCCCACCCGCCAGCGGAACGGTGCGGAGCTCGTAAGGTGTGCCCTGTCCCGCGTTCGAGACCCAGTAGACGGCGTCCGTCGTGACGTCCAGCGCCTGGAAGTTGCCGAAGTTCCCCTGGTCCACGGTGACGATCGCGGTGCCCGGGTCCGTGGCGGGCGCGGCGATCGGCCGGCGGAACACCTGCCCCTTGGCGGGCCCCGACGGATCCTGGTAGTCGCCGGTCGCCCAGTAGAACGAGTCGCCCTGGACGCGCAGGAACGACGCGCGCGCCTCGGGGTTGAAGGCGGTCGTGGGGGCAGTGGTCGGATCGGCGCTCACGGGTTTCGTGAGGACCACGGCCGGCGTGCCGCCCACGGACCAGTAAACGCTGCCTCCGGTCACGGCGAGCGATTCGATGCCCGCCGTTGCGGCCGTCGTCGGTTGCCAGACCAGCTTGGCGCCCGAGCCGTCGAGCGGGTAGCGCGTCACGCTGTAGGCGTTGAATCCGGCCCAGTAGATCGACGCGGAAGCTGGGTCGAAGACCACCGAGCGGGCGGCGCTGTTGTCCGTCCCGAAGGGCAGGTCGGCTGTCCCGTAGACCTGGCCGGCCGTGCACAAGCCGGTCGAGCAGGTGGCGCCGCCCGCGGTGCAGTCGCGTCCGCAGACTCCGCAGTTGGTCGCGCTGGTCATCAGGTTCGTGTCGCAGGACGGGCCGCCGCACTGGCCGAAACCGGCCTGGCAGAGCGCGCCGCCGGCCCCGCCGCCCGCGGTCC
>CAZJMY010000341.1:0-43425 GCA_964546845.1 uncultured Myxococcales bacterium | reverse complement strand
GAAATGATCCTCGGGACGGGGCGTAAATTTGTCGTTGGGATAGCGAGAAGTTCGTTGACTCATCGGCCCCTAAACTACTATCTCTCGCGAACAAGGGCATCATGAGAAACGGCAAAACATTCACATTTTTGGCTCTAATTGCGTGTGTGGGGTCGTTTGGGGCCTGCCACCGTTCGTCGAACGGTGGGAGCGCCGAGCCAAAGCTGGTGAAGCTGGCGTTCGTCACCAACAACACCAGCGAGTTTTGGAAGATTGCCGGGGCAGGGATTCACAAGTTCGAACGCGAGGGAAAGGTCCAGGTCGACCTCAAGTACCCGTCGACCGGCACGGCCGAGAGCCAGAACCAGATCCTGCAGGACCTGGCCAGTCAGGGCTATGACGGCATCGCCGTCAGCGTCATCGCCCCCAACGACCAGGTGCCCGTGCTCGACAAGGTCGCCGAGAAGACCAACCTCATCACGGTCGACTCGGACGCGCCGAAGTCGAAGCGGATGCTCTACATCGGGACGAACAACTACGAGGCCGGCAAGGCGCTGGGCGGCCGCATCGTCCAGCTGCTGCCGAAGGGCGGCAAGATCGCCGTCTTCGTCGGCACCTTCGCGGCCGAGAACGCCGCGCAGCGTCTGAAGGGGATCGAGGACGCGATCGCCGGTCACCAGATCGAGATCGCCGACAAGCGCGAGGACAACACCGACCGCGCCAAGGCCCGCTCGAACGTCGAGGACATCGTCAACGCCCACCACGACCTGTCGATGGTCGTCGGCCTCTACAACTACAACGGCCCCGCGATCGCCGCCGCGCTGTCGGGTCTCGGCAAGCAGGGCAAGGTGCTGGCCGCCGTGTTCGACGAGGACGACGGGACGCTGGACGGCATCCAGAACGGCGTCATCCAGGCGACCGTCGTGCAGAAGCCGTTCATGTTCGGCTACCTCGCCTCCAAGTGGATGAACGACCTGGCGACGAAAGGCGAGGCGGCCAAGGCCACGCTGCCGGCCAACCACATCATCGACACGGGCGTGGACATCATCGACAAGGCGAGCGTCGGCGCGTTCAAGGCCAAGCTGGCCGAGATGAAGGCTTCCTGAGGACGGCGGATCCGGACCACCGATCCTGATGGAAGCTGATCCAGGCGCTGATTCGGGTTCCGGGCGGACGCCCGACCTCCTGGTCATGCGCGGCATCGGCAAGCGGTTCGCCGGTGTGACCGCTCTGTCGAACGTCTCGCTGGAAGCGCGCCCCGGCGAGGTGCTGGCGCTGATGGGCGAGAACGGCGCCGGCAAGAGCACGCTGATGAAGATCCTGGGCGGCGTGCAGCCGCCCGACGGCGGCGAGATCCGCATCGCCGGCAAACCGGTCACGTTCGGCGGCGTGGGCGACGCCCGCAAGTGCGGCATCGTCCTCATCCACCAGGAGCTGATGCTGGCGCCGAACCTGGACATCGCCGCCAACGTCTTTCTGGGCAACGAGCCCACCCGCAACTGGCTGGCCCCGCTGTCGCGCGGCGGGACATACGAAGCGACGGCCAAGCTGCTGGCGCGCGTCGGGCTGGACTGCGCGCCCAGCACGCTCGTCGGCTCGCTGTCCGTCGGCCAGCGGCAGATGGTCGAGATCGCGCGCGCGCTGTCGGTCTCGGCGCGCATCATCGTGATGGACGAGCCGACTGCCTCGCTGTCCGCTGACGAATCGCAGCGTCTGTTCGCCATCATCCGCCAGCTGCGCGCCGACGGCGTCGCCATCATCTACATCTCGCACCGCATGGAAGAGGTGCTGGAGCTGTCGGACCGGATCGCCGTGCTGCGCGACGGCCGCAACGCCGGCGAGCTGGCGCGCGCCGAGGCGACGACCGACAAGATCGTCGCGCTGATGGTCGGGCGCGAGCTGAGCGGCGGTTACTTCCCGCCCCGCCCCGATCCGCCCCCGACCGGGCGCCAGACGCTGCTGGAGGTGTCGGACCTGATCGTCCCGGGCGCGCCCACCGGCCTCAGCTTCAACGTCCGGCGCGGCGAGATCCTGGGCTTCGCCGGCCTGGTCGGCGCCGGCCGCACGGAGTTGGCGCAGACGATCTTCGGCGTGACGCCCGCGCGCGGCGGCACCATGACCCTGGACGGCAAGGCGTTCGCGCCGCGGCGGCCACGCGACGCCATCGACCGTGGCGTGTATCTGGCGCCGGAGGATCGCAAGCGGCACGGGCTGGTGCTGCCGATGTCCGTCGCGGAGAACACCTCGCTGCCCGACGTCGGCCACTACAACCGCTGGGGCTGGCTGGATCGCCGCACCGAACGGCGCGTGGCCCAGGCCGAGGTCACGCGCATGGCGACCAAGACACCCACGCTGGAGACGCCCTGCGCGTCGCTGTCCGGCGGCAACCAGCAGAAGGTCGTGCTGGGCAAGTGGCTCGCCATGCGCCCGCGCCTGCTGATCCTGGACGAGCCGACCCGCGGCATCGACGTGGGCGCGCGCGCCGAGATCTACCGCCACGTCGCCGCGCTGGCAGACGAAGGAATCGCCATCTTGATGATCAGTTCCGACATGGAGGAAGTCATGGGGCTCAGCGATCGCGTGGCAGTCATGCGCGAGCGTCGGTTGGTGGGGATCGTGGAACGGGCGGCGCTGTCGCCCGAGCGGCTGGGCGCGATGATGACCGCCAGCGTGAAGGTGGCGGCATGAAGCGCGAGCTCGGCATGCTGGGCGCCCTGGTGGTCATCTGCCTGGTGCTGTTCCTGTCCAACGCGGACTTCCTGGGGCAATCGAACGCCATCAACACCCTGCGCCAGATCGCGATGCTCGGCATCTACGCGATCGGCAGCGGCTACGTGATCATCGCGGGCGGCATCGACCTGTCCGTCGGTTCGGTGGTGGGCCTGACGGGCGTCATCATCGCCAAGATCTCGTCGCAGGCGACCGGCGGCGGCGGCCACTCGCTGGCGCTGGGGGTGATCGTCGCGCTGGGCGCGGCGCTGCTCATCGGCCTCTTGCAGGGCCTGCTGATCACGCGCCTGCACCTGCAGCCGTTCATCGTCACGCTGGCCGGCATGCTGCTGATTCGCGGCGTGTCTCAGACGGTCGTGCAGGGCGGCACGCTGAGCCTGGGGACCTCGCCGCTGCTGAAGCTGGCGAACGGCGGGCTGATCATGGTCAACGGCGATCCGCTCCTGCCCTGGCCGCTGCTGATCTTCTTGGGCGTCATCGCGATCGGCGGCTACGTGCTGCACTACACGGTGCTGGGGCGATACATCTTCGCGATCGGCGGGAACCGGGAGGCGGCCGCCTATTCGGGGATCAACGTGCGCGCCGTCGAGACCACGACCTACGTCGTGTCGGCCGGGCTCGCGGGCGTGGCGGGCGTCTGCTACGCGGCCTACATCGGCCAGATGTCGCAGCAGGTCGGCGTCGCGTACGAGCTGTACGCGATCGCGGCGGTCGTGCTGGGGGGCTGCTCGCTGCGCGGCGGCGAGGGGACGATCCTGGGGATCGTCATCGGCTCGACGATGATGCGGGTCATCGACAACGGCATCAACATGTTCCAGCTCCGCTACACCGACGGCGAGGGCATCCGGCGGCTCTGGCGGCTGGATCCCAACTGGACGTTCATCATCGTGGGCGCGGTCATCCTGATCGCGGTGGTGCTCGACCAGGTGGTCCACATGGTCCAGGCCGCCCGCAGCATCCGCGCCGGCGCCCCCGCCGCGCCCCCTGCCCCCAACGACCCGCCCGCGCCCGCGTAGCGCCCCTCGGGCGTTGCGCGTCGGTCTGCGGGTTCCGCCGTCAGCAGGATTGCCGCGGACGCCGGCGCCAGGAGACGAGGAGAGCCAGCAACACGCCGGCCACGGCGCCCACCGGGGAGCGGCCGCCGGCCACCGCGCAGCCGCCGTCCGTCGCCTGTCCAGGGTGGACCGGGCCGCTCGGGCCCGTGGGCCCGGTTCCGGGCGGAACGGGAGTCGCGGGTCCCGAGGGATCGGGCGGCACCGCACCGGTCGCGCTCTGCTCTGCGTCGGCCGTCCCGCCAAACGCACCCAGGTTGATGCGGCCGCCGTTCGGCGCAGGCTCGGCGCCCACGTCGTCCGCGGGATCGCCGGCGTCCGTAGAGGGCTGAACCGCCACCAACCGGTAGTCGTGCGAGATCGGATTCGCGAACGTCACCGCCGCAGAAATGTCGCCATTGCCACGCTCCAGCCCCTGCAGATCCGTCGCGTTGGAGAAGAGATCGTCGTACGAGCTGCTCAGCGCGCTGGCGGCCAGGCTGGCGAGGCCGATCTGGTTTTCGCCGATCAGGCTGTTCTTGACGGTGACGGCCCCCGACGAAGCAACACCCGTCCCATTGCCGACGATGGTGGCGTTGACGATCTTCGCCCCACCCTCGCCGGCCACCGACACGCCGGTCGTCGGGCAGTCGTGGACCACGACATGGGTCAAAGACACGCCGGTCGAACCCCGCTCGACGGCGACGCAGGTCTGGGCGCCGGTCACGGTCACGCGATCGAGGCCGGTCGACTGCCCGCCCGCGGCCCCGAAGGTGACCCCGACCATGAGGCCGCCGGCGTCCAGAACCGTCCGCCCTGCACCCTGGCCGGTGATGGTCACACCTGCCGGCACGACCAGGGTCTGACCCAGCGGGAACGTCCCCGCGCCCAGCCCGATCGTCGACCCCGCCCGCGCGGTCGCGATCGCGGCGCTCAGGCTGGCGGCCGGCGAGCCATCCACCGTGACCGGCGCCGTCGCCGTCACGACGAAGGTCTCGGGCGACGACCAGGGCGAATAGGCGCCGCGCGCGTCCCGGGCGCGCACCGCCCAGGTGTAGGTCACGCCCGGTGACAGCCCGGTTGCGATCGTCGTCGACGTGCTGCCGGACGCCAGCGTGAGCTGCTGCGCGGCGCTTTGAAGGATCTCGCCGTCGCTGTCCAGCCGCAGCTCGTAGCCGGGGATCTCGGCGTCCGGATCGGCCGCCGGCAGCCAGCGCAGCTTGACGCCGGCCGCGTCCAGCTGCTGGGGCGCGGCGGCCAGAATGGGCGCCGACGGCGGATGGTTGACGCTGGAGAGCTGACCTTCGACGACGCCGTTCTCGGCGACGGTGATCAGGCGGCCGTTGGCGATCACCGGCGACGCCAGCGATCGCCCGGCGACCGTCAGATCGGCCGCGTCGTTGCCTCCCAGCGCGCCCAGGATGGTCACCGACGGCGCCAGCGACGACGCCGCCGCCAGGTAGGGGTTGCCGCCGGCGGCGGCGAAGGCAGCCGGGGTCGGACAGAGGCTGAACGGCGGAACGTCGTTGGGGTCGGTGAACACTGCCCGCGCCAGGTCGCGCTGCCAGGTCAGGGTGCCGATCGACGGATCCAGCGCTAGCACGGATTCGCGCGAGAGATAGTGATCGGCCGTCCCGTCTGCGTCCGTGTCCAGGGCGTCGTCCAGACGGGTCTCGATGAACAGCAATCCGGCCGCGGCCGCGAATGACGAGACGGCCCGGCGGTTCCGGACGACCCTTCCGGCCAGGTCCGGCGGCGCGACCGGCAGGCTGATCGGCCAACCCGGGATCGCCGTGCCAGTCGCCGCGTCGATCGCGTGCACGTGATCGCTGTTCTTGCCGCCGGCCACGTAGACGCGCCCGCCCGCGATCACCGGCGCACCCAGGTTGATGATGCCGTCGGCCTGGTAGTCCCAGCGCGCAGCGCCGGTGGCGGTATCGAAGGCGTAGACGTGCGCGCCGTTCGTGCCCACCACCACCAGCGTGCCGGCAACAGCGGGCGCGGTGTTGCTGAACTGGTCCATCACGGCCGGCGTTCGCCAGACCACCGCGCCGGTCGCGCCATCCAGGCGAACGACGTTCTGCTCGGGCAGGCCGGTCCCCAGGATGATGTCGCCGTCGACGGGCGTCGGCGACGAAGCGTTGAGGCCCCCCACGGCGACCGACCAGAGGGGACTGCCGTCGGCCAGCGCCAGCGCGACGACGGTGCCGCCCAGGGTCGGCAGGTACACGCGCCCGCGCGCAATCGCGGGCGTCGCCTGGACGCCGGCGTCCAGCACGACCGTCCAGGCGACCTCGCCGCTGTCGGCGCGCAACGCAGCCACGGTTCCGTCCAGCGCGACCGTGATTGCGAGACCGTCGGCGACCACCGGGCTGGCGATGCTTCGGGCAGCGGTGCCGGGGTGGAAGGTCCAGCGACCGTCGGCGAACCGCGCCCCCGACACCTCGGTCGAAAGCCGCGCGTGCATGGCATCCAGCCCTGGCGTCGCCCAGTCGTTGGCGCGCGCGCTGCCCGCCGCCATCGTGAGCCAGACCAGCAAGCCGCATCCCGCCGTCGAGGAAGCCAGTCGGGAAGCCAGAATCCGGGGATCGAAGGGGCGGTTCATTGAAAGCTCGGGGTCGGATCGGCGACCAGGTCGAAGTAGTAGAGCCGGGCGTCGTGAATGCCGGTGTTGACGTTCGAAACGCTGACCATGTAGCGGTTCACGTCCGGATCGAATCCGATCGCCGAGATGGTCTCGGCCGCGCCGAACGCATACTCGCGGACGATCTGAACGCCGGGGGTGGTTCCGGTGTTGCGGTCCACGAAGTAGAGCTTCCCCTTGGTCGAACCCACCGCCAGGATGCCGGCGTAGTAGAGCGGCGCCGATTGAATGGGGTCGGTCGCGTCCAGGGTGTAGGGATAGCTGGCGTTCAGGACGACGCCGCTGGTGCCGCTGCCTGCGCCCGTGAGCACGACCAGCTTGCCGCCGTTGGTCCCGAACTGGATGGTGTCGGTCTGCGCGTCGTAGTAGCTGCCGCTGATGGCCGCGCTGGCGGCGTAGCTCCACAGGTAGTTGGTTCCCGAGAAGTTGGCCGGGTTCAATGCCCACATCGTGCCGCCGGAGTTGCCGGCGAACACGCGCGCCACGCCGCTGCTCACGCTGCGTCCGTAGGTGACCCGGCCGTTGACGGTGCCGACCTTGGTGTTGCTGACGAACGTCGTTGACGTCACGTCGAGCTGCAGGAGGTAGCCGGTGATCCCCAGGTACAGGGTCGTGTTCCCGCCCGACGTGACCAGCGCGGGTGGCGAAGCGGTCACGTTGCCGGGCGTCGTTAGCGGCCAGCCGGTCAGCGTCGACTGATTGGTCATGCCAACCTGCATGAGCTGCCGGGACGAGGCCGACGTGGTCGCCGACCAGTAGAGGTTGTTGGCGTCCATCGAGAGCGGCGACGTGAACGTGCAGGTGCAGGCGTACGGGTTACCGCCGGTCAGCGCTTGCCAGACGCTGTCCAGCGTCAAGCCGGCGCCCGTGTCGACCAACCGATAGATCTGCCCCGTATTGGCGCTGGCGCCATTGACCGCCACGTACAGGTAGTGCGTGCTGACGCCACCGACCGTGATCGTCGTCCACTGCGGCGTGCCGACGATCTGCTGGTTGGCGGCGGTGCTCCACGAATAGCGGACGTGCCCCGTCTCGTCCAGGACGTAGACCACGTCGGCCGTGCCCGACTGGTTCCGGTAGACGGCGTAGGTGGCGTAGTACGTGAACGTATTCCAGTCGAAGGCGGCGGTCGGAAAGCCCTGATGCGTCCCGCCGGCCAGGAACGCCGCCGAGACGAACTGCACGACCGCGCCGAAGTTGACGCCGTTGCCGGGGCTGTCCGGCAGCCCGTCGTTGTTGGCGTCGTCGTCGGACTTCTCGCTGTTCGCGCAGTTGTTGCCCGCGTTGACGGCGCAGGTGGCGCCGCCGAACACGGCCCGCGTCTCCGTTCCGTCGGCGGTGCCGTTGCCAACCAGGGTGACGGCGTAAGTCGTGCTGCCGTCGAACGTGCAGCCGTGCGAGGCCAGGTTCAACCCTGGCGCGTAGATGTAGAGCAGCTGATTGCCGGTCCCGTTGCTGAACGTGAGGTTGTCGAACTCGGTGAAGACCGTCGCGGCCCCCGGGTCGGCGTTGATCCACATGCCGTGGCTGTCCAGGTTACTGACGGCCAGGGCGCTGATGTTCAGCGTGGGCGTCGTGCCGGCGGTGCTGCCGACCTTGAACGTGAACCGCCCGGAGACGCTGCTGATCGCCGCGCCGGCTGCCGAGGCGTTCAGCGTCCCGTCGACGATCAGCGAGGTTCCACTACCCAGCAGCACGCTGCCGATCGCGGACGCCATCGTCATGGTCCCCTTGGGCTGGACGTTCAGGCCGCTCGAGAACGTCTGCGCGGCACCGCCGACCGTATAGGTGCCGGCGCTGATCGTCGCGGCCCCGGTCACCGCGAGCGCGTAGCCGTTGGCGTTCAGGTTCGCGGCGTCGACAGACAAGCTCCCGGTGACGGTCACCGCGGCGCCGAGGGTGGTCGTCGAAAACCCTCCCAAATTCGGGTAGCGGCCCGCCGCAAGCTGGGCGATCTGGGTCGCCGTCAGCGCCGTGTTGTAGAGGCGCACCTCGTCGAGCTGTCCCTGGAAGAACTGCGTGGCACCGTCGGCCGTCCCCAGGTAGACGTTGCTGGGCGCGGCGCTCTGGTGGGTGCTGGTGGTCCCACCGCCGGTGTAGGCGACGCCGTCGACGTAGATCTGCTCGTTGGTCGTCCCCGTCGCGCTGTACACGTAGGCGATGTGGTGCCAGGTGTTGGCGCTGGGCGCCGCGATGCTGACCAGCGCGGCGCCGCCGTAGACCGAGGCGGTCACGTTTCCGCCGCTCAAACCGACGAACAGGCCGCTGCCGTTGCTGGCGTTGACGCTCGCGAACAGAGTCTGGGTGGCGGCGGCCGACGGATACTTGACCCACAAGCTGACGGTCTGGGACGCGTTGGCCGAAGGGATCCCGCTGCTGCCCAGCGTGGCGTAGGCCGTCGCGCCGTCGAACGTCAGCGAGCTCGGGTTCTCGAGCGGCAGACCCGGCATGCCGCGCGACCAGGTTCCGGAACCGACCAGCGTGCCGCCGTTCGACTTGCTGGAGGCGTCGTAGAGCGACGTGCCGGTCCCCTCGTCCAGCTTCCAGTAGCCGACCAGGTTGTTCTCGGTCCCGTCCTCGAGCCGCAGATTGTTGAAGTTGGCGAAGGTGCTCAACGTGCGATTGCCGCTGCTGTCCAGGACCACCGTGCCGGCGCCCGGGTTGAAGGTTCCGGTTCCCGAGAAGAGGCCCAAGCGCGCCACATACGAGGGGTCGGTCAGCACGCTGTTGATGGTGACCGTCTTGTTGTTGGCCGACAGGCGGTCGTTCATCGTGTAGATGCCGCTGCTGACAGTCAGCCCTGCCACCCGCTGTCCGCCGAAGAGCAGCGTTCCGCCCCCCAGGCCGGTGACCGCCACGGCTCCGGTCGTCGCGAGCACGCCGCCGTAGTTCAGCCAGCTGCCGCCCGCGGACACACTGCCGGTACCGGCGACCTTGCCCGACGCGATGACGAAGTCGCCGTTGCTGACGAACGCGCTGCTGAACGTGTGGGTCACGACGCCGGTGCCGGGCGCGTTGCCCAGCGCCAGGGCGCTGATCTCGGTGGCGTTCAGCGGGCGGTTGTAGATGCGGACGTCGTCGACGCCGCCGCCGGCCGCCATCAGCTCGTGCGCTCCGTCGTAGCTGCCCAGATTGGCGACGGTCGCCGCGGCGCCGGAGTGCCCGGTGGTGCTGGTGCCGGCCAGAGCACCGTCCAGGTAAAGGGCGTTGGTGGTACCGTCGTACGTGAACGCCAGGTGGTGCCACCCGCCGTCGGTGGGAGTCGTGCCACTGGCCAACACCGTTCCGTCCCAGCCGAAAGCGGACAGGGTGCCGCCGCTGAGCCCCAGCTTGATCCCGTGTCCGGCCCCGTCGCCGATGGCCACCGCGTCCTGCGTCCCGGACGTCGAGCCCAGTCGCACCCAGGCGCTGATCGTCTGGCGGGCGGCCGCATCCGGCAGGTTGGTGCCGGTCCCGGACAGCCGAGCGAACACGGTGCCGTCGAAGGACAGCGCGGAAGGATCGGAGAAGCTGAGCGGAGGCACCGAAGATGTGAACGCGCTGGCGCTGAGCACCAACCCATTGGCGTACCCCGAACGGTCGCCGACGGTCGTGCCACCGCCCTCGTCCAGCGCCCAGTACGCCACCAGCCCGTCGTTGATGATCGCCGTGTTGAAGTGCTGGCTGCCGAAGGCGTGGGTCACCGCGGCCGCGCTATTGAAGATCACCGTCCCGGTCCCGGCCGTCAGCGTCCCGGCAGTCCGCGAAAACGCGCCGCCCAGCTGGGTCGTCCCGTTCGTGAGGACCAGCGTTCCGCTGGACGCGAGCGCGAGGTTGCCGCGAATGCGCATCGACGGCGCGCCGCTGCCGGTCACCGCGCGGGTGTAGCTGTTCTGCAGCGTCAGCGAGGCGACGTCGATCGCGACGTCGACCGTGCAGTTCTGGTTGGTCCCATTGGTGGCATCGAAGACGACGTCGTCCCCGTTTCCGGGGACCGCGCCGCACGACCAGTTCGCGGCGACGCTCCACAAGCCGCTGCCGGCCGGCACGCCGCTCCATTTCCACGTGCAGGTGGCAGCCCCCGCGAGCGCAGGAACGATCAGAAGCGCCAGGCCCAAGCCGGTGGCCAGGCAGCCTCGAAATCTCGACGTGCACACGCGTCGATCCCCCCAGCATTGACGTCGGCCGGCTTACGGCTCGGCTTGAGGGAGAACTCGTGGACGCTCATCCGTGGCCGGAACGCCGGGACAGGCCCGTGCCGGCGCCGACCGACGGCGCACCGCACCATGACCGCGCCGAGGCCGCGACGTTCCACTTCACCCGCGCTCGCGCGACGTCGTCGCGATCGCGGACCTCTTCTTCCGCCCGCTTCGATCTCCCGCGCACTCGGGGAGCGCCGACGCATTTGCAATGTCGCGGGGGGCGCCAGATCGGTTAACAGTGTTCGCAATGAAAACTGGCCTGGTTGTTGCGGTCGCGCTGGCGGGCGCGGTCGGGTGTTCGTCGAAGGCGTCGAAGAGTGACGTGACCGTGAGCTGGGCGGACGTCAAGCAGACGATGGACGGATTCGGGGCGTCGTCGGCGTTCTTCGGGCAGAGCCTCACCGACGCGCAGGCAGACCAGCTGTTCGACGCGAAGAAGGGGATCGGCCTGTCGCTGCTGCGCACCATGATCGGGTTGCCGGCCGACACCGTCGACGGGGTCGAGCCCACGACCGGCGCGAACCCGGTTCCGACGGCGCCGGAGCTGACGACGGCCCAGCAAGCGGCCGTGCGCGGGGCCCAGGTCTGGGCGGCCGCGTGGACGCCGCCGCCGATCTGGAAGACCACCAACCACAAGAACGGCTCCCAGCGGACCGGGGATCCGACGGACTTCGCGTCGAACAAGCTGCAGCCCGCGTACTACCAGCAGTTCGCCGTCTACCTGGGGCAGTACGTCGACCTGCTGGCGGGCGCGAACCCGCCCGTGCACCTGGTCGCCGTCTCGCCCGCGAACGAGCCCGACTACGTCGCGACCTGGGATGGGGCCCAGTGGTCGCCACAGGAGCTGACGACGTTCATCGGCCAGTCGATGGGGCCGCTCTTCGCCCAGAAGTACCCCTCGGTGAAGATCATGGCGCCCGAGACCGCCAACTGCCCGGACTGCGACAAGTACGTCACGCCGCTCTTGGCCGATTCGACGGCAGCCGGCTACGTGTCGATCATCGCCACCCACGACTACGGTTCGAACAGCAGCGCCTACGACAAGCCGCGCAAGGCCGGCAAGTCGTTCTGGGAGACGGAGTGGTCGCAGGAAAACTCCAACGGGGACACGCCCGATCCGGGGATGACCAGCGCGCTGGGGATGGCGCAGCGGATGCACGCCGACCTGGTCACCGTCGGGATGACGGCCTGGAGCTGGTGGGCGCTCTACATCGACGCGAACGGCCTCAACGACCCCCAGCGCATGAACCCCGCCTTCATCCAGCCCGACGCGACGATGAGCGCGCCCTACATGTTCAAGCGCGGCTACGCGTTCGGCAACTGGTCCAAGTTCGTGCGCCCCGGATTCCAGCGCATCGGCGCCACGGAGAAGCCGGCCGGCGGTGTGCTGGTCGAGGCGTACCGCGACAGCACCCATCTGGCCGTCATCGCCATCAACACGAACGCGACCCCCGTGACCCAGAAGTTCGTCGTCGACGGGACGGCGCTGAACACCGTCACGCCGTGGGTCACGTCGGCCGACAAGTCGCTGGAGGCCCAGAGCCCGATCGCCGTCACCGACGACGCCTTCACCTTCGACCTGCCGGGGAGCAGCGTCGTCACGTTCGTCAACTGGGACGCGAACGTCGAGACGCCCGGACAGACGGACACCGGCGGGCCGGACGGCGGACGGCCCAGGCTGAACGGCCTCGACTGCGCGGCCGCCGTGGTGCCGAACAACGTCGTGAGCGGCGGCGTGACGGACTTCACCGACTACAGCGGGGCAACCCAGAAGTGGGGCGATCCGAAGGGCCTCTACGGCACGCTCTATTCCTACACCGGGCCCAAGTCGACGATGGGCTTCAAGGTCGACGGGACCAAGCTGCACGCCACGGGCGGGGTCGCGGCCAGCGACTACGCCGGCATCGGCGTCGGGTTCTCTGTGTGCGCGACGGTGACGGGCTTCTCCCGGATCCAGTTCGACGTGGCCGGCTCTTCACCTGGCTGCGACATGGAGCTGCAGATCAAGACGTACGACCAGCAGCCCAACAACGCGACGCCGGCCGGAGGCTGCGACCCCAAGGCCGCCGCCGGCTGCTACAACTTCCCCGCCATCAAGCAGGTGGCGGTCCCGTCGAGCATGTCCGCGACGATCGTCGCGCCCCTGAGCAGCGCCA
Source organism: uncultured Myxococcales bacterium (assembly GCA_964546845.1). Classification (GTDB taxonomy): domain Bacteria; phylum Myxococcota_A; class Polyangia; order Fen-1088; family Fen-1088; genus JADGRB01. The sequence continues at coordinate 30,704 of CAZJMY010000341.1, read as the reverse complement.
GCCAGTGGTCCAGCGCGACCGCGGCGCAGGTGGTGGGGTTGCAGTGGCAATGGACCGGAACGAACGTCGGCGGTGACGCCGGCGCGACCTGCCCCATCGACGTCACGGTCACGAACATCAAGTTCCTGCCGTGACCGTTTAAGATGCGGGGCGTGCGTCCCGGCTCCCTGGCGCTGTTCCCGGCGCTGTTCGCGATCCCGACCCTGGTTGCCGCCGGGTGCGTGGTTCCGCGCCCGCCGGCCGACACCGTCGGCAAGGAGAGCCCCGCCGGGACGGAGAACCCGCCCCTGCGCGCGGCCGCGGAGGGCGCTCACAAGCGGATCGGCACCGCGCTGATGAGCGCGCGGCTGAACAACCCGGCGGCGCGCGCGCTGGTCAGCCGCCAGTTCGACTCGCTGAGCCCCGAGAACGAGATGAAGTGGGGATACGTGGAGCCGCTGCGCGGCGTCTTCGCCTTCGCGGCCGGAGACCGGCTGGTCGCGTTCGCCACGCAGAACGGCATGCGCATGCGGGGCCACACGCTGGTGTGGCATCAGCAGCTCGCCGGCTGGGCCAAGCAGTTGAAGGGCGACGAGCTGCGCGCCGCCATGGCCGAGCACATCGCGGGCGTCGCCGGTCACTGGCGCGGCCAGATCGGCGCCTGGGACGTGGTCAACGAGGCCCTGGCCGACGGGGATGCCGGCAGCCTCCGCGCCGACTCGCCCTTCACGGCGCTGGGCCCCACCTTCATCGACGAGGCGTTCCGGCAGGCGCACACCGCCGATCCGCAAGCCCAGCTGTTCTACAACGACTACGACATCGAGGGCGTCGGCGACGCCAAGTCCGAGGCGGCCTTCGCGCTCTGCAAGCGACTGAAGGAAGCCGGCGTGCCCATCACGGGCATCGGGTTCCAGATGCACGTCGATCCCCGGCGCTGGCCGCCCGCCGAGACGATTCGCGCCAACCTGGCCCGTTATGCCGCGCTGGGCCTGCTGGTCGAATTCACGGAGATGGACGTGCCGCTGGGCGAGCTCCCCGGGACGGCCGAACAGAAGCTGGAGGCGCAGCGCGAGATCGCGCACGACATCGTCGCCGCCTGCGTCGCCGAGGCGGCCTGCACCGCCGTGACGTTCTGGGGGCTGACGGATCGCGACTCGTGGCTCAACAATCCGCAGTGGGCGCAGCTGCGCGGCGACGGTCCGCACCGCCCCTTGCTCTTCGACGCCGACATGCACCCGAAGCCCATCGTACAGGGCGTGCTGGACGCCTTCGCGGGACGTTAGAGCGCCGCCGGAGCGTGCCCGCCTAGCGGACCGCCCCCGACGCGAACAGGTCGCCGAAGTCCGTGGCGTCGGTGACCGTCGGCAGGATCGGCAGGCCCAGCATCTCCTCGACGGTCTTCGTGAGCGACCGGTGGGTCAGGGCCGCCTGGCTCGAGTAGCCGGCCTTCACCGTGGGCCCGACCGCGAAGAACGGCACGTGGCTCTCCTCGTCCCAGATGATGAAGATGACCCCACCCCTCGTGTTGACGAAGTCGATCAGCGGCGGCATCGCCGTGCTGAGCCAGGTGTCGCCCATCTTCACGTTGTCGGTGCTGGGACAGGCCGTGTTGCCGTGCATGTCGTGGCAAAGATCGGGGACGATGAACACGTAGGACGCCACGTTTCCGGCCGCCAGATCGTCGTTCAGCGACGAGATCAGCCGGTGGTGGGCGGCGCAGACATCGTTGGTCTTCGAGGGCGGCGCACCGGAGACGTCCTGGAAGAAGAGGAACGGGTCGTGCCGCGGCACATAGATTCCGGAGTTGGCGATGGGACAAGGCGCGGCCGACAGGTCGACGCTCTCCACGTAGACCATCCAGTCCAGCCCGCCGCCCGCCGCCCGGATCTGAGTGGCGAGGTGCTGGGTGCTGGAGGTGCTGTTGCTCGCGGAAGGGCTGTTGTCGGTCTGGAAGGTCGCGTCGGCGAAGGCGTTGGTGCCGGCCTCCATCTGGATGTAGTGCGGCTCACTGGGCAGCGACGGCAGCTCGTCGATGAAGTTGGCGCCGCTGGCATAGGCCGGCATCAGGACGCCGTTGATGTACGGCGCGTGGGAGCTGCCGTAGATCGCGCCCGCACTCTCGTTTTCCATCGCGATGACGAAGATGTGGGGGACGGAGGGCGGAGGGGGAGTCGAGGAGGAGGAGGAGGTCGAGGACGAGGACGAGGACGAGGACGAGGACGAGGACGAGGACGGGGACGGGGAGGCGCAGGAGAGGAGGAGCGTTGCGACGAGAAGGGGGCGCATGGCTCGTTCAAGATGGGCATGCGGGGTGGGAGCGGGGCGAAGAAATTCGGGACCGGGCTGAACGGACGTATAGTACGGACATGGTGTCCCGTCCTGCTCTCGAAACGGTCCTCGAGCCGCTCAATCCGGCGCAGCGGGAGGCTGCGGCGGCGGGCGACGACCCGCTGCTGATCGTCGCCGGGGCCGGGACCGGCAAGACGCAGACGCTGGCCCACCGCCTGGCGGTGCTGGTCGCGCGCGGCGCCGATCCGCGGCGAATCTTGCTGTTGACGTTCTCCCGCCGGGCGGCGCAGGAGATGACCCGCCGGGCGGCGCGGCTGATCGGCGCCCGCGCCGGCGCGGAGACGCTCCCCTGGGCGGGGACTTTTCACGCCGTCGCCAACCGCCTGTTGCGCCACCACGCCCCGGAGGTCGGCCTGGATCCGGGGTTCACGCTCCTCGACCGCGAGGACGCCGCCGATCTGCTGGACCGCCTTCGCCACGATCGCGAGCTGTCGCGTACCGACCGCCGCTTTCCGCGCAAGGGGACCTGCCTCGCCATCTACTCCAGCGCCGTCAACACACAGCAGCCGCTTCGCGCGACGCTGGAGGCGCGCTTTCCGTGGTGCCTGGAATGGGAGGACGCCCTGCGCGGCCTCTTCGCGGCGTTCGTCGACGCCAAGACCCAGCGCGCCGTCCTCGACTACGACGACCTCCTGCTCTACTGGTTCCATCTGATGAGCGACGGCGCGTTCGCCCGCCGCGTGGGGTCGCTCTACGACCACGTGCTCGTCGACGAGTACCAGGACACGAACACGCTGCAGGCCGAGATCCTGCGCCGCCTGCGGCCCGACGGCCGCGGCGTCACCGTCGTGGGCGACGACGCGCAGGCCATCTACAGCTTCCGCGCCGCGTCCGTCGACAACATCCTGGCCTTTCCCACCCAGTACACGCCGCCGGCGGCCGTGGTGCTGCTGCAGCAGAACTACCGCTCGACACAGCCGATCCTGGACGCGGCGAACGCCGTCATGGCGCTGGCCGGCCCGCGCTTCGACAAGCAGCTTCGCGCCACGCGCGCCGGAGTCGACCGGCCGGTGCTCGCCACCGTCGCCGACGAAGGGGCACAGGTCGACTACGTCGTTCAGCGCATCCTGGACCGGCGGGAAGCCGGCGTCCCGCTGCGCCAGCAGGCGGTGCTTTTCCGCAGCAGCCACCACAGCGACGCGCTGGAGGTCGAGCTCGGCCGCCGCAACATCCCGTTCGTGAAGTTCGGCGGCCTACGGTTTCTGGAAGCGGCGCACGTGAAGGACACCCTGGCCTGCCTGCGGTGGGCCGAGAACGCGCGCGACACGCTGGCCGGCTTCCGCGTCGCGCAGCTGCTGCCGGGGATGGGGCCGCGCCTCGCCGACGCGCTGTTGCGGCACGTGACCGCCTCTGCCCTCCCCTTGGCCCCGGCGATGGCCAGCTTCGAGCCACCCGCCGCGGCGCGCGCCGACTGGCCGGCGTTCGTCGCGCTGTACCAGCAGCTCTGTGACCCGGCCTCGGCGTGGGCCGCCCAGCTGGGGCTCGTCCGCCGGTGGTACGAGCCGCACCTCGCGCGCCTCTACGACGATGCCCGGGCGCGTCTGGGCGATCTCGAGCAGCTCGAACAGCTCGCGGCCGGCGCCCCCTGCCGCGAGCGCTTCCTGTCCGACCTGACCCTGGACCCGCCGGCCGCGACCGGCGCCGAGGCAGGCCACCCCCACCTCGACGAGGACTACCTGATCCTCTCCACCATCCACTCCGCAAAGGGGCAAGAGTGGGACACCGTGTTCGTGCTCAACGCCGCGGACGGGTGCATCCCCTCCGACCTGGCGACCGGGCAGCCCGCCGAGATCGAGGAGGAGCGCCGCCTGCTCTACGTCGCGATGACGCGCGCCAAGACCACCCTGGCGCTCGTTCACCCCCTGCGGTTCCATGTGCGGCAACAGCACCGGGCCGGCGATCGGCATGTGTTCACGCCGCGCACCAGGTTCATCCCCGAGGGGATTCTCGACCGTTTCGAGCGGGTCACGCTCGAGGTGACCCGTCCGTCACTCGCGGTCGCGGCCGCGACCGGCCCGCGCATCGACGTCGCCGCGCGGCTGCGCGCGAGCTGGGCCGGCTAAAAGCTCGCCGCCGTCGGGACGGCGACGCCTCGGGGTCGGCCCAGACGTCGGAATCCCGTCGGCGCGGCGCCGATCTCCAGGAAGGGCGTGGCGGACCCGGTTGGCGCGACCCTTGCTCATCTAGGGCGTACACACAAAAAAGCGCCAGCATCAACTCAACTCCCCCCGAGTTGATGCTGGCGCACCTCTTCCTCAGCCCTGCCGCTTGAGCTTGTCGAGCAGGGTCGTCCGGCTCAGCCCCAGCAGCTCAGCCGCGCGGGTCTTGTTCCCGGCCGTTTGTCGCAGCGCCTGGTCGATGAGGGTCCCCTCGATCCCCGCCAGCACCGCCGGCAGGTCGATCGCGCCGCTTTCCAGGTTCGCGGAAAGGCCAGCCAGCGACGCGGCGCCGGGCGCCGACCTCATCCGTTCCGGCAGATCGGCGGCGCGGATCGTGCCGCTGGCGTCCAGCACCACGAGGCGCTCGATCAAGTTCTCCATCTCGCGCACGTTGCCGGGCCACGCGTAGAGCGACATCAGCGCCAACGCGTCCTCGGCGATGGTGACCTCGCGCTGGAAGCGCCGGTTCATCTCGTCCAGGAAGTGGCGAACCAGCGTGGGAATGTCTTCCCGTCGCTCCCGCAGCGCGGGCAGGCGAACCGGAACCACCTCCAGCCGGTAGAACAGATCGCGGCGGAACCGCCCCTCCTGCACCATCGCGTCCAGATCGCGGTTCGTGGCGGCGACGATGCGGACGTCGACCGTCCGCGACTGCGTCCCGCCCACCGGCGTGATCTCCCGGTCCTGCAGCGCGCGCAGCAGCTTGACCTGCATGGGCAGCGGCAGCTCGCCGACCTCGTCCAGGAACAACGTGCCGCCGTCGGCCTGCGTGAACTTGCCCGCGTGCGCCTCGACGGCGCCGCTGAACGCGCCGCGCGCGTGGCCGAACAGCTCGCTCTCCAGCAGCGCCTCGGGGATGGCGCCGCAGTTGACGGGAACGAACGGACCACCCGAACGGTTCGAGGCGCCGTGTAGAAGGCGGGCCACGACCTCTTTCCCGCTGCCGCTCTCGCCGGTGATGAGCACCGTCGAGGAGCTGGAGGCCACCCGATGGACAGTGTCCAGCACGGCTTGCAGCGCGGGTGAATCGCCGATCAGGCTGACGGCCAGCGGCCGCCCCTCCGTCGGACGCGCGAGCCGCCGGGTGTCCACCGGCGCGCGCGCGTCGGCGACCTGGCGAACGACGGACTCGAGATCCGTGTGGTGGAACGGCTTCGTCAGGAAGGTGAAGGCGCCTGCCCGCATCGCGGCGACGCAATCGCCGATCGATCCCTGCGCGGTCAGGATGACGACCGGCGTGCGCGGCAATCGCTCGCGCACGCGCGCGAGCACTTCGAAGCCGTCGGCGCGCGGCATTCGCAGGTCGGTGATGACCAGATCGAACGACGGTTTCGAGGCGCGTCCGCCGAGCGCGTCGATCGCGGACTGTCCGTCTTCGGCTTCCACCACCGCGTGCCCGTCCCGAGACAGCAGGCACCGCAGGACGGCCCGCATTCCCGGGTCGTCGTCCGCAACCAAGACCTCCACGCGCGAATTTTACACGCCATCAGTCAGACGCGTAAATGTCGTGGCATTTCGTGACCCTAAATGCGGGCTCGACACTCCCGACGCGGCGCAGGATCGGACATCCTAGATTGACAGGTTCGGTTCACTCCTCCACGATGACGGTGAAGTAGTCGAAATCACACGCATTGGCTGAGCTCCGGGGGGGAGCTCAGCCAGTTTGCCTGGGCAGCCATGTCGTACAAAACCAGCCCCCCCGTCACGCCGCCGATTCTGTCCGCGCGCAACCAGCGCGGGCGGTGCGGCCTTCGTGGCGAGGTGGCGATTTCGCCAGCGTGCAGTTCTTGCACATGAGGTTCACCCCCGTGGCCCGCGTGGCGAGCCCGACCCGGGCCACCGCCGCCGATCTCTTCGGGCTCCTGTGGCGCAGTCTGTCCGATCTGCTGGGAAGCGCGACGACCGCCACGCTGCTCCGGCGGAGCAAGAACGCCGTCGCACGCCGGATGCCCGTCGTCGGAAACACGGGAGAGCTGGAGGCGCTGGCGCAGCTGGGCGAGCTGACGATCGAACGCGACGGTCTCGAGTATCGCTACGCGCTGCCGCCCGAGTGGTCGCAGAGCGCCAGCCACGGGATCGCCGTCATGCACGCGCTGGTCGACGAGCTGCGGCCGCTGCTGATGGAGCTGACCGGGGCCATGATCCTCGAACAGCTCGATCGCGTCGCCGCGTTCCGCGCCAACGGAATCGTCTTCTCGCGATGACGAACGGCGCGTCGCGGATCGCGCCGTCCGGGCCGGCGGTGGCAGACGTCCGGGCGCGCGCGCTGATCGAGATCGCTCACACGCTGGACTCCAACGTCGACGAGAGCCAGCGCCTGACCCGCACGCTGGCGCTGTTGAAGAACCTGCTTCAGTGCGACCGCTGCTCGATCCTGTTCGACGCCGACGGAAACGGCGATCGCAAGCTGCTGTCGGTGCCGGCGGTGGGCGACGGCGAGACGATGCGCCAGCTGGAAGCGCGGCTCCTCACCGTGCTGGCCGCGATAGAGAGCAACGATCCGCTGCCGTCCGAAGGGACCATCCAGAGCCTGGCGCTGCCTCTGGTCGGCCTCGACGAGGTGCGGGGCCTGGTGGCGGTCGAGCGCCGGGCCGGGACGTTCTCGCGCGACGACATGCGCGTGTTCTCGATCGTCGCCGCCCAGCTGGGCGGCTACCTGACGATGCTGCACCTTCACCGCCAGGCGGCCGCGCTGGATCGGTTCAAGCGCGAGATGTCGGCGCTGGCCGCGCACGACATCAAGAACCCCCTGGCGGCCGTCATCGGGATGGTCGACTTCCTGTCGCTGGAGCTGAGCGGCAGTCCCGAGTACGTCCGCAACTGCCTGAACGACATTCGCAACGCTTGCAACCGCATCCACCGCGTGACCGCGAACCTGCTGGACCTGGCCCGGCTGGAGTCGAACCAGCTCCCGTTGCAGTTGACGTCGCTGGACCCCATCACCCTTCTCTCGACGCTGGCCCGCCACCGCTCGGCGCAGGCCGGGTTCAAGAACGTCCAGATCGCGATCCGCCCTTCCCCGCCCGGCCCGCGGGTCCTGGCCGACGAGGACCTGCTGGCGCGGGTCGTGGACAACTTGCTCGACAACGCCCTCCGCTACGTTCTGCCTCGCGGACGTATCCAGATGGACGTCCAGACGGTGGGCGACCGGGTCCAGGTGCGGGTCGGCAACGACGGCCCGCCGATCCCGGCCGCCGCGCGGGCGACCATCTTCGACAAGTTCGCGCGCGCCACCGAGTCGACGCATCTCAATCTGGGCCTGGGTCTCTACTTCGCGCGCATCGCGATGCAGGCGCAGGGCGGGCGCATCTGGTTGGAGCAGACCGATCAGCTGCTGACGGTCTTCGGCCTCGAGCTGCCGGCGGCCCCCGCCCCGGCGCCCGTCACTTCTTGAGGCGGTAGCCGGTCTTGAACATCCAGGCCACGACCGCCAGCAGCACCAGCAAGAAGACGAAGGTCATGGCCAGGCTGATCCCGACGGCGACGTCGGCCGTGTCGTAGAAGCTCCACCGGAACCCGCTGACCAGATAGACCACCGGGTTGAAGAAGGCCACCGTCCGCCAGTGCGGGGGCAGCATCTCGATGGAATAGAACGCGCCGCCCAGGAAGGTCAGCGGCGTCACGACCAGCATCGGGATCAACTGCAGCTGCTCGAACCCCTTGGCCCAGATCCCGATCACGAAGCCGAACACGCTGAAGGTCGTGGCGGTCAGCAGCAGGAAGGCCAGCATCCACAGCGGGTGATGGACCTCGACCGGGACGAAGGCCGTGGCGGTGGCCAGGATGATGAGGCCCAGGATGATCGACTTCGTCGCCGCCGCGCCCACGTAGCCGATGATCATCTCGGAGAAGGAAATCGGCGCCGACAGGATCTCGTAGATGGTCCCGGTGAACTTCGGGAAGTAGATGCCGAACGACGCGTTCGAGATGCTGGACGTCAGGATCGACAGCATGATGAGACCGGGGACGATGAAGGCCCCGTAGGGCACGCCGCCCACGCTCGACATGCGCGATCCGATCGCCGATCCGAAGACCACGAAGTACAGCGACGTCGTGATGACCGGCGTGACGACGCTCTGGACGACCGTCCGCACGAAACGCGCCATCTCGAACCGGTAGATGGCCCAGACGCCCGTCCGGTTGAAGCCGACGTCGCTCATGGTCGCGCCCCCGTTCCGCCGGCCACCAGGTTGACGAAGATCTCCTCCAGCGAGCTCTGGCTGGTGTGCAGGTCCTTGAAGGCGATTCCCAGGTCCCCCAGGCACCGCAGCAGCGACGGGATGTCGCGCGGGTGGCCGCTGGCCCCGGCGTCCTGGGCGTCGAACGTGTACTCCAGCTGGTTGCCTCCCGCCTTCAGCGCCAGCGGCCAGCCGTCCAGCGTGGGCGGCAGCGCCGTCATGGGGTCCTGCAAGTTCAACGTCAACCGGCGCTTGCCCAGCTTCTGCATCAACTTGGATTTTTCCTCGACGACGATCAGCTCCCCCTTGCTGATGATGCCGATCCGGTCGGCCATCTCCTCGGCCTCGTCGATGTAGTGCGTGGTCAGGATGTTGGTGACTCCCTGCTCCCGCAGGCGCCGGACCATTGCCCACATCTCGCGCCGCAGGTCGACGTCCACACCGGCGGTCGGCTCGTCCAGGAAGAGAATCTCCGGCTCGTGAGCCAGGGCCTTGGCGATCATCACCCGGCGCTTCATGCCGCCCGACAGGGTCATGATCTTGTCGTTTCGCTTGTCCCACAGCGACAGGTCGCGCAGCACCTTCTCGATGTGCGCCGGGTTGGCGGCGCGCCGGAACAGCCCGCGGCTGAAGCTGACCGTCGCCCAGACGCTCTCGAAGGCGTCCGTCGTCAGCTCTTGCGGCACGAGGCCGATGCGGAACCGCGCCCCGCGATAGTCGCGCACGATGTCGTGGCCGGCCGCCACGATCGTGCCGGTGGTCGGCGTCACGATGCCGCAGACCACGCTGATGAGGGTCGTCTTCCCGGCGCCGTTCGGCCCGAGTAGCGCGAAGATCTCCCCCTTGCCAATCTCGAGGTCGATCCGCTTCAGCGCCTGAAAACCCGACGCGTAGGTCTTCGTGAGTCCGGAGATGGTGAGGATGGGAGCGCTCATTGGTCCTTGACTGCGCGACGAGGCAGGTCGCGAGAGAGCCGAAGAGATACCGCGCGCCGCGTGGTCCGTCGAGCGTCACCGTGGGGTGGCCGCTTCTCGAAGGATCAGGCCGCGTCGAAGCGGTACTCGGTCACGACGGCCGACGGCCGCGTTCCGTACGCGGCGCAGAAGGCAGCCAAGCGCGGGTACGCGTCGATCGGCATCAGCTTCCGCCAGGGCAGATGCGTGACCACGCAGTAAAGCGTCGTCTCGAAGAAGCTCACGAGGCGGTCGGCCGGCAGCGCCGCCGTCGTGCGGTCGACGCGCTCGTCCAGGAAAGCCAGCGCGTTCTCGAGGCTGCGGCGCGCCTTCGCCGCCGGCCCGCTCGCGGGAACTGCCGCCGGTGCGGCGCCGGCCACCATGCTCTGCATGACCAGGTTGACGTCCGTCTGCATGGCGTGCGTGACCATCTCCTCGGCATTGGCGACCAGCCGGTCGGCGAGGTCGCCGCGCAGCACCACGCGGTCCCGGCGGCCGGACCGGCGGGCCAGCTCGCGGCAGATGTTCTCGGTCCCGAACAGCGGACCGGCCGCGTCGACCAGGACCGGCACCTTCAGCGCCGGGTTGTCGGCGTAAGCCGCCGCGTCGGTCACCGTCATGTCGAGGACCGCGCGAAAGGCGACGGGCACGTCCAGGTCCAGCGCGAACATCCGCGCCGTTCGCGTGAAGTGCGAGCTGCTCCGTCCGACCAGGGTGATCGCGTCCTTCGGCGCCTGAGGCATCCCGTCTTCATAGCCGATGCAGGGCCGGCCCGGTGAAGCTCAAACCGCGCGGCGCTCGGCGTCGACGCTGAAGATGAGCAGCGGGCACGGCGCCTGCGATCCCAGCGCCAGGCGTTCGCCCGGCTCGCGCAGGCTGGCGGCGTCCGGGTCCAGGAACATGCGTTTGAACCCGACCACCATCACCGGGTCCCCGTCGCGCAGCGCGTGGATCTGCCATCCGGAGGCGTTGACGCCGGTGGGGACCTCCAGCGCGGCCAGCAGCATCCGCACCTCGCCCCCGTCCAGCGAGACGTTCGGCGTGCCGAAGGTGCGCGCGTCCGCGACCTGCACCAGGATCGTCCGCCCCTGCTCATCGCAGAGCTCGAAGTCGTGCATCGACTCGAGGACGCCCGGGAACGTCGACTGGCAGGGCACGGCCACGCCGACCGCCGGCCCGCCACCCACCGGCTTTTCGACGTGTTGCCGTCCGCGCACCCAGCCCAGCACCGACGCGACCTGCCCCTCGGGTTCGCGAGCCAGCGCGTCCCAGTCGTCGGCCGCGACGTCGCCGGCGCCGCGACGAAGCAGCTCCGCGACGCGCGCCGTCTTCATCCGCAGGATCGACCGGCGGACGCCCGGCACCAGCGCCGCGGTCAGCAGACCGACGACGGTCACGGACACGCGGCCGGTGAACATGGGCGTGACGAACACGGCCAGCAGCACACGCGCGATCGCCCGCAGCAGGATCATCGAGATCGCGAACGCCACCCAGACGAACCAGCCGAGCATGTCGATGCGCAGCTTCTCGCCGCGGCTCAGCCACCCGGCGGCGGGGTCGTCACGCAGAGGTGTCAACCGGTGCAAGGGGGCCTTCGCGGCGCCCGTGTCGAACAGGCCCACGCACCCATCCTAACAGGCGTTGGCGCACGGATCAGCTCCGGCGATCGGCTCGGGTGCGGGCAGGACGCGCGTGCGTGCCTACCTTTCTAGGAGCAGCCCCACCCATGTGAGGTCAACCCCATGCAAACAGAGCCGCAGATCACCTTTCACCACCTGGACTCCAGCCCCGCGCTGGAGACGCTGATTCGCGCCGAGATCGCCGAGCTGGAACAGTACTTTGACGGGATCGTCAGCTGCCGCGTCGCCGTCGAAGCGCCCAACCCACACCACCGGCATGGCGGCATCTACCGGGTGTCGATCGAGATCAACGTGCCGCGCGAGCAGATCGCCGTCGCGCGCGCGCCCGGCGATCAGCCCGAGCACGCCGACGCCTACGTCGCCGTGCGCGACGCTTTTCGCTCGGCCCGCCGCCAGCTGGAAGACTACGTGCGGCGGCTCAAGGGGAACGTGAAGTCGCACGTCGCGCCCCCGCACGGGCGCATCGTCCACCTCGAGCCCGATCTCGAATACGGCCGCCTGGAGGCGGCCGACGGCCGCGAGATCTATTTCCACCGCCACAGCGTGCTGGGCGGGATCGAGCGGCTGGCCCTGGGCGCCGAGGTCCGCTTCCACGAGGAGCAGGGGCTGAAAGGCCCCCAGGCCAGCACCGTCGAGCCCGTCGGCGCCCAGGGGCACCACGCTCCCTGAGCACGCGAAACGACACGCCCGCGCTCGACGCGCGACCAGATCAGACGAAGAGGCCGGGAACCGCGAGCAGCCGCTGGACCGACTCGGTGAACGACCCGACGGCGGGCAGCGGCCGCGCGGCCTCGCGCTGCAGGTGCTCGACCATCTCGGCGATGCGGGCCCGCTCCGGTGGGGTCCGGCCGGCCGGCGCGCTTCCCACCCGGGCCTGGACGAACGTGACGATCTTGCTCATCACGTGGTGCCGGCCCGCGTGCGTCAGGCTGTCGAGGCTGGCCAGCATCTCACCGATGACGGCCACCTGGCCGGCGTATAGCTGCGCGTAAGGGACGGGGTGAGATGTGGGGGCCGGGGCGAGAGAAAGGCTCATGGGCGACCTTCCCCTTCGGAAGCCGAGCCGTGGAACTTGAGGGCCCACGGCGCCGCTGTTCGCCGCCCCCGACGCTCGCCGTCAGGGGCTGCCGGCCGCGGGCTTCTTGGCGTTGCGCAGGAAATATTCCTTCAACAGGGCCTTGTCGGCGTCGGACAGCTTGGCCGACATGTGGAACGGGTAGAGGTACTTCTTGGGCGGCATCGTGCCGGACTCGACCTGGTCCCAGCAGGCCTCGAGGTCGTCCTGGCGCTCTTCCTCGTCGACGCTCCCCCACTCCGAAAAGTTGAGGTGGTTGCGGCCGTTGTGGACGTCCTGGGCCATCAGCCACGAGCCCGGCGCGATCCGGCTGTAGAGCGGCCACCGCGTCTCGTTGCTGTGGCAGTCGTAACAAGCGCGCCGGAGGATCGCCGCGACCTGCGGCGGAGCGTCCACCGTGAACCGGTTCGGCGGGTTGCTGCCGATGTCCTTCACGGGCACGAACTGAATCGCAATTCCTGCCAGCACCAGCGCAAGTATCAGGAAACGCAGAATCCGCATGGCCCCGGAATGTAACCGTTTCGGCCGCCTTTACGCCACCGCCCAGCAGAGCTAGCGTCATTCGATGATCCGACACATGACGGTTCCGGTGTTCATGCGGCGTCTGATGCTCCCCGTCGCCGGCGCTCTGGCGCTCACGGCCGCGCCGGCGCGCCCGGCCCGGGCGCTCGACTTCGGCAAGCTGGCCGGCAAAGCCACCGGCGCGGCCGGCAACGCCGCCCGAGACAAGGCGGTCAAGGAGGCGAACGCCCGGCTTCTGGCCGAGGGGCGCAAGGACCAGTGCAGCTTCAAGACGGACAGCGACCAGCTGATGCCGGGCTGCGACGCCAAGCTGAAGAAGCTCGCCAACACCCTGATCGACGTCAAGAAACACTTGAACATATCGGGTGTAACCAGCTTCAAGTTCGAGGTCTCCGGCCACACCGACAGCAGCGGCAAGGCCGAGCACAACAAGGAGCTGTCCGCCAAGCGGGCGGCCACCATCGCCCACGAGCTGGAGTCGCGGGGGGTCGCGGCCAGCGACATCATCTCGGTCGGCATGGGCTCGGAGCGGCCGCTGGTGACCCCCGACGACACGCCCGCCAAGAAGGCCAAGAACCGGCGCTACGAGATCCAGATCCGGTTCTGAGGCCGGCGCGCGGCGGCGCGGGTGCTATGACGTCCTCGTGCCGCCGCTGTCCGTGCTGGATCTGGCCCCGATCCCCGAAGGGGGCGACGCCGGCCTGGCGCTGCGCCGATCCGCCGACCTCGCCCGCCACGCGGAGGCGTGGGGATACGGCCGCTTCTGGCTGGCCGAGCACCACAACATGCCCGGCATCGCCAGCGCGGCGACGTCGGTCGCCATCGCGCACGTCGCGGCAGCGACCAGCCGGATCCGGGTCGGCGCGGGCGGCATCATGCTGCCCAACCACGCGCCGCTGGTCGTGGCCGAGCAGTTCGGCACGCTGGACGCGCTGTACCCGGGGCGGATCGACCTGGGGCTGGGGCGCGCGCCGGGGTCCGACGCGCTGACCGCGCACGCGCTGCGACGGACGCTGGCCGGCGACGTCGACCGGTTTCCGGAGGACGTCGTCGAGCTGCTCGGGTACTTCCAGCCGGCTCAGGAGGCCGAGCGCGAGGGGCGGCGCGTGCGGGCCTACCCGGGGGAAGGCGCGAGCGTCGAGGTCTGGATCCTGGGCTCCAGCCTCTTCGGCGCGGAGCTCGCGGCGGCGATGGGCTTGCCGTACGCGTTCGCGTCGCACTTCGCGCCCGCGGCGCTGATGGAGGCGATCGAGGTCTACCGCCGGACGTTCCGGCCGTCGCCCTATCTGCAGCGGCCGCGCCTCATGCTGGGGGTGAACGTCGTCGCGGCGGCCACCGACGCCGAAGCGCGGTTCCTGCTGACGTCCCTGCAGCAGGCCTTCGTGAACCTGCGCAGCGGGCACCCCACCCACCTGCCGGCGCCGGTCGAAGGGTTTGCCGAAACCCTGCCGCCCCGCTTCGCCGCGATGCTGTCGGACGTGCTGGCCTGCGCGGCGGTGGGCGCGCCCGACACGGTGCGCCGCCAGCTGCGCGCGCTGGTCGAGAAGACGGCACCGGACGAGCTGATCGTGACCGCCCAGATCCACGACCACGCCGCGCGCCTGCGCTCGTTCGAGATGGCCGCCCAGATCGGGGCTGAAATCGGGGCGGCGCCGACTCCCGGTTGACGTTCCGTTTGACGGCCGGCGCCCGGCGCTTATGGTCCCCCGACACCCGTGAGGCGAACGCCCACGGTCTTGACCCGCCGGGAGCTGAGGGCCCCGGCGAAAGGAGAAACGACATGAACGACGCCAGCCAGCAGCTGAAGCGGGCCCAGCCGCGCGTGGACGAGGCGACCGCCCTGGACGCCTATTCGCGAACCGTCACCGCCGTGGCCGACGAGGTCAGCCCGTCGGTCCTCCGCCTGGACGTCGCGGGGGTCCGGCCGGCCGGCCGCCCCCGCGGGCGCGAAAGCGGGACCGGCAGCGGGTCCGGCTTCGTGTTCACCCCCGACGGTTACGTGCTGACCAACAGCCACGTGGTCAGCGGCGCCAGCAAGATCACGCTGACGACGCTGGACGGACGCCGCTTCCCCGCCCACCTGGTGGGCGACGATCCGCACACCGACCTGGCCGTGGTGCGGGCCTTCACGACGGACATCCCGCCCGTGTCGCTGGGCGACTCGTCCAGCCTGCGCGTCGGGCAGATCGCGGTCGCCGTCGGCAACCCCTACGGGTTCGATTGCTCGGTGACGGCCGGCGTGGTCAGCGCGCTCGGCCGGTCGCTGCGAACCCAGACCGGGCGGCTCATCGACGACGTCATCCAGACCGACGCCGCGCTGAACCCCGGCAACTCGGGCGGGCCGCTGTGCGACGCCAACGGGCGGGTCATCGGCGTGAACACGGCCATGATCCTGCCGGCCCAGGGCATCTGCTTCGCGATCGCGGTCAACACGGCCGCCTTCGTGGTCGGCAAGCTGATCCACGAAGGGCGGGTGCGCCGCGCGTATCTGGGGGTGGGCGGCCAGACGGTGCCGCTACACCGGCGGGTGGTGCGGTTCCACAACCTGGAGACCGAGAGCGCCGTGTTCGTGGCCTCGGTCGAGCCGGACAGCCCAGCCGCGCGCGCCGGGCTTCGCGACGGCGACCTCATCGTCAGCTTCGCCGGCCAGGCGACGGCGGGCATCGACGACCTGCACCGCCTGCTGACCGAGGAGCGCGCCGGACAGGCACACCCGCTGATCGTCATGCGGGGCACCGAGCGGCTGACGCTGTCGGTGGAGCCGGTCATCCGATCGCCGCGCTAAAGTACGGCGCGTGAGCGCCCAGAAAAACCCTCCGCCCATCCAGGCCGACGATCACGTCCGCGGCGACGCGGACGCGCCCGTCACGATCATCGAATACGGGGACTACGACTGCCCGCACACCCGCGCCGCCCAGGCCAACGTCGACCAGCTGATGGCCGGCGGCGGCGTGCGGGTCGTGTTCCGCTACTTCCCGCTGCGAAACCTGCACGCCAGCGCCGAGATCCTGGCGCGCATCGCCGAGGCCTCGGCGCGGCAGGGCCTCTTCTGGCCCATGCACGATCACCTGATGAAGCACCGGCGTGGCGTTCAGCGCGACGACATCCTGAGTGACGCGGCGGAGATCGGGCTGGACTTGCCGGCCGTGCAGGCCCTGCTGGCCGACGAGGGGGTGGCCGCCCGCATCGAGCGCGACGTCGAGGGTGGCCGCGCCGCCGGCGTCCACAGCACGCCCAGCTTCTTCTTCAACGGCGTCCTGCACGACGGTCACTACGACCTGGACACGCTGTCCGAGCAGCTGCGCCGGGCGCGAAGCCGCTAACGATCGAGCGCGTCGGCGAGGCGCGGCAGGACCTCGCCGACCGGGGCGGAGACGCGCAGGTGCGCCAGCGCATCGCCGCGCGTCGGGCCCACGTTCACGATCGCGATGGGCATGGCCAGCTCGTGCGCGCGGCGGACGAACCGGAAGCCCGAATAGACCGTCAGCGACGACCCGACGACCAGCAGCGCCGTCCCGGCGCCCAGCAACGCCCACGCGGCCGAGAGGGTCGGCTCGGCGACGGTCCCTCCGAAGAACACGACGTCCGGCTTCAGCGCGCCGCCGCAGGCCCGGCACCCGACCACCTGGAAGGCGGTGACCAGCTCGGGCGGCAGCTCGGCGTCACCGTCGGGGCGGGCGGTCCCCTGGGCGGCGTCCAGCCAGCCGGGGTTGGCGGCCAGCAGGCGCGCCTGCAGCTCGGCGCGGGGCTCGTGCGCGGCGCAGGCCAGGCACCGGACGTCGGCCAGCGCGCCGTGCAGCTCGACGACCCGGCGGCTGCCGGCCGCGTGGTGCAGGCGGTCGACGTTCTGGGTGATGATCCCGGCCAGAAGGTCGGCCGCCTCGAGCCGGGCCAGCGCGGCGTGGGCCGCGTTCGGTCGGGCCGACTTGAACCGCTCCCAGCCGAGCGTGGCGCGCGCCCAGTAGCGCTGGCGCACGTCGGCCCGGCGCATGAACGCGTCGTGCTGGATCGGTTTACGCTGCGGCCGGCCGGCGCCGCGGTAGTCGGGGATGCCCGACTCGGTGCTGCACCCGGCGCCCGTGAGCGCGACGAACCGGCGCCCGGCCAAGAGCTGCGTCATGGCGGCGAGGTCGACGTCCTCGCCGGCCGCCGCGGCGACTTCAAACCGGGATGCGCTCAAAGCAGCGCGATCATGCCACGGCGCGGGCCGGGCCGCCGTCGCCGCCCGCCGGCGCGGTCACAACGAGCCGCCGAGCGCGATGCCGGCGCCGCGGCCGCCCGGCGGCGCGAAGACCGACATCCGCAGCCGTGGCGCGCGGAGGTGCAAGAGCGCGACGCCCGCGCCCACGACCGTTCCGGCGGCCGCCCCCACCAGCACGTCCGAGTAGAAGTGGTAGCCGGCCAGCACGCGTTCGGCGGCCACGCTGCTGCCGACCAGCAACGTCACGACCCAGGGCTGCCAGGTCTTCCCGTAGCGCGCGTCGATCGTGACCGACGCCGTCGCGAGCGCCGCGAAGGTATACGAGGTGTGTCCCGAGTAGAAGGACCGGTAGTTGGCAACGTCGCGCGGATCGGCGTCCCCCGAGTAGACCCGCGGAACCGGCCGCTGGAAGGCGTACTTCGCCATGGTCACGAACGCGCCGTTGAGGCTGATCGTTTCGGCGAACACGACGGCGTCCTCGAACCACACGCGCCTGTTGCGAAGCAGGAACCAGTCGGCGACGGGAGGCACCCCGAGCGCCAGCGCCTCGGTCACGTTGCTGGCCCAGGAGGCGACGTCGCTGGCGTTGCCGATCACGCCGCGGTCGAAGGCGTTGACCGCGCTGGGCGGGCACGGGCAGCTGCGGTGAATGAAGTGCGACGACAGCGCGTACGGGATGATCCCGGCCAGCGCGCCGATCACGATCACCGTACCGTCGACCGGCAGGTTGATCTGGTAGACCGACTCCGGGTCGGCGGGCGCCGCGGACGCGGGGCGGGCCGCCGCGAGCACGCCGGCGGCGAGAAGGGCCACCACACCGAGCCGCCGGGCACACCTCACCTGACGCAAGGTAGAGCGTCCCCGGCGTCCCACAACCGTTCTAGTGGCCGAGGGAGGCGTTCAGCAGGTTGGCGAGCCGTGCGCCGGCCAGCGCGATACGCCGGCGGCCCAGATCAGCCGCTGCCTTCTGGTACTGGGGCGTGATCGCGAACGGCCCCTCCCCCACGCCGATCGGCAGCACGTAGACGGTGGACTGCGCCAGGTCGAGCCCTTCCTGGATCCAGACCTTCTCGTCGGCGACGGCGGCCAGCCTGGCGTCCGCCGCCGGCAAATGATCGGCCGCCGTCTCGACGGGACCGACGGCGTACCCGGCCCCCGCGACGTCGTCGTAGAACGCGTGCAGCTCGTTGGGCGGCCCGAACGGGCAGTAGCGGGGATCGTCGCACACGGGCGGCGGCGTGTTGCCGATGATCCGCACGAGGTTGCCGCCCCGATCGCCGTGAAGCTGGGCGGCGTCAAAGCGCGACACGCAGTGGAGCGGCTGGTGCGCGTCGCCCACCAGGTGCAGCAGCCAGACGAGGTCGTACGACTTCACGTCGTCGCTGGTCTCCGGCGCCGCCAGCGCCGTCCGAAACGCCGCGATCTGCGTGGCGACGTTCGGCGCCGGCGCCGGCACCAGCGGCGTCCCGTCCGGAGAAAACGGCTGGTCGATGAAATGCCAGTACCCGTGCCGCAGCAGATCGCCGTATCCGACGTTCTGACCGGCGGTGGGGGCCGCCTGCGTGTCGTCCTTGTAGCGAGGATCGATCTTGATCGAATCCGCCCAGGTCGCCGCGCGCATGAAGGCCATGCGGTCCTCGTCGCCGCGGCGCGCGCCCACGATCCAGTTGGTGTAGCGCGGGTTCATCTTCAGCAGGCGCGCGACGTTCTGCCTGGTGGTGGCGTGGAGCTTCTTGAACGCTGCCGCCGCGACCTCCATGTGGCCGAAGTCGTCCCATGCGCGCGCGGGACGGGCGCAGACCGCGGCGCCCACCACGACCACGGCCCACAGCGCCGCCCGGCTCAGCCCACACGCATTCCGTCGGTTGGGGGACATGTTCGATGGGCCTCCGCGACCGCAGTATGGTCCTGCCCGGACTTTTCGTCGCCGGCCCGCGGGAGCGTCAGCCAGAAGCGGCATCCGCGGGCGCTGGACTCGACGCCCACGTGGCCGCCGTGCGCCTCGACGATCCGGCTGACGGTGGAGAGGCCCAGCCCCAACCCCCGCCCCCGCGCCTGCGGGCCCCGCACGTACGGCTGGAATAGCGTCGCCGGGTCGAGGCCCGGGGGCAGCCCCGGACCGGTGTCGGCGACGGTGATGCGCACGTCGTCGCCGTGATTGTCGATGGCGACGGTCACCTGTCGCTCGGCGGCACCCTCGACGTACGTCAGGGCGTTCCCGACCAGGTTGCCGACGGCGCTGGAGAGCACGCCGGCCGAACAGGCGACGCGCGCGCGGCACGCGACCCGGACCTGGACCTCGGCCCCGACCTGGGCGGCACGCGCCCGCATCAGCGTGGCGACCTCCTCGGCGACGTCCGCAGGCGAGGCCGTGGCGCCAGGCGCGGGTCGAGCGCCGGCGCGCGCGAAGTCCAGCAGCGCCTCGACGACGCCGGCGGTGTGCGCGATGGCGCGACGGCCGCGCTCGGCCGCCCGCTGCAGCCGCTCGTCGCCGCCGCGGCGCTGGATGTCGTCGAAGATCAACCCGGCGGCGGCCAGCGGGTTGCGGATGTCGTGGGCCATGCGGGTCGCGAACACGTCCAGCTCGGTCGCGCGCCGCTCGGCGTTCTGCTGCAGCTCCTCGACCGCGTGCGCGTGCGCGTGCGAGATCCGCAGCCCGATCGCCGCCGCGAAGATCGCCAGCAAAACGCCTGCCGCGTTCAGCTGGAAGGCCCAGATCGCGCCGCGCCGCCGGCTCTCCCGGATGGTCCCCGCAAGCTCGGCGGCCGCCGCGACGTTCGCGTCGATGCCGACCGACAGAGCGCGGGCCACCTCCTCGCCCGTGGCGTCCAGGCGTTCCTCGGCCGCGAGCGCGCCGGGGCGGTCGTCCTGGCGGATGCGCGCCAGCACGTCGTCGACCTGCTCGTCGAACCGCGACAGCGCGACGACGGATCGCCCCCAGGCCGCCGCCTCCGCCGGATAGAACGGCAGGTTGCGGTAGGCGGCGATCTCGGCGTCCAGCAACGCGCGCCCGGTCTCGATCTCCATCGCGCCCGTCGGCGGCCCCGGCCGGACCAGCGCGCGATGAATGAGCAGCTGCAGGCGCCTGAGCTCGGTGCGCGCGTCGGCCAGATAGCGGATGCTGGGCGCCGCGTCCCCCTGGATGCTCAATGCCGCGCTCTCGATCTGGCGCGTGCGGTGCTGGGTGATCAGGGTGGCGGCGATGAACGCGAGCACGACCGCCGCGAAGGCAGCGACCAGAACCGCGTCCACGCGCCGCAGGGTCACCTGCTGGATTTGGCGCGCAGGCGCGTGCCGCGCCAGGCTGAACGTTCGTTCTCAACGGCATTGCTGAGGGCGTCTGGCTGGGTGTGGGACGGTTGGGATTCGAAGAACACGGCTGACGTGGGTTCGCGACGGTCGAGACGGGCGACCGCTCTTCGAATCATCTGAGCCCCGGCGCGGTGCGTCTCGGCTTCTTACGTCATACTGGGGGGATGTTCCGGCAACTGGATACCCGAACGGTGCTCTCCTCATGAAGAGCCCCATCAAGACCACCCCTCGCATTTTTGCGGTCTTCACGCTGGCACTGGCGATCTCGTCGTTCGCCGTCGCCCGCCCGACGGCGCCCGTCGACGCCCGGACGACCGAAGCCAACGTCGCGCGCATCACGACCTCGCTGCTGGCCCAGTCGCAGCTCTCGCACCATCCGCTGGATGCGCAGCTGGCGGGCAAGCTGCTGGACCGCTACCTGGATGCGCTGGACGGGACCCGCTCGCTGTTCCTGAAGAGCGACGTGGCCGAGTTCGGGGCGATGCGCGCGACGCTGGCGCAGTCGACGCGCGCCGACGGCGACACGCGGCCCGCCCACGTCATCTTCGCGCGATACGTCGAGCGTCTGAAGCAGAAGGTCGCGTTCGACACTGCGCTGCTCAAGGCGGGCGGCTTCACCTTCACGGGGCACGACACCTTCGCGTTCGACCGCGAGCACGCCGAGCGGCCGGCCGACCTGGCCGCCGCCCACGAGATCTGGAAGCAGGCGCTGCGGGCCGAGGTGCTGCAAGAGCGGCTGGCCGAGAAGCCCGTGCCCGACGTGGCGGCCACGCTGATCCACCGGCACGAGCAGCAGTTGAAGACCGTCAGCTCGCTGGGCGACGACGAGGTCCTGGAGATCTACCTGGACGCGCTGGCGCACGTCTACGATCCGCACTCGGACTACATGGGCAAGGAATCGATGGAGTCGCTCTCCATCGCCATGAACCTTTCCCTGTTCGGCATCGGCGCGACCCTGGCTAACGAGGACGGCGTCTGCACCATTCACGAGCTGGTCCCCGGCGGTCCGGCCGCGCTCAGCGGCGAGCTAAAGGCGGGCGATCGCATCGTGGCGGTCGCGCAGGCGACGGGCGCCACGGTCGACGTGACGGCCATGCCCCTGACCCGCATCGTCCAGCTGATCCGCGGCCCCAAGGGGACGCCGGTCACCCTGACCATCCTGCCGCCCGTCGGGGCGCCGGGCGGCGCGCGCACCGTCCGTCTGATCCGGGCCGAGGTGCAGCTGGCCGACCAGCAGGCCAAGGCGCGCATCATCGACCTGCCGCAGCCGAACACGACGCCGTTGCGCGTGGGCGTGATCGACCTGCCGTCGTTCTATTCGGGCAAGGACGACCGGGGCGGCACCGGCGCGACCGCCGACGTGGGGCGCCTGCTGGACAAGCTGAAGGCCGAGCAGGTGCGCGGGGTGGTCCTCGACCTGCGCCGCAACGGCGGCGGTTCGCTGCAGGAGGCCATCGACATGACGGGCCTCTTCATCAAGAAGGGTCCCGTCGTGCAGACGCGCGACTCCAGCGGCTCCGTCGAAGTCGGCGCCGACCGCGACCCGTCCGTGCGCTGGGCCGGGCCGCTGGTCGTGCTCACGAGCCGGCTCAGCGCTTCCGCCTCGGAGATCCTGGCCGGCGCGCTGCAGGACTACGGCCGGGCCGTCATCGTCGGCGACACCGCCACCTTCGGCAAGGGGACGGTCCAGACCATCGTCCCGCTGGCCAGCATCATGGACCGTGCCGGGCTGGGGCACTCGTTCGACCCGGGCGCGCTGAAGCTCACCATCAGCAAGTTCTACCGGCCCAGCGGCGCCTCGACGGAGCTGCGCGGCGTCGCCTCCGACCTGGTGATCCCGTCCCCGACGGAGGCGGCGCCGGTCGGCGAGTCGAAGCTGGTCGATCCGCTGCCCTGGGACACGATCCCGGCGGCGTCGTTCGACCGCCTGGCCGAGGTGACGGCCCAGCTGCAGGCGCTCCGGACCTCGTCGGCGCAGCGCCTGGCGACCGACCCGGGGTTCGCCAACCTCAAGCGCCAGATCGATCGGCTGCGCGCACGACTGGGCAGCGGCACGGTCTCGTTGAACGAGGCCGAGCGGCGGCGCGAGCAGGTCGAGGACAAGCGCCTCGACGACGCGATCGCGGCCCAGGTGCGCCGGCAGACCGACGGGCTCCCGGTCTACGAGATCACGGTGAAGGACGTCGATCGCCCCGGCCTGCCGGCGCGGGTCGTCGCCCCCAAGCCGGCTCCTGCGGCGGCGGCCGGCGCGTCGCGAGGTCCGCGCCACGACCTGGACGACGACGTGACCGAGCACCACCCCGCCGATCAGCTGGTCCTGCACGAGGCGCTGCACGTGCTGGCCGACTACGTGCGGCTGAAGACGCCCGGCAGCACGCGCACGTAAGACCACACTCGGGAGGCCTGCCGGTCTCGGCGGCTGCGGCGGGCGCCGGCAGGAAAGCACCCGTCGCGCACCGCTCGCGGCGAGTTTTCGAACGCCGCGCGCCGGCGAGCCCCGCGCCGGAAGCCGCGCTGTGGGTGGAACGGCTGATGCACGAGCCTCCGGTGTGCGCCACCCGATCGAATGCTGCCGCTGGTGGATCGTCGCGGCGATCGCGCTGGCGGCGGCCGGCGCGCGCGCGGCCGATGCGCCGGCGCCGCTCTGCAGCGGCAGCTACGCGGACGACTTCAGGGCCCTGTCCGCGCAGGCCCGCGAGTTCGACCGGCAACCGCAGTCGGCGTTCTCGTACTGCGTGCGGAACACGGCCGTCTACGAATGCCTGTCGTACGGGGCGGACGGCGCCGTCCGTCATGGGCGCCGCACCGCCGTCCTGCACGGCACCGCGTTCGCGTACCGGCGTCAGGGGACCGACACGCTGTTGCTCACCAACGATCACGTCGCGGCCTGGCCCGCGGTGACGGACGCCCAGCACACGGTCGAGGGGGTGCCGGCCGGCTGCAAGAAGATCACCGAGACGCTGGCGCTGGTCGACGACGAGCACGACAGCTACGGGCGCGACGACATCCCGGTGGCGCGCGTCGTGACCGATCCGCAGCTGGACATCGCCGTGCTGAAGACGGCCGCCAGCCTGACCGTGATGCCGTGGAAGGTCGGGCACGACGCTCGCCTGCGCGAGCGCAACGTCGTCGAGGTGCGCGGCTTTCCGCTGGGCGCTTTTCGGGCCACGAACGCGGGGACGGTCATCTCGGCGCACGACCACGACGACTTCGGCGAATGGGACCACGACGACTTCGTCGTCGACGCGCTGCTGTCCCACGGAAATTCGGGATCGCCGGTCCTGGCGGTCTCCTGCGCGACCGGCGAGTACGAGCTGGTGGGCATCTACCACGCCGGTTACAGCGAAGGCAGCGCGCTGAACGTGGTCGTCGGCATCGACCAGGTGCGGGACCTGATGACGACCCTCAAGCGCGCGCCGCGCGCCCGTCAGGACGATCCCGTGGTGCTGGACGCCAGCGCGCGCCGCACGATCCGCGCGGCGCTGGACGCCGACGGCGAGCTGTTCTTTCCGTTTGGCGCGCAGACGGCGCTGGCCCGCGCGGGCCGCGACGACAGCCTGCTGTTCGCCGTCTTCGGCAAGGAGTTCCCGCAGTCGTCCGAACCGACGCTGGTCATCGAGGATCTGTCGCCGGGCGCGGACCCGGACTTCGGCAGCCTGGGGCGGCTCTGGTTCGGCTCGTCGCAGGGGTTGCAAGCGCGCGACCGCACCGCGCTTGACGCCGAGGCGCAGGCCCAGGCGGCCCGGGTGCTGGACGGGTTGCGCGCCGACGCGGCCGCCAGCGCCGCCTACCAGCAGGCCCGCCGGGGCGACATGGGCTCGCGTCAGGCGGCCGACACGCTTCGCCGCATGAAGCGGACGCTGGCCCGCACCGCCGCGGGGCGCGGCGATCTGCTGCAGGTGGCCGCCGACCTCAGCGACCGCTTCGCGCCACAGCCCGGCGAGCACGGCGCGACGCTGGCCGACCTCGCGCCGCTGCGCCCGATCGCCGATTCGCCGGCGCGCGCGCCGGCCGGGCCCGCGCCGGTCGCGGCGAAGATCAAGTAGCGCCGCCGCTGTTCACGGCGTGCAGATGTTGAGACTGACCCCGGCGGCCTGGGTGTAAAGACGGCACGCGCCTGGTGTCGGGTTGGCACAGTCGCGATCCGTCGCGCACGTCCGGTAGGTGTCGGTGCCGTCGCCCGAGCACCCGGCCGGCTTCTGACAAGAGAGCGAAAAGAGATTCGTCTGGAAGCAGCAGACCGAGCCGGCGTCGCAGTCCTGCGGCACCAGGCAGGGCGGCTGCTGCGGCTGAAACATCTCGCAATTGTCGGCGACGAAGTCCTTGGGGTCGATGCAGTTGGCGAACGGCGGCGTCTTGGTGATGCAGCAGACCTGGTTGGTGCCGCACATCTGGGTGCCGCAGGCCAGCGGTCCGTCGGGGCTCGCGTCCTTGCCGTCGTCGGGTCGGCTGAAGTCGCATTTGTGGGTGGACCCGCTGCCACAGCACCCGGCCGCGAAGACCAACGCGGCCGCGACCAGCCAGCCGCGCCATCGCCCCTTTCGCGACATCTCGATCATGCTTTCACAAATTTGAGAGAGAATCACCGGGCCCCCGCACTACAGCTAGTGGGTTTTCGTCAAGAAACCCGAGCATGAACTTTGCTTCATGCACCGCCGGGGCCAAGGAGCCGAGCCCGGATTTGCCCGCCCCCCACACGAACGAACGGCGATCACGACGCAACCGCGAGGGCGGCCAGCGGCAGCCCCGTTGCCCGGCCCGCTGCCGCGCATTGGCCCTGGCCTTGCTAATCAGCGGGGCGGTGCTGGCCTCCGCCTCATGCGGTCCGCTCGAATTCGTGCCGTCGCCGTTCACGCCGCAAAAAGTTGAACTGGTTTACAGCGCTCAGGAAGACATCACTGTGGTGCGCTGGCGGATCTCCTCGCCGAATCCGGCAGCCGACGGCCTGAGCTTCGAAATCCTTGACCAAAGTGGGCACTATCAGCCCCTCGACTTCTCACATTCGGTCTTCGCAGGGGGCGGCGCCGCCTGCGCCGACGGCAACGGCGCCTGCTTCCAGTACGTCGTGCGCGGCGCCTACGTGCCGCCCGCCGGGCCCCCGCCCGTGCGGGCCGTCCACGAGGGCGACGGCCCCCTGCCCGGCGGCCAGCCCACCGCGCGCACCGTCGACAGTTCCCTGACGGTGGACTCATTTTTCCATACCGGAAATGACGCCGTGTACGTCAACATCGACGACAAGGTCGCGGTGGACGGTGCCTACGTCTTCGCGCGGTCTTACGAGCGGACCATGTGGGCGACGAAGGGGTTGTGTCTGTCCGGTTCTCCGCCCGACGGTGTCCGTTTTTCACCGCTCGACGAGACGGATGGGTTCTCGCCTCCGCAGCCGCTGACGGACGACGGGATCTACTGCGTCGGCATCCGGCCCGTTCCGGGCGACGCCGGGTCCGCCGCGCTGGCGCAAGCGCGCGTCGCCACCCAACCCCAGCTCGTGCCGCTGGACGTGACCTATACGCCGCCCGTCGAGACGTCGCCGATCATCTACCAGATCGTGCTGGACCTGGAGATCCCCGTGGCCAGCCGCTGCGCCAGCACCATGCAGGCCATCGAAGCGCTGGTGGACGGGACGATGAACGGCGTCGGCGTGCCGGTCGTGAAGCTGCCGACGGTGAATCTGGCGGTGGACCCGGTCGGCTCGCCCGGCTCGTCGTGCGCGCAGCCGCAGTCGCGCGCGCTGGCCGCCCAGGCCATGGCCCAGACCGTGAAGCAGGCCGTCCTCCGGTTCCCACAGCACCACCAGCAATTTCATTTCCTGTACTTCAACAACCTGGCGGCGCCGCTGCCGCCCAGCCTGACGTCGTCGCTTCAGGACCTCTTCGACGATCTCACCGCAAACCCGCCCAACGACCTGCAATTGAAGTCGTGGCTGTTCAACCCGGGCCTGGCTGGGGCGACCGGACCGAAGTGGTCGATGACCCAGTCCTGGCAGTCCGCCGGCGATCCCGACGACCAGACCCTCGCGCAGGCGCTGGAGAGCTACGCCCAGTCGACGCTCCCCTACACCAGCCAGATCTGGGACGACGCCGTGCCCGTCCCCTACTTCTCCGCCGATCAGGTCGCGATGTTCGACGGCGCCACGTTCAAGGTCTGCACGCAGAGCCCGCCGTTCAACGAGATCGTCGGCGTGACGAACCTCGACTGGCTGGGCGCCGGCGCCGTCTGGCCGATCAAGGCCAAGGACCCGCCCGGCTTCCTGGCGCGGCTGACGAACATGATCCAGGTCGACACGCCGGCGCCCAACTTCGTCCCGGTCAGCATCTTCGCAGAGCTGCAGGTTTGCACCCGCTACTGCGTCGACCACCCGTACGTCTCGCAGGGCGGCCCGGGCGTGCTGTCCTGGGCGTCGAGCGCCTCGTGCGGGGTGACGAAGTGACGGCGGCCCTCGCGGCGGCGTGCGCCGTCCTCGGGCTGGCGGCCGCGGCGCCTCCCCGCCCGGCGGCCACGGCCTCCGCGCCGCCGTCCACCCCGCCTGCGCCGTCGACGGCCATCCGGGAGCCGGCGCCTCGCCCGCAGCCCGTCGCGCGCGTTCAGGCCCGGTTCGCGCAGAAGGACCACCGCGTGCTGCTGTTCGCCGGCGCCGAGTACCTGGCGCGGGGCGACTTCTACAACAGCCCCGGCCTGCGGCTGGGCGGCGACTACTACTTCCTGGAATCGCTGGCCGTCGAGGTGCAGCTGTCGCACTACTGGAGCTCCCTCAACAGCACGGCAGAACAGGTGGCGGAGACCCTGGGGGCCGTGCCCGACACGCGGCCGCCGACCTGGCTGGGGATGGTCGGCGCGCGCTACTCCATCGGGTACGGAAAGATCCTGGTCGGGGGGCTCGGGTCGGTCATCCATCTGGAGCCCCAGGCCTTCGCGCACTTCGGAATTCACGACTACGGCGGCGACGTGCAGCCCTCGGGCGACCTCGGCCTGGGCCTGCTCGTGTTCCTCACGCCGCGCGTGTTCGCGCGCATCGACGCGGCCGTCACGCTGGAGCGCGAATCGCGCTCGAACCAGAACATCGCCGTCTGGGGCGCGCTGCCCGCGCTGACCCTGGGGGGAATCCTGTGAAGGAAAACCCTGTGAGGGCTCGTTTCGTGAGCGCCGGCGCCGCGCTGGTGCTGCTGGCCGCCGGCGTGTCCGGGTGCCGCCATGGCGGAGCAGCCGGCGCGCGGCTCGGAGCGGCCATCCCGGTCGAGCCGTCCCGGGACGCCCTGCTCGACGACGCCGGGTCCGCCATCCGGAACGGGCGCTACCAAGCGGCCGGCATCGCGCTGACCGCCGTCGCCGATCGCGAGCGCGGCCGCCGCGATCCCGAGCTGGACTTCTGGTCCGAGCTGCTGGCCCTGGCGCGGTGCGAGCCGCTGGTCCGCGTCCCGCGGGTCACGGCCGACGATCCGCCGCTCGCCGACGGGTGGGACCGGCTGCGGCGGCTCGTCGAGATCGAACGGCTGCGGCTGGCGCGCAACCCGAGACAGATGGCGCAGAAGCCGGCGCTCCTCGAGGACGGCGGCACGGCTGCAGCCAGCTCGACGCGTCTCCCCGCCCAGATCCGCTGGCCGCTGGAGGCCGAGCGCTGGCCCGACGAGACGATCGTCCCCGTCCTCATCGACCGTTGTGCGCCGGGTGAGTCGCTGGATCTCCGCCGCCCCGACCAGGCCACCGACGGCGAGGTCGCGCTGGTGTCGGCCACCGCGAACCGGTTGCCGGCGGAGCACCCCGCCGCCGCGACGCTCTGGTTGCAGGCGGCGGTGCTCGACGTGACGCACGGACGCGCGGCCCGGGCGAACGCGATGCTGGCGCGCCTCGAGGCGCTGGGGGGCGCGCAGAGCCCGGCGCTCGACGCGCAAGAGCGAAAGTCGCTGGTCGTGGCCGCGGCGCTGGCGGCAGTGGGCGATCCGGCCGCGCCCCCCGAACGGGTGCTGGCGACCGGCCGGGCCGCGCTGCGCCTGGACGTCCCGGCAGGCACCGTGCGCGCTCTCTCGCTGGTGATCGCCGACCGTCTGGTCGCCGCCCAGCGCCCCGAGGACGCCGTCGCGATCCTGGGTTCGCCGCCGCACGGCGACGACGGGCTGGGGCGCGCCATCGCGTTCCGGCAGGCGCAAGCCCACGCGCGCGCGAACCGGCGGGCGGAGCTGCTGGCCGAGGCGCGCGAGGCGCTGCACGACCACTCGCGCGAGGACGTCGAAAGCGACCCCGCGCTGGCGGCGATCATGGACCTGGCTCTGCGGACCTTGCGCGCGTCGCCGGTGTCGCCCGAGACGATGGAGGTGCTGGAGGCGCTGGGGCCGCCGCGCGAGCGGCTGGCGCGCGCCGAGGCGTTCGCGGCCGGCGCGCTGGACGGTGGCGCCCCGCTGTCGGCGATGGCGACGTTCGAGTGGCTGTATCAGAACGACACGGACCCGAGCCGGCAGCTGCAGCATCTGGCGCGGGAGTGCGTGGCGGCGGCCCGCGCCGGCGCGCGCGCCGACTTCGCCCGCACCTTCCACCTGCTGGCCGGCCAGGAAACGGAGGGGGACGCCGCTGCGGCTCGCCCCGCGGGCGGCAAAGCCGCCCCTGCGAAGCGGGAAGACAAGCACGCGCTCATCGCCTCGTCGGAGGCGGACGCGCGCCGGGAAAAGCGCCGGTCCGCCCGTTCGGCCGACTGGCAGCGCGCCTTGCTGGTGGTCGCGCGCGACGCGCTGACCGCGCTGGTCGACGCCGACGACCAGCCCGATCTGGCGACGCTGGTCGCGACGCTGAAGCGCCACCTGGACGAGGCGGGCCGCGGCCCCGTCGACGACGAGCTGACGACGCTCTACCGGGCGGCCAGCGCCCACCTCAAGGCCGGCGCGCGCGCCTATGCCGAGACCGTGGGCGCCGAACGCCGCCCCATCTTGCTCGGCGACATCCGGGTCGACCGCACCTACGACGTCCAGCCGCCGCACGTCGATCTGACGGGCGTGCTGCAAGAGGCCGGGACGCTGCTCTTCGTGCCGCGCGGCCGCGACCCGGCCGTCGTCGCGCGGTGGACGGGGCGGCCGCCGCAGTTGCTGGCCGGGGGCAAACCGTGAACCCGTGGGCGATGGTCGGCGCGCTGGCGGTGCTCGTGACCCTGACGGCCACGATGACGGCCACGGCCCGCGCCCAGTCGCTGGTCGAAGTCGTGCCGGAGGACCCCTGCGCGCAGGCCCGGTCGCTGGATCGCGGCGACGACAGCCCCGCCGCGCAGGAACTGCGGCGCGCCTGCCGCCTGGACCGGTTCGAGGGCCGGCTGGCGACCGAGCGCCGGCAGCAGATCGTCGCCGCCGAGGCCGTCCGCAGCGACCGCATCGAGCGCTGGATCGATCAGACGCAGCCGGCCCGCGTGACGCGCCCGTTCTCGGTCGACGCGTTCGCGGGCACCGGGGTCGCCACGTACGGCCTCTCGCTGGGCTGGGCGTTCCTGCGCAGCGCGGAGGTGGACGCCTGGCTGGGCCGGCGCACGATCACCTGCGCCGACCTGACCGGCCCGGAGGCCGGAGACTGCTCGCGAACGGTGTTCGGATTTCGCGGCCGGTGGTACCCGGTGGGCAAGACGCTCTGCCCTTTCCTGGCGGCCGGTCTCAGCATCGTCAGCGCCCATCTGCAGATCCTGCAAAGCGCCCAGAACGGCGGAGAGAACCTGCTGAAGGGCTCCGGGCGGGCCAACAGCTACAACCTGGGGGGCGGCGTGCAGCTCGCGAAGGCGTGGTTCCGCCTCAGCGTGGAATACGTGTACGAGCACGCGTTCTACACAGGAGCGAGCGCCAGCGATGCGAAGCGGACCCCCAACCAGGACCTGAACGGGGTCTGGTTCACGAGCTTGAAGGATGATCAACACGGCGTGCGTGTCCAGGTGGGCTTTGCGTTTTAGCGGCGTTTCGCTCGCGCTGCTCTGGCTGACGGTGGCGTCGGCGGCCTACGGCCAGGAGGAGCCGCCTGCCAGCGGCCGCGCCGCCGCGCCCGACGACGAGCAGGAGGCCCCGCCGGCAGCCGGCCGACCGCAGAATCAACCCTCCAAGGGCTACCCGCAGCCCGTCCCGCAGCGGACGGACGCGGAGCTGCCGCGACGGCCGCCCCCCCCGGCGCCGCCGGCGACGAGCGGCGCCGACGGCAACCGCCCCGTCGTCTCGGTGTCCGGATCCCCGACACGCGCCAGCACCGTGCAGCGCGACGCCACGCCGGCCGGCCCCGCGCCGAAGCCGGCCTCGCAGAATCAGGTCGAAACGCTGATCAAGCGGTCCACCGACAGCGTCGACTTCTTCGAGCTCGTCGACGACATGCTGGACGAGACGGC
>CAZJMY010000340.1:0-1615 GCA_964546845.1 uncultured Myxococcales bacterium | reverse complement strand
GCCCCGCCGACCAGCATGAAACCGTAACGAAAGTCGTTGCGCGTGATCGTTTCGCCCGCGACCTGCGCGGCGAAATGTTCGTCGCCGTTCATGACCTGATCGCAGGACGTGCCGCGCGATTGCGGCCCGAAGCTGATGACGAAGATCGCGATCAGGAAAAGGAAGAGGGCGTAGATGAGCAACGACTGCGAGGATTTGCGCATCCGCTCGAGCATGGCGCGGCGGAATCTACCACAATGTCATCCCCCGCCCCTATCGGAGTGGCCGAGCCTGTGATAAAAGCAACTGTCTCGTCGGCGCGGCGTACCGGGGCGGCGCGCGGGGCGGTCAACTCATGCTGCTCGACTGGGTCTACGGGCTCTTCTCCAACGACCTCGCCATAGATTTGGGCACGGCGAACACGCTGACGTTCGTTCGTGGCAAGGGGATCGTTTCGAACGAGCCGTCCGTGGTCGCCGTTCAGCGATCCGGCAACGGCACCAAGAAGGTGCTGGCGGTCGGCAAGGAAGCCAAGGAGATGCTGGGGCGCACGCCCGGCAACATCGTGGCGGTCCGACCGATGAAGGACGGCGTCATCGCCGACTTCGAGGTCACCGAGGCGATGCTTCGCTACTTCATCACGCGCGTCCACAACCGGCGCACGCTGGTCAAGCCGCGCATCATCATCGGCGTACCGTCGGGAATCACGGAGGTCGAAAAGCGGGCCGTGCGCGACTCGG
Source organism: uncultured Myxococcales bacterium (assembly GCA_964546845.1). GTDB lineage: Bacteria > Myxococcota_A > Polyangia > Fen-1088 > Fen-1088 > JADGRB01. The sequence goes on along the minus strand of CAZJMY010000340.1, from coordinate 896 downwards.
CCCTGGCCGCCGGCGCGCGCGAGGTCTACTTGATCGAGGAGCCCATGGCGGCCGCCATCGGGGCCGGGCTGCCCGTGACGGAGCCCTCCGGCAACATGATCGTCGACATCGGCGGCGGCACGACCGAGGTCGCGGTCATCTCGCTGGCCGGCATCGTCGTGGCCAAGTCCATCCGGGTCGCGGGCGACAAGATGGACGAGGCGATCGTCGCCTACATCAAGCGCAAGTACAACCTGCTGGTCGGCGAGCGGACCGCCGAGATGATCAAGAAGCAGATCGGCAACGCCTACGCGACCGACGAGGTCTCGACGATGGAGATCAAGGGGCGCGACCTGGTCGCCGGCGTTCCGAAAACGCTGGTCATGAACAGCGACGAGGTGCGCGAGTCCCTGGCCGAGCCGGTCAACCAGATCGTCGACGCGGTCCGGTCCGTGCTCGAGCGGACGCCGCCCGAGCTGGCGGCCGACATCGTCGACCGCGGCGTCGTGCTGACGGGCGGCGGCTCGCAGCTGAAGAATCTGGACGTGCTGCTGCGGGAAGAGACCGGCCTGCCGGTCATGGTCTCCGACTCGCCCGAGTGCGCGGTCGTGCTGGGCACGGGCCGCGCGCTGGACGAGCTGGCCCTCCTGCGCGAAGTCGCGCTCCAGTAAGATCGGGGGGCGTTCGCTCGCATGAGCTCGCTCGGCGCCCCCCGCACCCCCGCTCGCTACGGACTGGCGAAGCCATCCTCCGCTCGCAATAATGGGTACCCCAATGGTCGCGGGCAGTAAGAAGCTGCGCGAAGCCGCCGTCGTGGCGGTCACGTTGCTGGTGGCGATTGTCGCCCTTCGCATGAGCGCCAAGAATCCGGGTGACCTGTCGGCCCTGGACCGCGGCATCCTGCGGCTGGTCTCGCC
>CAZJMY010000339.1:0-8463 GCA_964546845.1 uncultured Myxococcales bacterium | reverse complement strand
CGCGCAGACCCGCTGCCAGATGCAGTCGTACCTGCTGCAGATCTGGAAGCAGGTCGACATCACGATCCTCTTCATCACGCACGACCTGGACGAGGCGGTCTATCTGGCCGACCGCATCCTGATCCTGGACGCGCACCCCGGCCGCGTGCGAGAGATGATGGAGGTGCCGGTGCCGCGGCCGCGCGATCCCGAGCAGTTCATGTCGCCGTCGTTCATCGCCGCGCGCCATCACCTGGAAGAGCTGATTCACCCCCGGGCCGCGCAAGTGGCCGACACACTCCCCATGTTCCGCATGACGGTCGTCGGAGACGACGTGGAATGAATTCATGAGCAAAGGCCCCGCCCCCACCACACGCGAAGAGCTGATCGGCGGCATCGGCACCGCCGACGGAAAGGCCACGGGGCATGAGCTCCTGCGCGGTGGCCAGGCCTGGTCGCGGCGGCTGCGGCGCAATCAACGGCTGCGCCTCACCGACGTCGACGGGCGCGCCTGCGTGTCGGCGCTGTTCTACAACGCCCACGATTTGCTGGAGCGCTACAACATGCCGGACACGTTGAAGGCGCAGTTCACGGCGTTCCTGACGGCCGGGCGCGTGCTGTACTCCGACATGGGGCGGGTTTTGTGCTCGATCGTGGCGGACGACTGCGGCTGGCACGACACGATCACGGGCGCCGGTGACGCGGCCGCCAACCAGGCGCGCTTCGGCGACGGCACGTACCAGGCGCTGCGCAACGCCTTTCACCGCAACGCGCGCGACAATCTGCTGGTCGAGCTGAGCAAGCACGGGCTCGGCAAGCGGGACGTGGTCGCCAACGTGAACTTCTTCGCGCGCGTGACGGTCGGCGACGACGGGGCCCTGGCCTACGTCGCCGGCAACAGCCGCCCCGGCGCGGCCGTCACGTTGCGGTTCGAGATGGACACGCTGGTCGTCCTCTCGTCGACGCCGCACCCGCTGGACCCGACGCGCGAGTACCGGCCCGGCGCGGTGACGCTGGACGTGACCGACGGGCCGCCGGCGGGCGCCGACGATCCCTGCCGGACGTCGCGGCCCGAGAACGGCCGCGGCTTCGCGCTGACGGCCGCCTACGCCGCCGAGATCGAGGGGGCGTCGTGACCGCCTTCCGCCAGCGCGAGAGCGAGCTGGACCCGCGGCACGCCACCGTCGACGTCACGCTGCCCTCGGGCGAGGGGTGGACGCACGAGCTGGCGCCCGGCGACGTGTTCCGCATCGTCGATCTGGAGGGCAACCAGGCCGTCGACACGCTGTTCTTCAACAGCCGCGACCTCGACGAGCGGTACAGCGCGACGGAGACGATCCGCCGACAGGGGAACATCTACCTGTCGACGGGCACGGCCCTCTGCTCCAGCGAGGGGCGGCCGCTGCTGACGATCGTCGCCGACACCTGCGGGCGGCACGACACCCTGGGCGGCGCCTGCTCGGCCGAGAGCAACCAGGTGCGCTACGCGCTGGGCAAGAAGTACATGCACAACTGCCGCGACACCTTCCTGCTGGCGCTGGCCCGCTACGGGCGCGGCATGGGCAAGCGCGACCTCCCGCAGAACATCAACTTCTTCATGAACGTGCCGGTCACGCCGGCGGGCGCGCTGACCTTCGCCGACGGCGTGTCCGGCCCGGGCCGGTACGTCGAGATGCGCGCGGAGACGCACGTGCTGGCGTTGATCTCGAACTGCCCGCAGCTCAACAACCCCTGTAACGCCTACGACCCCACGCCCGTGCGGCTGCTGGTCTGGCGGCGCGGCTGACGGTGTTTCGCAAGGTCCTGGTCGCCAACCGCGGCGCCATCGCGCGGCGGATCTTCCGCACGCTGCGGCGGATGGGGGTCGCCAGCGTCGCGGTGCACTCCGACGCGGACGCCGGCGCGCTGCACGCCGCGTCCGCCGACGAGGCCGTCGGCATCGGCGGCGCCGCGGCCGCCGAGAGCTACCTGAACGTCGATCGGGTCCTGGAGGCCGCCCGCCGCACGGGCGCCGAGGCCATCCACCCGGGTTACGGTTTCCTGTCCGAGAACGCCGCCTTCGCCGAGCGCTGCGCGGAGGCCGGGATCGTCTTCATCGGCCCCACGCCCGAGAACATGCGGGCCTTCGGGCTCAAGCACCGGGCCCGCGCGCTGGCGACGGAGGCCCGGCTGCCGCTGCTCCCCGGCACGGGGCTGCTGGCCGGCCTGGACCAGGCGCGCGCGGCCGCGGCCGAGATCGGCTACCCGGTCATGCTGAAGAGCACGGCCGGCGGCGGCGGCATCGGCATGCGCCGCTGCGCCGATCCGGGCGAGCTGGAGGCGGCCTACGAGTCGGTGGTCCGCCTGGCGGGCAGCCACTTCAAGGACGGCGGCGTCTACCTCGAGAAGCTGGTCGATCCCGCGCGTCACGTCGAGGTGCAGATCTTCGGCGACGGCGCCGGCAGCGTGCTGGCGCTGGGGCAGCGGGACTGCTCGCTGCAGCGGCGCAACCAGAAGGTCATCGAAGAGACGCCCCCGCCCGGTCTGCCGGCCGCGACGCTGGCCGCGATGGACGAAGCCGCCGTGCGCCTGGGCACGGCCGCCCACTACCGATCGGCCGGCACCGTCGAGTTCGTCGTCGACGCGCGCAGCGGCGCCTTCTACTTCCTGGAGGTGAACACCCGCATCCAGGTCGAGCACGGCGTGACCGAAGAGGTCACCGGCATCGACCTCGTCGAATGGATGGTGCGTCTCGCGGCGGGCGAACCGCTGCCCCGCGACGTGCTGCTGCCCGTGGCGCGCGGCGCCGCCATCCAGGCCCGCCTCTACGCCGAGGACCCCGCCCGCGCTTTCCAGCCCAGCGCGGGCCTGCTGACCGACGTCTCGTTCCCGAGCGGCGTGCGCGTCGAGACCGGCGTCGACACCGGCAGCGAGGTCTCGCCGTTCTACGACCCGCTGCTGGCCAAGATCATCGCCCGGGGCGACACGCGCGAGGCCGCGCGCGAGAAGCTGATCGACGCGCTGGCGCGCACGCGCGTGGCCGGCGTGGAGACCAACGGCGCCTACCTGCGGGCCGCGCTGGAAGCGCCCGCCTTCGTGGCCGGACGGGTCCACACCCGCCTGCTGGAGACGGTGGCCGCCCCGTCGGACGCGATCGACGTGCTGGACGGCGGCACGCAGACGACGGTGCAGGATCACCCCGGCCGGCTCGGGCACTGGGACGTGGGCGTGCCTCCGTCGGGGCCTATGGACGGCCTCGGCTTCCGCATCGCCAACCGGCTGGTCGGCAACCCCGAGGACGCCGCGGGGCTCGAGTGCACCGCGATGGGCCCCACGTTGCGTTTTCGCGCGCGCACCACCGTCGCGCTCACGGGCGCGGACATGCAAGCGACCGTCGACGGCGTCCGCGCGCCGCGCTTCCGGGCGTTCGAGGTCTCTGCCGGCGCCGTGCTGCGGCTGGGCGCCGTCACCGGACCAGGCGCGCGTGCCTACGTCGCGGTCCGCGGCGGCCTCGACGTGCCGGCCTACCTCGGCAGCCGGGCCACGTTCACGCTGGGTCAGTTCGGCGGGCACGGCGGGCGGGCGCTGCAGGCCGGCGACGTCCTGCACCCGGGCGGACAGCCGCCCCTGGCGGCGGCGGTCCCGGCGCCGCTGCCCGACGAGCTGATCCCCAGCCTCACCGACAGCTGGGAGATTGCGGTCATGGCCGGGCCGCACACGGCGCCCGACTTCTTCGCGCCCGAGGACATGGAGGCGCTGTACGCGACCGCCTGGCGCGTGCACCACAACTCCAGCCGCACCGGCGTCCGGCTGATCGGTCCCAAGCCCCGGTGGGCGCGCACCGACGGCGGCGAGGCGGGCTTGCACCCGTCGAACATCCACGACAACGCCTACGCGATCGGGACCATCGACTTCACGGGCGACATGCCGGTGATCCTGGGGCCGGACGGGCCCAGCCTGGGTGGCTTCGTCTGCCCGGCCACGATCATCGAGGCCGACCTGTGGAAGATGGGCCAGCTGAAGGCGGGCGACGCGGTCCGCTTCGTGCCGGTCACCCTGTCCGACGCGCGGCTGCGGCGCGCGGAGCGCGAGCGGGACCTGGCCGCCATTCGCGGCGCGGGCGAGCCCCGTGCCGTGCGGCAACTGACCGCGGGCTGCGCGCCGCTGGCCTCGCCGCTGCTGTTCGAGCGCGGCGACGTCGTGATCCGGCAGGACGGGGACGCCGCCGTGCTGATCGAGCTGGGGCCGCCCGTGCTGGACCTGGGGTTGCGTTTCCGCGTGCACGCGCTGATGCAGGCGCTGATCGCGCGGCGGCTGCCGGGCATCATCGATCTGACGCCCGGGATCCGCTCGCTGCAGGTGCACTACGACGACACCCGGCTGCGGCGTGAGCGCCTGCTGGGCGTTCTGGACGAGCTCGCGGCATCGGAGCCGTCGACCGACGCCATCGAGGTCCCGTCGCGCATCGTGCACCTTCCGCTGTCGTGGGACGATCCGGCCACGCGCCTGGCGATCCAGCGCTACATGAGCGGGGTCCGTCCGGACGCGCCCTGGTGCCCCAGCAACATCGAGTTCATCCGGCGCATCAACGGCCTGGACAGCATCGAAGAGGTGCGGCGGATCGTGTTCGAGGCCAGCTACCTGGTGCTGGGCCTCGGCGACGTCTACCTGGGCGCGCCCGTCGCGACGCCGCTGGACCCGCGGCACCGGCTGGTCACGACCAAGTACAACCCGGCGCGCACCTGGACGCCGGAGAACGCGGTCGGCATCGGCGGCGCGTACCTGTGCGTCTACGGCATGGAAGGGCCCGGCGGTTACCAGTTCGTCGGGCGCACCTGCCAGATGTGGAACCGCTTCCAGACGACGCCCGAATTCGCGACGGGCCGGCCCTGGCTGCTGCGCTTCTTCGACCAGATCCGCTTTCACGAGGTCGGCGAGCGCGAGCTGCTGGACTTCCGCGCGGCGTTCGTGCGGGGGCGCGCGCGCCTGAACATCGAGGAGACGACCTTCCGGTTCGCCGACTACCAGGCTTTTCTCGAGGAGAACCGGCGATCGATCGAGGCGTTTCGGGCGCGGCAGCGCCAGGCCTTCGTCGAGGAGCGCGAGCGCTGGGCCGCGCTGCCCCCCGCGGCCGAGCCCGCGGAATCGGCGCAGGCGGGCGGCGACGGCGCCGAGCAGCCGCTGCCGGAGGGCGCCATCGCCGTACGCGCCGGCGTCACGGGCAGCGTCTGGAACGTGGCCGTCGCGGCCGGCACGCGCGTCTCAGCCGGCGACCGCCTGATCGTCCTCGAGACGATGAAGATGGAGACGCCCGTGGTCGCGCCCCAGGGTGGAACGGTGGTCGCGATCTGCTGCGCGCCCGGGAACCTGGTGCGCGCGGGCCAGACGCTGGTCGGCCTGCAGCCCGACGCCTAGTGTCTGGACGCGACCGGGAATTGCCGGCAAAACTCCGCGCCATGTCGACCTCCACGGGAAAGCTGGCCAACCGGCGCGTCTTCGTCACGGGAGTCTCGCGCGGCATCGGCCGCGCCACCGCCCGACTGTTCCTCGACGAGGGGGCCGAGGTCCTGGGGGTCGCGCGCGATCCGGACCGCCTGGCGGCTGCGGCCGGCGAGCTGAACGCGCACGGCCCGGGGCGCTTCGAGGCGTTCGCCCTGGACCTGAGCGCACGCGACGCCGCCGCCCGCGCCGTCGAGAAGATCGCGGCGCGCTGGGGAGCGCTGGACGTGCTGGTGAACAACGCCGCGGTGATGACCGAAGGGCCGCGCACGCTGGAGGACGAGCCGGGGGGGACGCTGGAGCGGACGATGGACGTCAACCTGTTCGCCCCGTTCAGACTCTCGAACGCGCTGCTGCCGTTGCTTCGCAAAGGGCGTGAGCCACGCATCGTCCACGTCACGTCGGGCGCCGGCACGTTCTCGGGGTTGGGCGAGAGCGGCATCTCCAGTTATCGCCTGAGCAAGTGGGCGCTGAACGGTCTCGTGCGCCTGCAGGCCCTGCACCTGGCTGGACAGATCGCCGTGAACGGCCTCGATCCGGGCTGGGTGAAGACCGATCTCGGCGGTCCGCGGGCGCCCGGCGTCCCCGAGGATTCCGCGCGCGGCGCGCTGGCGCTGGTGCTGGAACCGTTCGCCACTACCGGCCTGCTCTTCAAGGACGGCGCGCGCATCGACTACTGAGCGCGCGCCCTTAAGGCCGTTCTTCCCGTATTTCAGGGGCGATCCAGGAAGTTAACAAAAGTCACTCGCCCACGAAATCTACCGTTAACGCCCGTTCGATATGGTCGGCCTCAACAACAAGGTTGCCGGCGCGGACAAAGTGATTGCCTGCGCCGGTTGACGGCGCAGCGAGGGGGGCTCGGCTGCGCCGAGGCCGCAATCACGAGACGGGAAAAGGATGAAAGAGTACGCCGCAGGTGCGCGACGAGGGTTGGCTGTCTTCTCTGTGCTGGCGATTACGTCATTTGGGAGGATGACTTTCGCGCAAACGGCACCGGCCGATGCGCCGCCGCCGCCGCCGGCACCGCCGGCCGAAACGGTGGCACCGTCGACGGGGACGATGGCCCCGCCGCCGCCGCCCGAGGCGCCGCCGCCGCCGGCACCGCCGTCCGCCGTCGAAGCGGCACCGAAGCCGCCCACGGCAACCGAGACGATGCCGGCAACGCGTCCCGACGCGCTGCCTCCGATCGACGTGGGCGCCTGGCTGCGCATCGGCGGGAAGTTCCAGGGGCAGGATGCCAGCAAGATCAACGACTGGCAGATGGACAACACCTACGTCGAGCTCCACGCCGGCGGCAAGGTGCACAAGAACGTGGGCGTGACGCTGAACCTGAACGCCAACGTCACGAGCTTCTCGAACATGTCCGCAGCGCTGGAGGACGCGATCATCTCGTTCGACTTCGTCGACGAGTTCCACCTCTGGGCCGGCCACCTGCTGGTGCCGGTCGACCGCGCGAACGCCTCCGGGCCGTTCTTCATGATCCCGTGGAACTACCCCGGGTTCTTCTCGGGCGCGTTCGTCGGGGCGCCCGCCGAAGGGCCGTCCGGCCGTAACAACGGCGCGGTCGTCTGGGGCGACATCGCGGGCGGGAAGTTCTCGTACTTCGCCGGCGCGTTCGACAACGCAGCCGGGCTGTCCACCAGCCCCTTGTTCTCGGGGAAGCTGCGCCTCGCCCTGTGGGACCCGGAACCCGGGTTCTGGGGCAACGCCAGCTACTTCGGCGACAAGGACATGCTGTCCATCGACCTGGGCGGGCAGATTCAAAAGAACGGCGTCAACGCAAACACCAACTACGAGGACGTGAACGTCGACGTGCTGGTGGAGAAGAAGCTCGGCGGCGGCAGCTTCGCGACGTTCGAAGCCGCCTACTACCACTTCAACCAGGTGAGCGGCGGCGTCAGCGACTCGATGTACGCGCTGCTGGCCTACGCGACCCCGACGGTGGGCATCGGCAACATCCAGCCGATGGTGCGCTTCCAGTGGGAGAAGGTGAAGGACAACCCGGACACGAACCCGTGGAACCTCGACGTCGGGCTCTCCTACCTCATCAAGGGGCCGGCGCTGCGCCTCCTTGCCACCTACAGCTACACGAAGCTGCTCAACCTCGACGCGACGACCATGTCCGTTTCCAACTCGACCGCCAACTCGATCCAGCTGGGCGCGCAGGCGATCTTCTTCTAGGCCGCCGCGGTTCGCTTCATTCGAAAACACCCCAAGGAGACATAGAACATGCGTACTCATCTCATCGCGATCTTGCTCGCGGGCGCGCTGGCGGCGTCTTGCAACAAACCGGCGGAGGCGCCGGCACCGGGCGCCGCGCCCGCGGCGCCGGCCGCGCCGGCGGCGCCCGCCGACGACAAGGGGCCGATCAAGGTCGGCATCCTCCATTCGCTGTCGGGCACGATGGCCATCAGCGAGACGTCCCTCAAGGACGTGGCGCTGATGACGATCGAGGAGATCAACGACGCGGGCGGCGTTCTGGGACGCAAGCTCGAGCCGGTGGTCGTCGACCCGGCGTCGAACTGGCCGCTCTTCGCCGAGAAGGCGCGCGACCTGATCCAGAACCAGAAGGTGGCCGTCACCTTCGGCTGCTGGACCTCGGTGTCGCGCAAGTCGGTGCTGCCGGTCTACGAGGAGCTGAACGGCCTGCTCTTCTACCCGGTGCAGTACGAGGGTGAAGAGTCGTCGTGGAACGTGTTCTACACGGGCGCCGCGCCGAACCAGCAGGCCATCCCGGCCGTCGAGTACCTGATGAGCAAGAAGGGCGGCGGCGCGAAGCGCTGGGTCCTGCTGGGGACCGACTACGTCTACCCCCGCACGACCAACAAGATCCTGCGCTACTTCCTGCACGCCAAGGGCGTCTCGGACGACGACATCATGGAGAAGTACACGCCGTTCGGTCACAGCGACTACCAGACCATCGTGGCCGACGTGAAGAAGTTCGCGACGGGCAAGCGCACGGCGGTCGTGTCGACCATCAACGGCGACTCGAACGTTCCGTTCTAC
>CAZJMY010000338.1:0-2443 GCA_964546845.1 uncultured Myxococcales bacterium | reverse complement strand
GCCAGCCGAGCCACCGGCCGCGCCGCCCTTGCCGCCGGCCGCGCCGCCAGCCGAGCCACCGGCCGCGCCGCCAGCCGCGCCACCGGCCGAACCGCCAGCCGAGCCGCCAACGGAACCACCGACGCCCGAACCGCCGGCGCCAGCGCCGCCCTTACCGGCAACGCCGGTCGAGCCGCCCTTGCCGCCCTTGCCGCCGGAACCGCCCGTTCCGGTGTTGTTGCTGTCGCTGCTGCAGCCGCTGGACGTCAGGACCGCGAGCCCTCCCGAGACCAGAACCACTGCTAAGAGATTCGTTACCTTCTTGAGCATCGCAAACTGTTCCTTTCTGGGGACCTGGTAATTTTTTCGATGAAGCTTTGCGCCTTGTAACACAACCGTTGGAAACAGCCAACCCGCGTCATCAGTTTTCGGGGGGGCGGCCAAAGCGGGCCGCGGACGGCCACAGCACCCGGGCGCGGACGTGGAACGGATGCGCGGCCGCCGGATCGCCCTGGTGGCGGGCCAGTACGTCGCCGGCGGCCAGAAGGAACTGCGCGCGACGCGCGGCCTCGAAGCCGGGCTCGGCGGCCAGAGCCTCCAGCGCCGCCAGGGCGTCGGGCCAGCGCCCCTCGGCCAGCGCCACCGCGCCGATCATCTCAAGCGCCAGCCGGCGAGCCGCGCCCAGGGCGACCCGTTGATCGGGGCGGCTGGCGGCCTCGCTGCCGGGGATGGGCGGCGGCTTGGCGGCCTCGGCCTCGATCAGGCCCAGCGCCTCCTGAGCGCGCGAAAGAGCCCGCTCCCGGCGGCCGGCTTCCATGCCGACCAGCAGCCGCGGCTCGAGGTGCATGCCGGCCCAGCTCTCGGCGACGTCGCGGATGCCCGCCTCGGGCGCGTAGGACCCGACGCGGGTGACGATCTCGGCCAGCCGGGCCGCGGCCGTCGTGCGCTGCCCGACGTGCAGATCCGACAGCGCGGACCGCGCGAGCAGGATCGCCTTGGCGCCCGCCTCCAGCGCGCCGCCGTGACGATTGAGCAGCGCCTCGGTCGCCTTCCAGGTGTTGTCCCACTGGCCGCGCTCGAAGCAGATCGCCGACAGCCGCTCGAGCGTCGGGCGGAAGCTCGCGTCGCGCGCATACGACCGGGAGTACAGCGTCAGCGCCCGATCGACGTCGCCGGCCGCCTCGGCCGCTGCGCCGACGGCGTAGTAGCGCTGGGCCGCGTCCGCGATCGTCTCGCCCCGGGAGGCCAGCTGGTCCAGCGCCTCGGCGGCCGCCTGCCAGCGCCCCGCCGCCAGGTTGAAGCGGGCCCCGAGATCCAGCAGGCGGGCGTCGTTGGGCAGGTGCGCGGCGGCCTCGTCCAGCACGGCCACGGCGCGCGGGGCGTCGTCCAGTCGGTCGCCGTGCACGATCGCCAGCTCGATGAGCAGCGCCCCCTTGCGCGCGGCCGAGGTGGTCAGCGCCGCCTCGCTGGCCAGCAGCGCCGCGACCTGGGACCAGTCGCCGTCCTTGGCCGCCAGCCGTGCCAGCTCGGCGATCGGCTCGGCCAGTGTCGGGTCCAGCGCCATCGCCCGCCGGTAGGCGTCCCGGGCGGCGGCGGGATCTCCCGACCGCGCCGCTGCCCGCCCGCGCGCGTAAAAGACAGGGGCGGCGTCGGCCGGAGGCAGCTTGGCGCTGCGGCGCGCGAGCTCCGCGACCAGCGACGCCGCCGAGACGGCGTCGGGATAGAGCGTATCCAGCAGCCGCAAGGCCTCGCCGTTGCGCGGATCGCTGTCCAGCGCCGCCAGGACGTCGCGCCGCGCGTCTTCCAGCCGGCCGCGATCGGCCAGCGCGCGCGACCGATCGGCCAGCGCGCGCGACCGATCCGCCAGCGCGCGCGACCGATCGACCGGCGTGGGCGCGGCTGCGGCGCGGGTCGTGTCGACGGCCAGCGCGGGATCCTGACGCGCCAGCGACACCACCGCGGGCGAGTCCTGCAGCGGCGGTAGCGGGGCCTCGGCGGACAGCTCGACGTACAGGCGGGTGGCCTCGTCGACCTGCCCCAGACGCGCCCGGCGCAGCTCCGCGAGCCGCCACAGGTGCGCCCGGCGCTCGCCGCCGGCCGGCGCGCGGGCCGCGCGCCACGCCAGCAGCTCGGCGCAACGCTCCCAGTCCCCGGTCGCCACCAGGAACCGTTCGGCGGCCGTGGCGGCCGCCGCGTCGGCCGGGTCCGAGTCCAGCACCGCCAGCCAGGCGTCCGCGGCGGCCGCGGCGTTCACGCTGGCGCCCAGCTGCTCGGTCAGGCGGGCCACGTCGCGCAGCAGCGCGCGGCCCCGCGCGGGACCGCCGGCGCTTGCCCGGGCCGCGTGCGCCAGCGCGAGCGACTCGGCCGCGCGGCCGGTCGCCTCCAGGTGCCGGCGCGCTTCGACGAGGACGTTCGGCGCCCCGGGGAACTCGGCCAGAGCCATCCGGCGGATCTCCAGCGCCTT
>CAZJMY010000337.1:0-7655 GCA_964546845.1 uncultured Myxococcales bacterium | reverse complement strand
CACATCCGCGAGCTGGGCAAGAAAGCCTCCGTCGCCCTCAACCCCCACTCGCCGATCGACAACCTGGACGTCGTCCTGCCCGAGCTGGACATGGTCCTGGTGATGTCCGTGAACCCCGGGTTCGGCGGGCAGAAGTTCATCGACGCCGTCGTCCCGAAGATCCGCGAGCTGCGCGCCGAGATCGACCGCCGCGGCCTGTCCGTCGACATCGAGGTCGACGGCGGCATCGACCCCCACACCGCCCCGGTGGTCGTCGAGGCCGGCGCCACCGTCCTGGTCGCCGGCTCCTCCGTTTTCCACGCCCCGGGCGGCGCCGCGGGGTACCGCGCTGCGATCGCCGCCTTGCGCGGCTGAGGCGACGGCCCGTCGCGACCGGACGCGCCAGCGACGAATCCGGTGCAACAACGGGATCGCGGCTCCGTATGGGAAGGGTGACCACCATAAGGAGCCTACGATGAACAGATGGAGAGCGTTGGGATCCGCGCCGGGCAGGAGGGTTTTGGCAGCGCTGAGCATGGCCGCCACCGTCGGTTGCGGCGAGATGCCAAACGGCATTCAGTCGAACAATGACGGAATCATCAACGGCAACACAGTCAGCGCGGATACAATCGGCACTCCTTACGTGTCGATTCTGATGATGGATTCTCCAACTCCCCATCATTGCACTGGGACCTTGATCCGGGCCGATTGGTTGCTGACGGCTCATCATTGCGTGACGGAGAACCAGCAGATCACGGGCGGAACAGCCGTTCCGCCCGGGAACGTCACAGCTCACATTCTGAATGGCGGCAATACGCCGGCCGGTCGTCTGATCGTCCGTCACCCCACGCTGGATGCTGCGCTGGTGAAATTAACGACCCCCCCGACGGCCCCGAGCTTGGCGACGTACCCGAATTGGTTTTCTCTCGCGTCGGAAGGGCCGATGGCTTCGCAGTCGTTCTGGACGCAGGGTTGGGGCGCCAACGCCATCACCTCCTGCTCGACCAACCCCGGCTCGACGGGGGCCGGCACTCTCCGGTCGGCAACGCTGCCCGTGTCGACCATCGAGTCGCTGACACAGTACAAGACTCTTCCCAACTCGTCGGGCCAGATCGCGTTCTCGGGTGACTCGGGCTCATCGATGTACCAGCAGGTCCGCAGCTACTTCCGCCCGATTGGCGTAGCCAGCTGGGTGAGCTGCACGGCCAGCCCTCCGACGGTGAGCGAATCACACTATGTGCGCAGCGACTCCATCCGGGGCTGGGCTCAGGGCGTCGCGGGCTTCTGGCCGACCCAGGGGCAAACCATCGGGTACGAGCGGTCTGACGGGATCACCGCGTTCACCTACACCGAACCCAACAGCGGGCACGTCAAGGAGATCAGCTCCAGCGGGGGCGGCGCCTACATCCTTGGGGATCTCAGCGCTGCCGCGGGGACCCCGGTCATCGCGCGTGGCTCTCAGATCGCCTCTTACGTTCGCACGGACGGTGTCAACGCTGTCCTCTTCCTGGGCGGCGACAACAACATCTGGGAGCTTGCTCTCACCTCCGGGTGGGGCGGATTCAACATGACGGGAACGCTGGGATTGCCGACGAGTGGCGGCGGATCGCCCACGGCTTACGTCCGCTCTGACAATGCGTCGGCGGTGGTCTACGTTGGCTCGAACCAGCACGTATACGAAATGCGGCTGCCGAGCGGCGGCTCTTCGTGGCTGGCCACGGACCTGTCGTCGGCGGCGGGGTTCCCGACCACGCCGGGTTCCATGGCGACCGGCTACGTGCGAGCGGACGGATTGGACGCCGTCGTTTACACCGCGACCAACAACCACATCATCGAGCTGAGTCGCAGTGGTTCCCAGTGGTCCAGCGTCGATCTGACGGCGGGAACCGCCGCTCCATTGGCGGCAAGCGGCGCCCGACCGTACACCCGCGCAGACGGGTACAGCTCGGTGCTCTACCGAACCACGGCGGGGCACGTCGAAGAGATCTTCCTGAACTCGGGCGGGCCGGCGTGGGGCACGGCCGACCTCACGGCGGCTAGCGGCTGCCAGGCCAGCAACTCTGAGCCTGCCCCGTTCGTCCGGATGGACAACACGAACGAAGTCCTGTTCTTAGGGACTAACCTGCACCTGTATGAGCTGGGGCTCGCGCCGGGTGGGTCTTGGGCTTGCCACGACCTCACCTCCATCACCGGCGCGGCGGTCCCGGCGACACTCCCGAACGGGTTCGTGGGCCCGGATCGAGTCAACTACATTACCTTCAGCGTGTCGGGCGGACACATCTGGCAATTGTCCAACACCGCCGCGAACCCGTCCGCCTGGAGCAAGCTGGACATGACCGCCATCGCGGGCGGTCCGTAGGCCAGGCGAGCCGCCGATGTGCCGGGGCACTGCCCCGGCGCCTCAGTCTGAACGCTCGGTGTCAAACGGTCTACGGCGGGTCGACGAGGGCGCGAAGGTCCACGCTCATCGTGCTGCGGAGGACGCGGACGAGGCTGTCGAAGTCCGGGGCGGCGACGCCGAACTCGGTGCGGAACCGCCGTTGCAGGTTCTCGCGGATGTGTTCGCCCAGGGTCCAGAGCCAGCGGGCGACGGTCACGCGGTGGACGGCGAACTGCCGCGCGATCGCGTCGATGCTCTGGTTTTCTATGAAATGAAGGCGAAACGCCAACCGGCGGTCGGGCGGCAGTCGGGCCAGCTCATCGCGCAACACGGCCTCGAGGCTCGCTTTGAACTGCGTTTTGGCCAGCAGCGTTGCCGGGTCCGCCGGGGCGGCAATTGGCTGCGCGGCGAACGACGCGTCGAGCCGCGTGGTGACCGAACCGGCCCGCGCCAGGTCGATGGCCAGGCGAACCGCGATTAACTTGATCCAGTTCCGCAGCGGGACGGTCCCGTTGTATGCCGCCAGCCGGGGGTGCTCGCCTGTGAGAAGACGCTCTCGCGTGGCTTGTAGGACGTCGGGGACCGCATCCGGCGCGGTTCCGACGCGCCGGATGGCGGGGCCCAGCTTGTGAACGAATGCTTCATCCAGGGCCTCGGCGGCACCGTTTGAGCCTGAGGCGGTTGCGTACGCGATGTAGAGATCGTCGGGGCGCAAGCGAAGCGCTTCGACGGTGACGGTCGCTTGCGTGCAGAGCTCGATGTAGCGATCCAGCGGGAGATCAATTGGAAGCCAGCGACGCCGGCCGTCTTCGTGCGCCTGCGCCAAATCGACCGAGCTGACCATGCGTCGTCGCTCTACAGGTGCGGGCCGGTTCCGCAGGATGACGACGAGACGGGTGCCACGGTGGTGTTGATCGAGCCCGCGAAGCGTCCCGTGTACCAGGTGGACACAGGTAAGAACGAAGTCCCCGTCGAAAGATTCACCCGTACGTCGGCGTTGTTGACTGCGATGAAGTCCGCCCGGCCGTCCCCGTCGGCGTCCGCGACGAACGAGGCGACGTCGCCGATGATCGGCCCCTCGAACCATCGAACGTCATCGGCGAACGCACGTCGCGTCGACAACGCGACCCAAACACCGTTCTGTTCCACGCGAATGCCATCGACTGCACCGTCGCCATCGACGTCGGCAAAGAAGGTCGCCACCGAACCGACAAAACCGCTGGGTCTCCAACTCTTGGCCGAGAGTAGACCGGTTCCCAGCGACGAGAATACGTCCACGGAGGTCGGCCGCGTGGCCACGACGTCCGCTGACCCGTCCCCATCCACATCGGCCAGGAAGAAGGCTGTGTACATCGTGAAGTCGCCGTCCAGCCAGCCGCGGCCCATCTGAAAGTTGTAGGTCGTGGAGAGTGAGACGTCGATCTGTTCATCGTTGACCGCCAGCATGTCGACCGCGCCGTCGTCGTTGAGGTCGGCCAGGAAGGTCCCGCGGGTTCCCCAGAAGGGGTTGATGAACCAAAATGCCACGTTGTCATACCAGTCGCCGAAGCCGGGACCGGAGGTGTGGACGACGGCCACGAAATTCTCCCCGAAGGCGACGCCGCTCGCGAATCCGGTTCCCGTCACATCGGCTGCGAACGTCCCTTTTCCCGACGGGTCGTTCCCCACGACTCCGTAAAAGGCGCCGTCGAACCATTTCGTTTTCGAGAACGACGTCCCGTTGGAGATCAGGGCCTGCATGTCGTCGGCATTGACCGCCAGCAGGTCGGCGCGCCCGTCGCCGTTCAGATCGTGCGCGGGAACACAGGTCTGGCGAACAACGTTGAGGTAGTGGCGCTCGGGGCATTTCGGGGGCCGTCCGGCATGGTCGGAGCCGCCGTCTGTCGGGGCGTCGGCGCGTGCGTCGACGGTCCTTCCGTCGGCCGCACCGTCGGACCCGCCGTCCATGCGGTCGGCCGGTCCATCCGCGGCATGCCCGTTACCGGGAGCATCGGGGCGGCCAGTGGCTGCGTCGGGTCGGTCCAAGGCGGCATCTCCATGAGTACCCGCGCTCACGTCTTGGCCGGCATCTGTGCGAACATCCGCCGCCCGGTCCCCGTTCGATGCTAGGTCGGGCTGATTGCGATCGGACCCGGTATCGGTGCGCCGCTGGTCCGCGGTCGGGCCGCCATCGGGGTTGGTGGGACAGATCGCCTCGGTCGACGCGCAGTAACCGGCCTTACACACGAGCCCCGCAGGGCACTCGCCGTTGAGACCGCAACGGGTGGCGCAGCTCTTGAACCGCGGGTCGTAACAAGACAGGGCGACGACCATTGAGCCGATCATCAGCGCGAACGACCTGACACCGCCGCCCCGAAGCCGCACGCCTCTCCTATAACGTAGGGTGACCGAGTTGCGCTAGAGTGTAGGCACCCTCGGTCGGTCATGAGCGTTGCGTCCGTCGAGTATTCGAAAGAGTGTCTGACCGAAAGTCGGGCCGTTCGGGTCGTTGCGACTCAGCTGCAATCCAGCGAGCGGCACGTCGTCGAGGGACACCTGGCCGGATGCTCGGCGTGTCGGCTCATGATGGCGGAGCTCGTCCGCGACAGCGACGGCGTCGAATCGGTCCGTCGATGGCAACCGCGCGTGTTGCAGTCCGGAATGACCCTCTGCGACCGGTATCGCATTCGGCGCTTCCTGGGGATGGGAGCGATGGGCGAGGTTCACGAGGCCGAAGACCTGCTGCTGGGAAAGTCCGTCGCGATCAAGACGTTGAACGCCCGCTCGGTAGACAGCGAACGCGCCATCGCGCGGCTGAAGCGCGAGGTGGCGGCCGCCCACGCGGTCACGCACCCGAACGTGTGCCGCATCTTCGACCTGGGAATCGATTGCGGTGGAGACACCGTCGGGCCGCTCACGTTCATCACGATGGAGTTCATCGAGGGACGAACGCTGGCCTCGTTGATTCCGGACCCGGGCGTGACCGACCAGCAACGGACGGACATTCTCCGGCAGCTCGCCGCGGGTCTTTCGGCCGCGCACGGCTCCGGCGTCATCCATCGCGACCTCAAGCCCGAAAACGTGATGGTGAGCCGTCGCGCGGACGGGACGCTTCGCGCCGTCATCACCGACTTCGGGCTGGCGGGCTCCGAGCTGGTCGCGACAGACGTCGGCTCCGGGACGGGTCTTTCGGGCACCCGCGCGTACGCCGCGCCCGAGCGCCTGCTGGGGTGCCCGGCCACGCGGGCCAGCGACGTGTACGGCTTCGGGTTGATCGCCCGCGAAGTCCTGCTACGGCGGCGCTTCGTCGGCCCTCACCCGGACCTGCGTCATCTGCCGCTGCCGTGGCGGGCGCTGATCGGGTGCGCGCTGACCGTCGATCCGGCCGCTCGGCCGAAGCATGCCGCCGAGTTGCTCGCGCGGCTGGACGGGGGGCGGGGGCGCGGCAGGTTGGTTCTCTCTGCGCTGTCCGCCGCGGCGCTCGTCGCGGTGGCCGCGATGTCGTTCTCGACACTGGGCGACCACCACGCGGCGTTGCGGGCGCGAACGTCCGGCCAGGATGTCGCGCCGCGTTTCGAGCTCGTCAGGGACGACACCGACGTCGGAGGTTCGCGTGCGCCTGCGCAGCGAATGAAGACGGACGGCGCTGCGCCGGCAACGGCGTTCATGAAGCAGCGCCGCCCTTCGAAGCGTCACGGCACGCCCGCGCCGGCCGCCGCAGCGCCGACCGCGACCGCCGGCGTGTCGACCGCGACCGTGTCGCCGACGCTGCCAGCGACGCCGGACTCGTCAGAGGCGCCTCGCGTTCCCGATCCCCTGGTTCGGGACGTTCCGTTCGAGCCGTCCAGTACGCAGCTGTTGAACCCATTCTGATCGGGCGTCTCCGGTGAAAATCCTGAGCGGGCGGGCATTTCGGCTGGCGGCAGTGGCAATCATTCTGGCGTCGCCGCACCTTTTCGCGCAGGCGGCGGACGAGCCGCTGTCCGAGGCGAAAACCTGTTTTCAGCGTGGCCTCGAGGCCTATGACGCGCGGGACTACGCCGAAGCGCTGAAGTCGTTCGAGCGCTCCTACGCGCTGTCGCACAGGCCGGAGATCCTGTTCGACATCGCCGAGACCCACGTCGCGCTCGGCGATTGCGCGGGCGCGGTCCACAAGTTGGACGAGCTCGTTCAGCAGGGGAAGCAGTCGCCGGCCCTGGTCGAGCGGGCGGACGCCCGCCGGAGGGAGCTGCTGCCCTGCGCGAATCGGGCCACGCCTCAGCCCCTTCCGTCGCCGGAATCGTCCAGTGCGCCGCCCGTCGTCGCGGCTTCTACCGTGAGCCGTCCCTTCAACGCGAACGACCTTGCCGCGCCGGCCGCGCAGATGGACGACGCCGCGGTCATTGCCTCCCGTCCCGGTCGCCCGCACGCCGCCGTCTGGACCGCGGTGTCCTGGGGCGCGGCGGGCGCGAGCGCCGCTTCCGCCGTCGCCGGCGTAGTCCTGGGGGTGAAGGCGCACGCCTCCGAGCAAAACGTCGAATCGGCGACGATCTGGGGGGCTGACCAGGACCGCGAAGACGCACGCGGCCGGGCGTACGGCGCCGCGGGTGCGGCTCTTTTCGTGACTGCGGCCGTCGCCGCCGCCGCCAGCGTCGTCGCGTACGTGATCGGGCGCCGTCAACCCGAGCGGCCGAGATAACAGAGCGCCGCGGACGCAGATGTCCCCCTCGGGCCGGCGCCGTGGGTCTGCGCCGCATCTAGAGCGAACCGTGCGTACGGGGTGTCGTGGTAAAAGCCACCGCTCGCATGCCCAGTTTCCCAGCGGTCGTGACCGTCCGGCGCTCGATCGCCGATTTGCCCAAACGCGTTCAGGCGCGCGTTACCGGTCTCACGCGCGCTGACCCGGCGCGTGCGGTTCCATCTCTGTTGCTGCTCGGGGATCATCCTGGCGATATTTTGGATCCTGGTCCGCCCTGTCACGTGTCGAGTCCCGCCAGCGCGCGCCCCCCGGTTCGGATTGCCCCGTCCATCCTCGCGTCCGACTTCGCGCGGGTGGGGGAAGAGGCGCGCGCGGTCGAGGCGGCCGGGGCCGACCTGCTGCACGTCGACGTGATGGACGGGCGGTTCGTGCCCAACATCAGCGTCGGCCTGCCGGTGGTCGCGGCCGTGAAGCAGGCCACCAAGCTGTCGCTGGACATCCACCTGATGATCGTCGAGCCCGAGCGCTACCTGGACGCCTTCGCCAAGGCGGGCGCCGACGGCATCACCGTCCACCTGGAGGCGTCGCCCCACCTGCACCGCACGGTCGAGCACATCCGCGAGCTGGGCAAGAAAGCCT
>CAZJMY010000336.1:0-2530 GCA_964546845.1 uncultured Myxococcales bacterium | reverse complement strand
AGCGCGGCGGTCGACGTGGTGCCTCGCCCGCACGCCCGCTGGCAGGTCGACGCGGGCCCCTTCACGATCCACGTGCACGGCACGGTGTTCACGGCGGCCTGGAACGCCGCCGAGGGACGTCTCGACGTGCGGCTGCAGCGCGGGTCGATCTCCGTCGACGGCCCGCTGACCACCGGCGCCATCCCCATGCGCGCCGGCCAGCGGCTGACGGTCGCCGTGCACGAGTCGCGGGTGCTGCTGCGCCCGATCGACGACGTCGATCAGAAGGGGCGTGACGAGGACGACGGACCGGTGCCCCACGCCGGAGGCCCGCAGGCGGACACGCGACCGGACGCCCGAACGGCGCCACCCGGATTTGCGCCCGCGGCGCCGGCGGTGCGGGCGGTTGCCCACCCGTCGCGTGAGGCCCACGAGCTGCGCGACGCGCGCGACGTCCACGGCTCACGCGCGTGGCCCGCGGCGCTGGCCGCCGGCGAGTTCGCGACCATCGTGCAGGAGGCCAGCCGAGACCTGGGCGGCGTGCTGCGCACCGCCGGCTCCGACGAGCTGGCCGCCCTGGCGGACGCCGCCCGGTATCAGCGCCGCGACGACCTGGCGCGCCGGGCGCTGACCGCCCAGCGCCAGCGCTTTCCCCGATCGCCGCGCGCGGTCGACGCCGCGTTCTTCCTGGGCCGCCTCGACGAAAACGGGGGCGGCGGCCTGATCCGCGCGTTGCGCTGGTACGATCGCTACCTGGAAGAGGCGCCCACCGGCTCGTACGCCGCCGAGGCGCTGGGGCGCCGGATGATCGCGCTGCGCGAGCTGTACGGAAGCGCGGCCGCCCGCCCCGTCGCCGAGCTCTACGTGCGCCGCTTTCCGCGCGGCAGCTATGCCGGCGCCGCCCACGCGCTGCTGGGCGACACGCCCGCCTCCGGCCCGTGAAGCTGGGTGGACTGGCGGCGTTCGCCGTCGCCCTGCTGGCGGCCACCGCGGCCGCCTCCGCCGCAGCCCCCGCGTCGCTGCCGCGCGTGGTCCTGGTGCGCCCCGCGGCGGCGCCCGCCTCCGTCACCGAGGCTCTGGTGCGGTTGCGCGGCGAGCTGATCGGCGCCGGCTTCGACGCCGACGTCCTGGACCTGCCGCTGGGCGCCGACGTGCGGGCGTCTCTGGAGAAATTCGCGCCGCCGGCCACGAGCGTCCAGGCCGCGAACGACAAGTCCGCGACGGCGCTGGTGGCGGTCGTCGCCAGCCCCGACCCGGGCAGCGCCGAGCTGTGGGTCATCGACCGCGTGACCGGGAAGACCGTGGTCCGCCGCGTGAACGCGGCGGCAAGCGACCCCGCGCGGGTCGCGGAGATCCTGGCCGTGCGCGCCGTCGAGCTGTTGCGGGCCAGCTTCCTCGAGCTCGCCATCACGCCGGCGTCCCAGGCGGCGGCCCCCGGCCCCGCCGCCGCGCCGGCCGTCGAGCGCTGGGCCACGGCGCCTCTGGACGCGCGAGACTGGACGTGGGCGATCGAGGCGGGCGGCGCGACCGCGGCCGCCGTGAGCGGACCGTGGAACGTGTTCCTGCCGGTCGCGCGGGTCGAGCGCGCGCTGGGCCGTCGCGCGTGCATCCGCGTGGGTTTCGTGGGGCTCGGAACGGCCGGCCGGGTCGCGATCCCGAACGGGTCCGCCGACCTGTCGCAGACGGTCCTCGTCGCCGAGACGCTGCTGCGCTTCAGGCGTGGTCACCGGCTGGAGCCGCTGATCTCCGCCGGCGCCGGCGCGCTGCGACTGGACGTCGACGCCCACCCGAGCGAGCCATATCGAGGGGCGGGCGGCACGCGCTGGGGCGCGGCGGGCGATCTGGGGGTCGGCTTTCGCATCCCGCTGGACGGGCGGCGCTTCGGGCTGGGGGCCGAGGCGCACGCGGTCTTGGCCCAGCCGTTTCCGACGGCGCAATACTTCGGGCATGAGATCGCGCGGGTCGGACGTCCGACGCTGCTGGCCACCATGACTCTGCTGGGGGGGCTGTGAGACGGCGGGAATGCGCCCGACGGCTGGGCGTGGCGTTTGCGCTGCTCGCGACGGTGGGCGGCTGCTCGGCCGCGCCCATCGAGGTCGCGACGCTGGGGCAAAACGCGCTGACGAACGGGCTGGTCGCCCACTGGGCCTTCGACGAGGGGAACGGCGCGGTCGCCGGCGACGGGTCGGGCAATGGTCACAACGGCGCGCTTCAGGGGCCGGCGTGGTCATGGATGCCTACGGGGCGTTTCGGGGCCGCGATCCACCTGTCCGGCGCCGACGTGGTGGCGGTGGCGGGATTCCCGTCGGCGACCTTCAGCTACACGGTCAGCGCCTGGGTCTTCATCGCCTCCAGCGAGCTCGGCGCGCCCGTCGCCAACCTGCTCAGCACCGAGGTGATGGGCGGGGGGTGGGCTCTGTACACGCTGGGGGGCAACGGCGGGCCGCCGACCTACGCGTTCCGCTACGCCGTGAACGCGCCACAAGTCTTCTGGAACGTGTTCTGCGGCTGCTTGGTCCCCGACGTCTGGACGCACGTGGCCGCCGTGGTG
>CAZJMY010000335.1:0-5700 GCA_964546845.1 uncultured Myxococcales bacterium | reverse complement strand
CTTCTTGCCGAGCTGCGCGAGCCGGATGCCCGCCACGTAGCCGCCAGGGCCCGAGCCGATGACCACCACGTCGACGCGCGTCTTCTGATCCGCCATGCGGCAGGCTTATACCGGACGCCGCCGATCAGCAACGGGTCAAAGAGGGCCGACGCTGTCCAGCGTCTGCCACCGCAGCAGGTCGGTCATCACGCGCGCCGGCGTCCGCCGGATCATCGTCTCGCGCAGCCGGATGGCTGGCCGTGACGTCCAGCGGTAGGGGCGCCCGTACGACCAGCTTCGCTTCACGATGAGCCGCGTGCGGTCCAGCCGCTCGCGTTCGTAGCGCGCCAGCGCCGCCGGCAGCGACGGCTCGTCGCGCAACGCGCGCGCCAGCGCGATCGCGTCGTCGATCGCCATGTTCGCGCCCTGCCCCAGGTTGGGCGTCGCCGGATGGGCGGCGTCGCCCAGCAGCGCGATCCGCCCCCGCGTGTAGCCGCGGGCCGGCTTCCGGTCGACGAGATCGTTTTGCAGGATCCCGCCCTCCGGCGTGGCGGCGATGGCCTCGGGCAGCGCGAACGGCCAGTCGCCGAAACGCTCCAGCAGCAGGGCCTTGCGGCGCTCGGGCGGGATGATGTCGTTCACCGGCGCGTTGAACGCAGCCCACCAGTAGACGTTGCGCGCGTCGATCGGGCAGACCGACGCGCGCTGGCCCGCGCCGTGGATCTCGCGCATTTCGCGCGGGTTGGGCGAGGCCAGGGTCGCCAGGCCGCGAAAGCAGGTCTGGCCGGCGTAGCGGACCTTGTCGCGGCCCACGACCAGCGGGCGCACCGTCGAGTGCAGGCCGTCGGCGCCGATCAGCAGGTCTGCTTCCTGTGTCCAGCCGTTGCTCATGCGGACGTGAACCGCCGCGCCGGCGCTCTCGGCGGCGACCACCCGGGTCCCCGTGTGGACGTGCTCCGGCGCGACGAGGCGCGACAGCGCCGCCAGCAGCACGGGGCGCGCGACGACGCGGCAGACCGCCTCGGCGAACTCCGGTCCCAGGTCGTCCAGGCGAATCGTGCGGATCACCCGCCCGTCGGAACGGGCCGCGGTGAAGATCCGGAGGGGCATCGTCGCGGCGCGAATCTCGTCGCCCGCCCCCAGCTGGTCCAGGCTGCCGAGCGCGTTCGCCCACAGGCCGACGCCGGCGCCCACCTCGCGGACCTCGTCGGCCTGCTCGTAGACCTCCGTCTCGATCCCGACCTTGCGCAGCGCCGCGGCGGCCGCCAGTCCGCCGATTCCGGCGCCAGCGATCAGGACGCGGCGGACCGAGGCCATGTCAGGCCTCGCGGCCGGCCTTGGTCAGCGCGTCCAGCTGCTCGCGCAGCGCGGCGCTGGGCTGGGCTGTCACGCCCTCGATGATCCGCGCCAGCGGCGGCGGGCCGACCCGCCGCTCGGCCTCCATCGCGGCCGCGACCTCCTTCTGCGCGCCCGCTTGCAGCTCGGACGCGCCGCGCGGGTCGACGATCTGCGCGACGGCCAGCCGGGCGCCGCTCACGGCCAGCGCGTTCCGCCCCGGCTCGATCACCGCCTCGACCAGGGTGGCGCCCTCTCCGCGCCGCGCGCGCTCGACGGCGGCGCGCACGTGCGACCAGACCGCGACCAGGTCCGTCCCGTCGACGCGCGAACCCGCGATGCCGTACGCCAGCGCCCGCACGGCCACCGTCTCGGCGGTCTTCATCGGCGAATCCGGACGGTCGTTCAGGCACACGAACACGACGGGCAGGTGGAAGGCGCCCGCGAAGTTCACGCCGGTGTGGAAGTCCTCGGCGTCGACCTCCTGCGGGTCCAGGTAGGCCAGCGCCACCGTCGGCTTGCGCTGCATCTTGGCCGCCCAGGCGATCCCGGCGGCCTGCGGCAGCTGCGTGCCGGCGTGCGACGACCCCGGGACGACGTTCAGCGCCCGCGGGATCGCCGGGCAGCCCGGCAGCCGGCGCCCCTGCGCCAGGTCGTGCGCGTTGCCCAGAAGCTGCGCGGCGAAGGCCGCCACCGGAAGCCCGCGAACCAGCGCCGCCGGGCCGCTGCGACGGTTGGCGACGATCATGTCCCCGGCGCCGAGTGCCGCGACGGCCCCCGCGACCGCCGCCTCGACCCCCTTCGTCGACGCGTACGACCCGATCGTGCCGTCGGCGACCAGCGCCTCCGCGGCGGCGCTCAGCGCGCGCATCTGCAGCATGGCGCGATAGGCGTCGTGCAGGACCGCGGCGTCCAGCTCGCGCGCGCCCTCCGCCCGGTCGACGATCGAGGTCGCGCGGGCAAACGCCTCGTCGGTCCAGGCCTGGACCTCCGTCATCGCCGGATCGCCCAGCCCGGCGCGGATGTGGCGCGACGTCGGCTGCGCGGGCGTCGCCCCGGCGGAGGTAGAGGTCGAGGGGGCGTTCTTCTGCGTCCGGCGGGTTGCCATGTTCAGATCGACTTGTCGTCGAGCGCCGCCGGCGCCTCGAGCTGGCGCTTGATCTCGCCCACGAACTGCGCGGCGTCGAAGCCGTCGACGACGCGGTGGTCGAAGGAGATCGACAGGTTCATGAGATCGCGGATCGCGATCTGGTCGCCCACGACCGCCGGCCGCTTCGCGATGCGGTGCACGCCCAGGATCGCGACCTCGGGCGGGTTGATGATGGCGGTCGCCATCACGCCGCCCCAGGCGCCGAGGCTGGTGATCGTGAACGTCGACCCGGTGAGCTCTTCGCGCGAGGCCTTGCCGGTGCGGGTCGCCTCGGCCAGTTGGGCGATCTGCCCCGAGAGCTCGGCGATCGACTTGCGGTCGGCGTCGCGGATGACGGGGACGATCAGGCCGGACTCGGTGGCCGTCGCGAGGCCCATGTGAACGTGGCCCCACTGGACGATCTCGCCGGCCGCGTCGTCCAGCATGGCGTTCATCTGCGGGAACTTCTTCAGCGCGGCGACCGTCGCCTTGATGATGAACGGCAGGTACGAGACCTTGGCCCCCGCCGCGCGGCCGTTGACGGCGGCGCGCAGCGCGACGAGATCGGTGCAGTCGACCTCCTCGACGTAGGTCGCGTGCGGCGCGGTGAACTTCGACCTGGCCAGCGTCTCGGCGATCTTCTTGCGGACGCCGCGGAACGGGACGCGCTTGTCGCCCGGCGAGGAGACGGGCTTGGCCGTGGCGCCCGGCGAGACGGGCTTCGCCGCGCCGCCGTTCTGCTTGTGCGCCCGGACGTCGTCCGAGGTCACGCGCCCCGCCGGGCCGGTGGCCGCCACGGCCTGGATGTCGACGCCGATGTCGCGGGCCAGCTTGCGCGTGGCGGGCGTCGCCAGCACGGAGCCACCTTGACGATCGGCCCGCGCCGCCGCCACCGCCGCGACCGGGGCGTTGGGCCGCGAGGCCGGGACCTCAGGCGCGCCGGCCGGCGCCGCCGCCTGCCCCCCGTCGCCGTCGAGATCGATGACGATCAGGACCTTGCCGCCCGGGCAGCGGTCGCCCTCGGCGAACAGACGCTTGGCGACGCGCCCCGGCCGTGGGGCGGGGATCTCGACCGTCGCCTTGTCGGTCATGACCTCGACCATCGGCTGGTCCTGCGCCAGCAGGTCGCCTTCCTTCACCAGCCACCGGACGACCTCGCCCTCGACGACCCCCTCGCCGATGTCGGGCAGCTTGAACTCGTAGGTGCTCAAAAGCGCACCACCCGCTCGACGGCGTCCAGGATGCGATCCGCGTCCGGCAGGTATTCGTGCTCGAGGGTGTACGGGAACGGCGTGTCCAGCCCCGCCACGCGCACGATCGGCGCGTCCAGGTGCAGGATGGCCTTCTCGGCGATGGTCGCCGCCAGCTCGGCGCCGAATCCGGAGGTCCGCGGCGCCTCCTGCACGATCACGACTCGGCCGGTCTTTTCGACCGACGCCAGGACGGCCGCCTCGTCGAACGGCACCAGCGTCCGCAGGTCGATGACCTCCAGATCGTAGCCGGCCTGGGCCCCCTTTTCGGCCGCCTCCAACGCCGTGTGCACCATCGCCGACCAGGCGAGCACGGTGACCTGCTTGCCGGCGCGCACCACCTTGGCCTGGCCCAGCGGGATCGTGAACTCCCCCTCGGGCACGTCGCCGCGCGCCGCGCGGTAGTACCGCTTCGGCTCCATGAAGATGACCGGGTCGTCGCCCCGGATGGCGCTGGCCAGCAGCCCCTTGGCGTCGACCGGATTCGAGGGGCAGACCACCTTCAGCCCCGGGACGTGCGTGAACAGCGCCTCGGGCGACTGCGAGTGGTAGTGCCCGCCCTTGATGCCGCCGCCGATCGGCGTGCGCACCACGACGGGCGCCGCGTACTCCCCGCCCGACCGATAGCGCAGCTTGGCCAGCTCGTTGACGATCTGATCGAAGGCCGGGTAGATGTAGTCCCCGAACTGGATCTCGGGGACGGGGCGCATCCCGTAGAGGGCCATCCCGATCGCCGTCCCCACGATCCCGGATTCGGCCAGCGGGGTGTCGATGCAGCGGTCGGGGCCGAATTCGGCCTGCAGCCCCTCGGTCGCGCGGAAGACGCCGCCGAAGTTGCCGACGTCCTCACCCAGCACGACCACGCGGGGATCGCGCCGCATCTCCACCCGCAGCGCATCGTTCACCGCTTGCAGCAGGTTCATCTCCGCCATGGCGCCCCGGCGAACTACCCTACTCCGGCCGGAGTTTCAAGGCCCGGCTTGCAGGGCGCCGGTCGCGAGGCCCGGGTTGGCAGGCGTCCTCAGGCGGTCGGGGGGCGCAGCTTGTAACCGACGTGCCGCACCGTCTCGATCATGGCGCTGCCCGGGCCCAGCTTGGCGCGGAGGCGCCGGACGTGGATGTCGACCGTCCGGGTCCCGCCCGCGTAGCGGTAGCCCCAGACGCGCGACAGCAGCTGTTCGCGCGAAAAGACGCGGCCCGGCCGTTCGGCCAGGAACTTCAGCAGCTGGAATTCCTGGCGCGGAAGCTTCAGGGCGCGGCCGCGGTACGAGGCCTCGACGGCGACGGCGTCGATGACCAGATCCCCGATCTTGATGCGGCCGGCGGCGCGGAACGACGACATGCGCCAGTCCAGCTGGCGGATACGGGCGTACAGCTCGGGCCCCACCACCGGCGAAAGCACGAAATCGTCGGCGCCCGCCTCGGGGTCGAGGCCGGCGAGCCGTGACACCTCGACGCACAGAAGCACCGGGACGTCGGCCAGCGATCCGACCTCCCGCACGCGCCGGATCGCGGCGCGCCCGACCTCGAGGTGGGCGCCGGCGTCGACGACCACGACCGACGGGCGCTGCAGCTCGATGTCCTCGGGGAGTTGATCGACGTCGTACCCGACCGTCACCACCTCGCAGCCGAGATCGCTGAGGGCCGCTGCCGGAGACTCGGGCTCGGACGCAGCCGTAGCAGGATTTGAGGTGACGACCAATGCTCGCATTCGCGGCGCTACAGTATCCGGCGTCGCCTACGGCGGCAACTGCCGGGCTGAGCCGGGCACCGTGCGAATATCAAGGGTTGGTTTCGGGCGCCGGCCGCGCCGGCCCGGGTCACGGGACCGGGAACCTGGCCATGGTCAGCCGCATCTATCTGACGTTCGACGTCCGGCCACGCTTGGCGCGGCGCAGACCTGGTGCAATACTCTTCCTTGATGGACGACTTCCACTGCTCCTTTTGTGGGAAGCGGCGCCGTGAGGTGCGCAAGCTCATCTCCGGGCCGCGCGTCTTCATCTGCGA
>CAZJMY010000334.1:0-14240 GCA_964546845.1 uncultured Myxococcales bacterium | reverse complement strand
CGGCGTGAAGTCGCTGCTGAAGTCGAACGGGGCCGAGTTCCGGGCCGGCACGGCGCGCGTGACGTCGCCGCGCACCGTCGAGATCACCGACGCGTCCGGCAAGACCACCGTCGAGGCCGACCACATCGTCGTGGCGACCGGCTCGCGGCCCATCGAGATCCCGGGGTTCAAGTTCGACGGCAACCGGATCGTCGACTCGACGGGCGCGCTGGACTTCAACCCCGTGCCCGAGCGGTTCGTGGTCATCGGGGGCGGCTACATCGGCATCGAGATCGGCACGCTGTACGCGAAGCTCGGTTCGAAGGTGACCGTGCTGGAGGCGCTGCCGGCCATCCTGCCGGGCAACGACCCGGAGATCGTCACGCTGGTCGCGCGCAAGCTGAAGGCGCTGGGCGTCGAGGTGTTGACCGGCGCCAAGGCCAAGGGGTGGACCGAAAAGGGCGGCCGGGCCGTGGTGACGGCCGACGTCGGCGGCAAGGACGTCACCGTCGAGGCCGACAAGGTGCTGGTGGCCGTCGGGCGCCGGCCCAACTCGGAGGGGCTGGGGCTCGAGGAGCTAGGCGTGAAGATCGAGCGCGGCTTCGTCCCCGTCGACCGCCAGCTGCGCACCAACGTGCCCGGCATCTACGCGATCGGCGACGTCGCCGGGCAGCCCATGCTGGCCCACAAGGCCTCGCACGAGGCCGAGGTGGTCGCCGAGGTGATCGCGGGGCACGCCGCGGAGATGGACGTGCGCTGCATCCCGGCGGTCATCTTCAGCGACCCCGAGGTCGCGACGGCCGGGCTCACGGCCGAGGAGGCCAAGCAGCGCGGCCGCGACGTCAAGGTCGGCAAGTTCCCGTTCGTCGCGCTGGGGCGCGCCATCGCCAACGCCGACACCGACGGGTTCGTGAAGGTGGTCATGGACGCCGCCAGCCACGAGGTGCTGGGCATCCAGGTCGTGGGCAACGGCGCCTCGGACATCATCGCCGAGGCGGCGCTGGCCATCGAGATGGGCGCGCTGGCCGAGGACGTCAGCCTCACGATCCACGCCCACCCCACGCTGCCCGAGGCCATCATGGAGGCGGCGAAGGCGGCGATGGGCGAAGCGATCCATATTCTGAACCGGTGAACGAAACCTACCCGGCGCGCGTCCTCGACCTCGGCATCCGCGAGTACGGCGAGGTCTGGGCGCTGCAACGCGAGCTGGTCGGCCAGCGGCAGCGCGACGAGATTCCGGACACGCTGGTGCTGGTCGAGCACCCGGACGTCATCACGGCCGGCCGCAGCGCGCACCGCGAGAACCTGCTGGCGACGGCCGACATCCCGTTGTTCGAGATCGAGCGCGGCGGCGACGTCACCTATCACGGACCCGGCCAGCTGGTCGGCTACCCGATCTTCCAGCTGCGAGAGGAGGAACGCGACCTGCACCGCTACCTGCGCAACCTGGAGGAGGCGCTCATACAGGCCATCGCCCGGTTCGGGCTGGCGGGCGACCGGAAGGCGGGCTGGACGGGCGTCTGGACGGCGGGCGGCGCGCGCAAGCTGGCGTCCATCGGCGTGGCCGTCAAGCGCTGGGTCACGATGCACGGGTTCGCGCTGAACGTGTCGACGGACCTGACCCGCTTCGGCGCCATCAACCCGTGCGGCCTGGACGCCTCCGTGATGGCGTCGGTGTCGAGCGAGCTCGGTCGTCCCGTCGCCATGGCCGACATGAAGTCCGCCGTCCGCGACACCTTCGCCCAGATCTTCGCCCGCGACCTCGACGCGAAGACCTAACACCCGCCGTCGGGTGATTGACCGCCGGCGCTGACCGCGGTGAAGGTGCCGCTGGCGGGCGCCGCCAGCAGGCGACCGAAGGCGTCCGGCGCGCCTGCGTCGATCGTCAGCGTGACGGGGACGCCGGGCGGCCACCCGCCCGCGCAGGCGGCCGTGACGTAGGCGATCGTCGGGTCGCTCGCGTTGGCGACGACGGTCACCGGCAGCGGACCGGCGGGGGTGGCCGCGTGGATGAACGGCGTGACCGTGTCCGTCGCGACGCGGTTCGAAAACACGATCGGCATCATGTAACCGGCCGGGACCACGCCGCCGGCGTCTGCGTCGGAGGGGACGCGCACGGTCGCGGTCAGCGGCCCGGTCATGACAATGATCTGCGTCGGCCCGGTGAAGGGCTGCCCGTTCGCGCCCGTCAGCAGCGCCGGGTCCAGCGTGAAGGTGATCGCGTCGCCCGACGGCAATCCCACGCTGGCGGGGCGCAGGAAAGCGTACGACGACCCACCGCCGTAAAACGGCTCGCTGTTGTAGAGGACCGTCGCCGGGAAGGCGGCGCCGGCGGTCTGCTCGGGCCACGACACGCCGATGGCCGGCGCGGAGGCGTTCTCCACCTTCGTGCCGTTCAGCCGCTGATCGAACACGAAGTCGACCTGCTGGACGGCGGGCGGCGCCAGGGTGGTGCCGGCATCGGGCTCCGTGTTCGTCCAGACGGCCGTCCGGTGCCCGCTCGCGATCCAGAAGACGTTCAGCAGCGCGGGCGGCGTCTGCGGCCCGCTGGAGCTGGAGCAGCCGCCCACCGTCGCCCACGCCGCCACCAGCAGCCACGTCGTCGTGCAGCGCATGACGTTTACTACCACGCGCGCGCGATGCGCCCGGTGGACTATGTTCGGGGCGTGGCGCTGCCCCCGATCGCGATCGCCGACCCCGCCGACCCGCGCGTCGCGGGCTACCGCGCCCTCAAGGAGCGCACGGTCATCGAGGGCGGCCGCTTCGTCGCCGAGAGCGAGCGGGTCGTGCGGCGCCTGGCCGGCAGCGGGCTGGAGATCGAATCCGTCCTGCTGACGGCGCCCCGGCTCGCGACGCTGGCCGACGCGCTGGGCGGGCCGTTCCCCGTCTACCTGGCGCCCCAGTCCGTGCTGGACGGCGTCGCCGGCTTCCACGTCCACCGCGGGTGCCTCGCGCTGGCGAGGCGTCCGGCCGCGGCGGCGATCTCCCCCGGCGCGCGGACCGTCGTCGCGCTGGAGGACCTCACGGACGTCGACAACCTGGGCGCGATCGCCCGGCACGCGGCCGCGTTCGGCGCGGACGCCCTGTTCCTGAGCCCGCGCTGCGCGGATCCCTTTTATCGCAAGGCGATCCGCGTCTCGCTGGGGGCGGTGTTCACGGTCCCCGTCGTGCGGGCGGCGCGCTGGCCCGAGGACCTGTTCGCGCTGCGCGACGACGGCCTGGCCGTGGTCGGCGCCGTGCTGGATCCGGACGCGGTGCCGCTGGACCGGTTCGCGCGCCCGCCGCGGGCCGTGCTGCTGTTCGGGGCGGAGGGGCCCGGGCTGTCGCCGGCGGCGCGCGCCGCGTGCACCCACCGGGTCACGATCCCGATGGCGGCGGGCGCGGATTCGTTGAACGTCGCCACGGCGGCGGCGCTTTTTCTCTACGCCTTGCGCTGATTCAGCCCCGACCAGCTGACGAACAGCTTGCGGGTTTCCGGCTGGCAGGTCGGACAGAAGCAGGCATCTCCGTCGCCGACGCGCACGGCGCGAATGGTGGTGCCGCAGACGTAGCAGGGTTTGCCGTCGCGCCCCCGGACCTTCAGGAAGTCGCGGACCTTCACCTCGGGCGGGTCGTTGCGGCGCCGGATCTCGGCGATCGCCTCGGTCAGCACGCGCCCGATCGCTCCGTAAAGCGCGTCGACGGCGGCCGGCTCCAGCTTGCGGCAGAACGTCTTCGGGTGGATGCCGGCCGCGAAGAGGATCTCGTCGGCGTACGCGTTGCCGATCGAGGCCAGCGCCCGCTTGTCCATCAGGAATGGGCGCACCTGGTCGCGCCGCTTGGCGAAGATCTCGTCGAAGGCTTGCCGCGTGAAAGCCGGCGACAGCAGGTCGACCCCCAGCTGGCCGTAGACGGGGATCGACCCTTCGTCCTCGGGGCGCGTCACGTACACCTTCCCCATCCGTTTCTCGTCCAGGTACTGCAGCTCGGGCGCGCCGTCGAACGACAGCGCGAGGCCCAGCGCGCTGGGGTCCTTCTTGCGCTCGGCCGCCGGCAACGGCGCCAGCAGCTTGTAGCGGCCCACCAGCATCGCGTTGATGACGATGGCGAGGTCCGCGCCCAGGTCGAACCGCAGGAAGTGCCCGCGCCGCGCGACCCCCTGCAGCCGCCGCCCGACCAGCACGGCGGGGAACGGGTCGCGCACCATGAGCCGCAGCACCGTCGGATCCCCGGTCCGGGCGTCCGTGACGGTCTTGCCGGCCAGGGCCCCGTTCAGGACCTCTTCGACGTGCACCAGATCGGGCAGCTCGGGCATGGAGAGCCAAGTCTGGCATTCGAAACCGCCTGGATTCAAACTCGGGTCATGCCGCTCCCCGCGCTCATCATCGTCATCGTGGTGTCAATCGGGGCAGTCGTCTGGCTCGGCTTCCAGGTGCGCACCTTGCGCCGCCAGAAGCGCAACCTGATCCACTGGGAAAAGGGCGAGCCCCTCGAGGGCGTGGGCGACTGGGACTGATCGCCCGACCCCGCTACCGGGGCGCGGGCGGGCAGGTGGGGCGGCGGAATTGGGCGGCTTGGGCGGGGTCCGGGGGAACGAGCCGGCCGGCGGTGTAGACGTCGGCCAGGGCGCAGCAGGCGGCGGTGACGCTTTCGCTGCAGAGGTCACGCAGGGCGGCCAAAGGCACTTCGGTGTCCGCGCTGCTGACCGCGCGCTGGAGGGCCATGACGGCCAGGCGGGCGCAGGCGGTCGGGGCGGCGGCCGAGTGGGCCTGGCAGGTTGCTTCGTAGGCGGTGGCCACCTCGGCGCCGGTCTGCGGGGACTGCGCGTCGGCCCAGTAGAAGCAGCCGATGGAGATCCCGTGGTCGCACGCTTCCCGCAGTCGAGACAGGGCGCGCGGCCGATCACGCCCCACCTCGAGGGCGCACGCGTCGCCGATGACGCAGCCGTCGTTCACGCCGCTGGCGCAGGCCTGCTGGGCGAGCGGTCCCGCCGCGCCGCAGGCGGGCTGGAGGCCGATGACCGGTGCGAAGGCCGCGGCGGCCGGCAGGCAGCTGGGGGCGTATCCTCTGGTGCAGGCGCGCGCCAGCAGCGCAGCCCCGTCGGGCGCCGTCGACGGACGGTGCAGGTACATCATCCCCAGCCGGTAGCAGCTGGAGTGCCGGCCCAGCGCGCACGCCCGCTGGAACGAGGCTTCGGCCCGCTCCTCTGACCGGTTCTCGAACTTCCGGCCGAAGACGCCGGCCTTCTCGCACCCTTCCGCGTCGCCCAGCTCGCACGCCCTGTCGAACAGCAGGAGGGCGCCGGCCCAGTCACGCTGGTCGACCGCCGCCTCGCCGAGGGCGCGACAGCCGTCCCCGACGTTCCCGTCGCAGGCGCGCGTCAGCAGCGCGGTCGCGCGCCCGTGATGGCGGTCGTCGTCCTGAACGCGGTACCAGTCGCCCAGCGCCGCGCACGCCGTCAGGTCGTCGCGCCCGCACGCCCCCTCCAGCAGGACCAGCCCGCGCTCGACGTCCCGCATGTCGCGCGCGGCGCGCACCAGCGACCTTCCCAGCGCGCCGCAGGCCCGGATGTCACCCGATTCGCAGCCGGCCTGCGCCGCCAGCTCGGCGGGGGTCCAGGTCGCGCGCGTCGTGGGTGGGGCAGTCGTCCCACACCCGCTGGCCGCGATCAGGCACGACAGCCAGGCCCGGGCGCGCCCCATGACCGTTCACGATATCATCGGCGCGCATGTCCGACGACGGCCGCCCGCCGCGCCGCTGCCACCGGCACCTCTGGCTGCTGGCGCTGCTCGCGTCCGGGTGCGCGCGGTTTCAGCCCGTGACCCCGCTGCGGGCGCGCAGCGCGGACGTGGACATCCAGCTCAGTTACCTGCGCCTGGGCAAGTACGGCCAGATGGTGTTCGCAGCGCAGGCCTCGGGCACGCACATCATCTCCCAGGCCTGGTTCACGGTGCCGACGCGCTCACCCTGCAGCGGCGGCACCGAGCTGGACGACGTTCGCGTCGACGGTGGCTCGTGGGTGCTCCCCGCCGGCAGCCACGAGATCGCGCTGCGATCGAGCTCCGTTGTCCTGCAGTACGGCCTGGACACCGTCGTCGACATTCAGACCGACCGCGGCTGCATCCGCGCGCCGGCCGTCAGCCAGAGCGTGCCGCTCGACGCGTCGCCTCGGGTGGCGCTGATCTCGACGATCGACGCCCTCTTCGCGCCCATGCCGGGCGGGCTGTGGGCGTTCATCGGCCTTCAGGCCGGCGCCGGAAAGTGGCTCGGCCCCGTGCAGCTGATCGCGCAGGCGGGCTACGCCGCGGCGTCGTGCACGGCGACGGCCTGCGGGCGCGACGCGCAAGGCAACCTCCGCACCGGTCCCGCCGTCCCGGTGACGCTGGAGGCGCGATACGGTCTCGCAACCCTGATGGCCGGCGACCTCGCGAACGTGCTCTTTCTCAACGCGCGCTACACCGTGACGCCGTTCTGGTTGCCGCTGCCGGACGGCGAACGGCGCTTCACCGCGCAGTCGCTGTTCGGCGAGCTCGGGTGGGGTTACCTGGTTCGCGTGCCCGGCCCCTTTCGGCACCTGGAACGCGCCGCCCCGATCGAAGTGGTCGTTCCGCTGGGCGTGACCGTCCAGACCGGCGGCGGCCAGAAGACCCAGCAGGTCTTCAGCGGCGGGATCGCCCTGCGATACGTCTTGTCGCTGTGAGCGCGAAGCGCGGCCCGCGCCTGGTCAGATCTTGTCGCGCAAAAATTCGATGTAGTAGGGCGCTTCCTTGCGCTCTTCCAGCTCGCCGCGGTCGATGGCGTCTTCGCAGAGCTTGCGCAGGTCGCCGATCCGCTTCGACGGCGGCAGGCCGAAGGTCTCCATGATGGCGTTGCCCAGGCCGGGGGGCAGCGGCGGGATGCGCGCGTCGAGCGACCGGATGGCCAGGATGCGGTCCCGCAGCGCTTCGATGTTCCGGATCGCCTCCTGGCGGCGGCCGGGGCGACGCGAGGTGACGTCGGCGCACGACAGCTCGAGCAGGTCTTCCAGGTGCTCGCCCATCTCCTTGTCGAACCGGCGCACGGCCGCGTCGGTCCAGCTGGGCGCGTAGGCGTTGGCGCGCAGGTGGTTCAGCACCAGGAACCGGATGTCGCGCCGCTCGGTCTTGTCGAACCCCAGGCGCCGCGCGATCGGGTCCCACATCCGCGCGCCCACCTCGGCGTGCCGGTGGAACGTGACGCGCCCGTCGGGCAGCATCACGCGCGTCGGCACCTTGCCGATGTCGTGCAGCAGCGCCGCCCAGCGCACGATGGGGCTCTCGATCGACTGCACCACGACCTGCTTGGTGTGCTCCCAGACGTCCTTGTGGCGCCGCCCGGCCTCCTGCGAAAAGTCGACGGTCGCCTCCAGCTCCGGCAGCACGACCCCCAGCACGCCCGACTCGTGCATCCACTGCAGGC
The DNA here is from genome assembly GCA_964546845.1 of uncultured Myxococcales bacterium. Classification (GTDB taxonomy): domain Bacteria; phylum Myxococcota_A; class Polyangia; order Fen-1088; family Fen-1088; genus JADGRB01. The sequence continues at coordinate 6,845 of CAZJMY010000334.1, read as the reverse complement.
CGACGTCGAGGGCCCGCGACATGATCACCGTCTGCACGGCGGCGCGCAGCTTGTCCACGTCCAGATGCGCCAGCAGCGGCGCCGCGGCGCGCGCGGCGAGCGTGATCTCGGGCGGGGGCGGCGGCGCCCCCTGGGCCACCGCCACGGCCACGTCCAGCAGCGCCACCGGGGAATCGTGGGCGGCGCCGGCTATCAAGCCGCGCGACAAGTCGAACCGTCCCAAAAAAGAGCCTGCCGAAAGCCTTAAGACGTGATCTTCTTCTTGTCCTGATCGCGCTTGCGCGCGAGGTGGTCGATGATCGGCTGCGCCTGCTTCACGCGGCCGGCGATCGACTTGTCGCTGATCGGGTAGAGCGTCCCGAACTTCAGCCCCTCGTCGTAAAGGAAGGTGCCGACCTCTTCGTCGTCGACGAACTGGGACACCTTCTTCTTGGAGTAGACGCCCTTCAGGAACGAGCCCCAGCGGCTGTCCAACCAGTCGACGATCTCGGCGCCCAGCACGCCCCGAAAGAGGGCCAGCTCTTCCTCGAACCGAGTGAAGTCTTCGGCGAAGCGGTCCCGGAACGCCGGCGCGCCTTCCCCGCCTTCGGCGATGACCTTGGCGGCGGCGAGCCGCAGCTGGACGACGTCCTCGGCGAAACGCAGCGGCGCCTCGACGTTGCCGTCCTTGGGCGTGATCACGTGCACGACCGTGCCTGCCGCCATCTCGCGCACGGAGCGTTCGAGATCGGGGTCGGCCACCGCCTCCAGCAAGATCTTGAGGTCGAAGGGCAGAGAGACGAGGGCCTTCGACATCGTCTCCAGGAAGTTACGCTCCTTGTTATCCATCGCGAAAGGGTCAGAGAAGTACGACCCCCACCCACCTGTCAAGAAGTATAGCCCGGAAGCGCGGCGCGGCGGGAGTCGCGCGAGCCGACATTTCATGCCGGGGGGGCCGCCAGGGCGGCGTCAAGGGCGACCGCCGCCGCCGCACGAAACCCGTCCAGGGGGCCGGCCGGAAGCTCGAGCGTGAGGACCGGCAGCCCCTGGTCCAGTCCCAGCCACGACCCGAACGACCCCGGCGTCGGGTAACCGATGTCGCCGCGTGCCGGCCAGCCGCAGGCCTGCGCCACTGCCTGGGCCCACGCGGCCGCCGGCCCGTCGTAGTTCACGCAGGCGAACGGCGCGTGGACGGCCAGCGCGCCCCGGGGCGGCTCGCGCGCGATCAGCGCCGCCACCGCTCGGGTCTCCGGCTCCGACAGGGGCGCCGGGCCCGGGAAGTAGCCGGGGGCGTGGTCCGTGCGAAAGGACCGCGCCGGAAAATTCCGGTTCAGATCGACGTCGCGGGCCGAGTTCTTGCGGCCGGCCCACAGCCCGTCCGGGTTGGCCGCCGGCACCAGCCAGAACGGCACCGGGACGATCGACGCCGGAAGGCGCACCAGCAGGTCCAGCAGCGCGTCCACGCTGGCCGGCTCGTCGCCGTGAATGCCGCCCATCACCAGCAGCGGCGCGCCCGCGCCCCCGAACCGCCGCGCCACGATCGGCCGCCCCTCCGTCGAGCGGCCAATCTCGTCGAATCCCAGGGCCGCCAGGGCCGCCTCACGTTCTCGGGGAGTTCGGGGCAACACTGGACCGCATTTCACGCCCCGGCTAACGTCCGCGCAATGCCGCTCACGCTTCGCGAGCTGAAGACCGAGGCCAGCAAGCTGGCCCGTGCCGGGCAGGTGCCGGCCGCTCTGGCGGCGCACGACAAGATGCTGGCGTCCAATCCGCTCGACGGTGACAGCCGCCGCAAGATCGCCGACCTGCTGTGGCAGCTGGGCGATCGCGAGGGCGCGGTGCAGGTCTACCGGAGCTGCGCGCTGCACGACGCCCGCGCCGGGCACCTCTTGCCCGCGCTCATCGGGTGCAAGGTGCTGGAGTCGGTGGGGCAACCCACGGACGACATCGTCGCGCTGATGGCGCACAGCTACGCGCACGGCTCGCCGGCGCTGGGGAAGTTCGCGGCCCGGCAGGCCCCGGTCGACCTGGACGCGCCCGTCGAACCGCCGGCCCCGTCGGCCGCCACCGACGTCGCCAAGCTGGTCCAGCGGGCCCGCGCCCGGGCGCTGGACCTCTCGGTGTTCATCCAGTACCCCGGGCACGTCCTGCCGGTGCCGTTCTTCTCCGAGCTGCCTCCCGAGCTGTTCGCCGCCGCCGTCAGCAAGGTCCGCCTGGTCCGCGCGACGGACGGGCAGGTGATCTTTCGCGAGGGGCAGGCGGGCGACGCCTTCTACTTCGTGGCCGCCGGCGAGCTGCGCGTCGTCGGGCACGACCCGCAGGGGCGGCCCGTGGAGCGCGCGCACCTGCACGAGGGGGCGCTGTTCGGGGAAGTCGCGCTGCTGACCGCCGAGCCGCGGACGGCGACCGTGCAGGCCGTCGGCGAGGCGGACTTGATCGAGGTCGGGCGCGCGGCCGTCGCCGAGCTGGTGGCGGCCGTCCCCGCGCTGGGGCAGCGGTTGGAGCAGTTCGCGCGCGAGCGCCTGCTGAAGAACCTGCTCGCGACCTCGCCGCTCTTCAAGCCGTTCGATCACCAGCAGCAGATGGATCTGATTCGCCGGTTCGAGGGCGTGGACGTGGCCGCGGGCACCCCCGTCATCCGCGAGGGAGAGCCCGGTCAGGGGCTGTTCGTGATCCTGATGGGCAGCGTCGAGGTGGTGCGCGGCGGGCAGCCGCTGGCCCGGCTCGGCGCCGGAGATCTGTTCGGCGAGATGGCGCTGCTGCACGACGGCCCGACGAACGCGACCGTGCGCACCCTGGTGCCGACGAGCTTGCTCTTCCTGGGGCGGGACTATTTCCGGCGCCTGGTGGCCGCGCTGCCAGCGCTGCGAAAGTACTTCGAGGGCCTGGCCAGAGCTCGCGGCGGCGCGCCGGCGTGAGGCGTTGCGGCGCCGGGGGGCGGGTCATAGACTCGATGACGTCATGAAGATCCTGCGCCGCGCGCTGAGCTTCTTGCTGCTGCTGGTCGCCCTCACGGCCGCGCTGGGCGGGCCCGCGCTGGCTGGGCCCCGGTCGGGCAGCTCCTTCGGCGGCCGGCTGGGTTTCCGGTCCGGTGGGGGCATGTCCGCGCCGAGTTACTCGGGTGGAGGCTATCGTTCGCCGGGCTACGGGTCGGGGTACGGCTACGGCGGTGGATCGCATTTCTTCTTCTTCCCGGGGTTCGGCGGCTACGGCCTGGGCGGCTTCGGCATGATCGGGCCGCTGCTGGGCATGGTCGTGGTGGGCCTGGCGGTGGTCTCCATCGCCCGCGCCGTGCGCGCCAGCCGCGGCATGAGCGCCCCCGACGCCGGGTACGGCGACGACGGGCAGGTCGTCGCGATGCCGGGGCGGGCCTACCTCTACCGCCTGCAGCTGGCGCTGGGGCGGTCGGCGCGCGGCATCCAGGACCGGCTGGCCGATTTCGCGGCTCACGGCGACACGTCCACCGAGGCGGGCCTGGCCGCGCTGCTGCAGCAGACGGCGCTGGAGCTGCTGCGCGAGAAGGACGCCGTGCGCTACGTGGGCGGGGACGCGCGTGGCCCCATGAGCCTGACGAACGCCGAGACGGCGATGAACGGCATCGCGCTGGGCGAGCGGAGCCGGTTCCAGGTCGAGCGCGTGCGCGGCACCGACGGTCGCGTCGTGCGGTCCGACGCTCCGGCCGAGGAGGGCAAGGAGGCCCTCGAGCTGGTGGTGGTCACGCTGCTGGTGGCCACCCGGACCCCTCTCTCGAACTTCGACCGCCCCAGCTCGTCCGAGCAGCTGGCGGGTGTATTGTCGGAGCTGGGCGGCGTCCCGCCGGACGCCATCCTGGGGCTGGAGGTCATCTGGACTCCCGCCGACCCGAACGACTCGATGACCGAGACCGACGTCATGACGACCTACCCGGACCTCCGGAGCCTCTGACGCGATGCCCGCCGCCCCGCTGGCCCGGCAGCTGCTGGACTTCACGCTGTTCGGGCTCTGCGGGATCGTGCTGCTGATCGTCGGCTATTACCTCTGGGAGCTGGTCACCCCCTACAACCTCCGGCGCGAGATTCACGAGAACAAGAACATGGCCGTGGCGGTGGTGGCCGGCGCCCTGGTCATCGGGATGGGGGTCGTCATCGCGGGGGCCCTCGTTCGCGTCCGGTAAGGGACGCCCTGGGGGAATCGTCCACCCCGGGGCTCGCCGCGTCGGGTCAGGCATTGACTCCGGACGCGGGCGGCGGATACAGTCGAAAGGCCCGCTGATTTCGAGGGTCTCGCGTGTTGAAGCTGAGCATCGAAGACGATGAGGGGAAGACGACAGTCGTCCCACTCACACGCGACGAGATGACGGTCGGACGTCAGGAAGGGAACACGATCCGCCTGACCGAGCGCAACGTGTCACGCCGGCACGCGCGCCTCTCTCGCCAGAACGGGACGCTGTGCATCGAAGACCTCTCCAGCTTCACGGGCGTCCGGGTCAACGGCACCAAGATCGTCTCGCCCACGCCGCTGCGCGAGGGAGACGAGGTGCAGATCGGCGACTACCGCATCACGCTGCGCGGTGAGCGGCCGGCGATCACCGACCGACCGACGATGCCCACGATGCCCGTCGTGAACGGGCCGATCGGGTCGGTCGGCGGGGCAGTCGCCATCCCGACGCGCGCGTCCGTGGCCGCCATGGCGGCGCAGCCCGCGTCGCAGGCGGCGGCGAACGCGGCCGTTCCAGCGCCGCGCTCGCGCACGAAGACGTCTCCGCCGCAGCCGATGACGGCGATCCCGCAGGAGGGCGGTGCGGCAGCCGCTGCCCCGGCGCCGGCGGCCGCCGAGCCGGTCGTGCAGGCTGTCGAGGCGCAACCCACGATCCCGCTGCGCGCCCTGACGGAGCAGGCGATGGATCCGGCTCCCGCCGCCGGGCCGCCCGCGCGGCTGGTCGTCATGACCACCGACCTGGCCGGCCGCGAGGTGGCGCTGGACAAGGCCTCGGTCGTCATCGGGCGGACCGACGAGAACGACGTGGTCCTCAACCACCGGTCGATCTCGCGCCATCACGCCAAGCTCGTTCGCGACGGCGATCGCTACACCATCGTCGACCTGCAGAGCGCGAACGGCGTGCGCGTCAACGGCGAGGACTACGAGCGCATCGAGCTGAACCCCGGCGACCTGCTGGAGCTGGGGCACGTGAAGCTCCGGTTCGTCGGTCCGCTGGAGCAGTTCGCGTTCGACGGCCGGGCGGTGTCGCCGTCGCGCCGGCCGCCCGCCTCTCTGCTGGCCATGGGCGGGGGCGCGGTGGCCGCCATCGCCGTCGTGGCGCTGCTCTGGCATCGCGGCGGGCATCGGGCGGCAGAGGCCCCTGCCGCGCCCGCCGTCGTCGTGGCGCCCGCGCCGCCGCCGCCCGAACCGGCGGCAGGATTGGCCTCGCCGCCGGCCACGCCCCCACCTGCCCCGGCGCATTCCGTGCCTCCCGCCCCGGCGACCCCGGCGGCGTTGCTGGCGTCGGCCAGGGAGAAGATCGCGGCCGAGGACTGGGAAGGCGCGGAGACCGCGCTGGTCAAGATCGACGGCGCTGCCGCCGACGCCGCCACCCGCCGCGAGGCGGCGGCGCTGATCCGGAAGGTCGAGACCGAGCGGCAGGGCGCCGCCCTCTTCGCGCGGTTCGACGCGGCGGCGAACGAAAAGGACTACGCCGCCGCGGTCGCCGGGTACGCGGAGATTCCCGGCGACAGCATTTACAAGAAGCGCGCTCGCCCGCGGTACGACGAGGCGCGGGCCCTGCTCATCGCGCAGCACATGACCGCCGCCGAGGCTGCCCGCGCCGAAGGGCGCTGCGCCGACGTGCGCGTCGAGGCCGCGCAGGTGCTGCGGCTGGACCCCAAGAACATGCTGATCCGGGACCTGTCCAAGCTCTGTCGCGCCCGCCCCGAGCTGGCCGCCGCGACGGTCGCGCGGCCGGTGCGGACGCGACAGGTCTCGACCATCACGGCGGGCGATCGGGGTGAGGCGCCGCGCCGTGCGGAGGCGGCCAAGGGCGACGGTGCGGAGCCCGCGGCGAAGGCCGAGGCCGGCGATTCCGACGACGCCGAGACGCTGATGAAGCAGGCGCGCGAGGCCTGGCTGCGGCAACAGTGCGGCGCCGCCATGGACCTGTCACGCCGCGCGCTGAAGGCCAAGCCGGGCTGGACCGACGCGTACCAGATCCTGGCCGTCTGCTCCTGTTCGCTGAAGGACGCCGACGCGGCCGAGCACGCCTACGCGCGCCTCGACGACCGCAACCGAAGCCTGGTCCACGCGGTCTGCCAGAAGAACGGCATCAGCGTCGGCCAGTGACGCCTCGGGGCGGCTCCGGCCGCCGTCAGGCGTTCCGTCGAGCCTTTTGGGCGAGCTCGGCGTAGGTCTTGTCGGCGGGCGCGGTGGTCTCGACCGGCAGCTGCCCCGCCCAGCCGGCGCAGGTGACGCGCCCCATGCCGTCCTGCTCGCCGTGGAAGCCGCCCCGCATGTCGACGACGTTCGTGTAGCCGGCCGCCTCCAGCAGGGCCGCTGCCTGCAGCGACCGGCCGCCCGCCTTGCACCCGACGACCAGCTTGGTGTCGCGGGGGTAGACGGCCTCGACCACCTGCTGGAAGTCGGGGTTGGGGGACATGCGGCCGCCCGTGAAGTGCAGCAGGGGCACGTTGGCCGCGCCCGGCGGGTGCCCCTGGTCGAACTCGGGGATCGAGCGCACGTCCAGGTACGTCCAGCCCTCCGCCAGCAGCGCCGCAGCCTCGGGTGGAGTCACGCGTTTGACCATGGAGGCGGTGTTACCACAATATGGTTGCAGAGCCATGGCCAAACCCCCTCACCTGCGGGTCGTTGCCGCCGTCGTCGCCCGCAACGAGCGCTAC
>CAZJMY010000333.1:0-2608 GCA_964546845.1 uncultured Myxococcales bacterium | reverse complement strand
TGGCGGCGGTCTGGCGGGCGGCATCGGCGTCGAGGTCGTGCCGCGCGGGATCAAGGTGCTGGGCGCCTCGCCCGAATCGAACTGCGCGATGCGCCGGTCCCTGGAAGACGGCCGCGCCTACACGACCTACGAGGGCGGCCCGACTCTGGCCGAGGGGCTGGAGGGCGCCGTCAGCGAACGGACCTACGCGATGGCCCGCGACTACTTCCCCGAAATCGCGCTGGTGACGGAGCTGCAGATCCGCGAGGCGATTGTCTACGCGTACCGCACGCTGGGGATCATCTGCGAGGCCTCGGCGGCGCCGGCCATCGCCGCGCTGCTGGACGACGCGTCGGCGATCCGCGGCCGGCGGACCGTGGTCGTCGTCAGCGGCGGCAACATCGAGCCCGATTTGCTGGATCAGCTGCTCTCGGGGACGGCCGTCTCGTAGGGCGAGGTCGTTCGGAGAGGGGAAACGCCAGGATTTCAGAACCGCCAGGATCAGGATTTTCTCGAAAGGTCCGGATGGCGCCCCTGGCGCTTCACGATCTCACGCGCGCGCTCAGAGCTTCTTGGCCTCGGCGGCCCCCGCCGCCTTCGCGCGGGCCAGGGCCGCCGATCGCAGCTCGTGTCCGGTGATGCCGTCGCCCAGCTTGGCGCGCGCGGCGGCGCCGTGCCCGGGGCCCAGCACGTCGCGCAGGTAGGCCTGGTACTGGAACGTGTCGGAGTGCTGCTCGGTGTGGCACCCCGTGCAGAGGGTGGCGGGCGCGTCGCGCCTCACCGACGACGGCTCCTCCAACCCCTTTTCCGCGACGTGAATCGAACCGGGGCCGTGGCAGGTCTCGCACTGGACGTCGCGCAGCCGGTTCGTGTGCCCCAGGCTGGTGCCGCCCACCTGACCGTACCCCGTGACGTGGCAGCCGACGCAGCGGTAGTCGTTCTGCTTGTTCACCTCGACCAGCGTCTGCCAGGCCGTCGCGTGGACGGTCTTCTTCCAGAACGCGAGCGCCGGGGCGTGGCAGCCACCGCACTTCGCGTCCCCCACGTAAGACGGGCGCCCCGGTTCGGGCGGCACCGGCAGCGGCGCGGTCTTGAGGTTCAGTGCCCCGATCTCGCCGTCCAGCCGCCGCATGCCGGCCGCCGTCTTCTCGTCGCGCGGCAGGCTGCGTCGCAGCGGGATCAGCTGGTTGGTGAAGTAGCTGCCTGACGCCGGCGCGGACCAGGGGCGGTCCAGCTCGGCGCGCTCCTTCTGCAGCTCGGCCCGCTCGGCCTTCTTGCCGGCCACGAACTTGGGATCTGAGCCCGATCCCGCCGACCAGCGGGTCAGGTCCTCGTCGAGGCGCGACAGCTGCGCGTCGATCTCGATCCGCCGCAGCGCCGCCGCCTCGCGACCGCCGGCGTCGACCAGCGGGCCGCCGCCGCGCCAGACGAGGTCGATGCGGCCCACGCGCTGCAGCTCGTCCGCCGGGGCGACCAGGAAGCTCGCGCCCACCGCCTCGGCCCGTGGCTGCCCCTTGCCGACCTGGCGCCCCAGCACGACCAGGTCCGGGCTGGCGGCCCTCGCCAGCCGGCGTGCCGCCGGGCGGTCCAGCGGGACCAGCGCGATGACCAGCTCGGCGCCGGCGCCGCGAAGGCGCGCCACCTCTCGCTTGGCGGCGGCCACCGGGTCCTCCACCTCGCCGCCGACCCGTGAAGCCAGGGCCGGATCTGTGACCCCGAAGATGCCGACCCGGATGCCGCCGATCGTCTCCAGGCGCGACGGTGCCACCGCGGCCGCCTTCGACACGTTGACGGCCAGCCGCCTGGGGACGACCTCGCCGCCCCGGTCGGGCACGTCCGTCTCGGCGAGACCGGCGGCGAAGGGCGGGCCGAGCGTCTCCAGCGTTCGCGCCAGGAACTTGGCCCGCAAGAGGTTGGCGGGCTTCTCCTTGGGGGTGCTGCTCTCCGGGAACGACAGGCCGCCGCCGTCGAGCAGCAGCGTGGGCCCCGCCTTCGCCGCCGTCCGCACCAGCGCCGCGTAGCGGGCCACGTCGCCCAGCGGGTCGCTGGTGCACCCGCAGGGCTCCAGCGTCCCGTGGATGTCGGCCGTGTAGAAGATCGTCAGACGCCGTTCGCCGCCCGGCGTTCCCGCCGCGCGCCCGCCGGACACCCAGGCACCCAGGGCCAGCGCGCCCGCGAGGGCGCCGGCGATGATCGAGGCAGATGTGCGGCGCGACGACACGGGTGGCGGCACTATGGCAATCCGATCCCCGGCCTGGCAATTCCCGATGCGGGCAGGATCTCGACGCTTGACAGTCGCCGGGGTCGCCGCTAGGGTTCGCAGCTCCGCTTTTCGAGGATAGTTTCAAACATGGCCGTGACCATTCGTCTCACCCGCGCCGGCGGCAGAAAAGTTCCCTTTTATCGCGTCGTCGCTGCCGATAGCCGCAGCCCGCGCGACGGGCGTTTCATCGAGCAGCTGGGCGTTTACGACCCACTGCGCGAGCCCGTCGAGTTCCGCGTCGACGAGCAGCGCCTGCAACACTGGCTGAAGAACGGCGCGCTGCCCAGCGAGACCGTCTCCCAGCTGCTCCGGCGCCAGCGCAAAGCCGCGGCTCCCGCCGCCTGACGAACGGCTCATGGCCGACGT
>CAZJMY010000332.1:0-1843 GCA_964546845.1 uncultured Myxococcales bacterium | reverse complement strand
CGAAGCCCCCCCAATTGGGTAAAGCAGCCGCGGATTTCTCTGCATGAATTCCGCCACTCTTTTCCTCCTCGCCGCCGCGCCGACCTCGCACGAGCCGCAGCTCATCGACGTCGACAAGACGGTCTTCGTTCAGCTCGGCATTTTCCTCTTGCTGGCGCTGGTCCTCTGGCGGCTGCTCTGGCAGCCGTACCTGCGCATCCGGGCCGAGCGCGTGACCCGCGTCGAGGGCTACCGGCAGGACGCGGCGAAGATGGAGACCGACGCGGCGGCCCGCCTGGCGGAGGCCGAGGCCGCCCTGGGCGCCGCGCGGCGCATGGGCACGGCCGAACGGGCGACCGCCCGGGCCGAGGCGCAGGCGCGCGAGCAGGTGATCCTGGCGCAGGCCAACGCCGCCGCGCAGAAGACGCTGGCCGAGGCGCGGGCCCGGCTGGACGCCTCGCTGGAAGCCGAGCGGCTGAAGCTGCAGGCCCAGACCCGCGACGTGGCGCGCGCCGCCGCCCAGCGCATCCTGGGGCGCGAGGTGTCCGCGTGAGGCGGCTGCTGGCCGTCGCGGCGCTGGCGCTGGGGCTGTCCCTGGCCGCGGGCGCGGTCCGGGCCCAAGAGCCGGAGCACCCGGTTGCGACCGGCAAGACGTCGGGCGACGAGATGGGGGGCGAGCTGCCCGAGCACGGCGAGACGCCCGAGATCCACCCCAAGAGCCTGGCGCTGCAGCTGCTGAACTTCGCCGTGCTGATCGTCGTCCTGGTCAAGTTCGGCGGGCCGGCCATCAACAAGGCGCTGTCGGCCCGGCATCAACAGCTGAAGGCCGACCTGGCCGCCGCCGAGACCGCCCGGGCCGAGGCCGAGGCCCGCCTGGCCCGCCACGAGGCGCGTCTGGCCAAGCTGGAGCAGGAGATCGCCGACATCCAGTCAGGCGTCAAGCAGGAGGCGGAGGCCGAGAAGGCCCGCCTCATCGCGCTGGCCGAGGAGCGGGCCAAGCGCATCCGCGAGGAGACGGCGTTCGCCCTGGACCAGCAGGTCAAGGAGGCGGAAGGCAACCTGCGGCGCGAGGTCGCGCTGGCGGCCGTCCAGGTCGCCGAGCAGCTGGTGCGCCAGTCGATGAACACGGGTGACCAGCAGCGGATGGTCGAGACCTTCGTCAGCGACGTGGCCGCCAAGCCGGCGGCGCCTGCCAGGAGCGTGGGCTGATGGCCATGCTGGGCGGATCCGTCGCGCGCCGCTACGCGCGGGCGCTGTTCGGCATCGGCGTCGACGCCGGCACGTTCGAGGCTCTGGGGCAGGAGATCGGCGATCTCGCGACGCTGTGGGCGTCGTCCCCGGACCTGCGCGAGCTGCTGGAGAACCCGGTCTTTCGCCCCGAGGAGAAGCGCCGCGTGCTGGAGCAGCTGCTGCCGCGGGTGGCGCCGACCGCCGAGGTCCGCCGCCTGGCGCTGCTGCTGCTGGAGCGCCGCCGCATCATGCTGTTGCCGGCGATCGCGCGCGCCTACCGCGACATCGCCGACGCGCACACCGGCCGCCTGCGCGCGCGCGTGACGTCGGCCGAGCCGCTGACGGCGACCGCCGTCGACCGCGTCCGGCGGGCGCTGGAAGAGCGCACCGGCAAGAAGGTCATCGTGGAAACGGCCGTCGACGCTTCGCTGATCGGCGGCGTCGTCGCGCAGGTGGGCGACCTGGTGCTGGACGGCAGCGTCCGGACCCAGCTGGCCGATCTCCGCACGAAGCTCCTCAACTGACCCGATCCACACTGGAAAACCAAAGCCATGCAAATCCGCGCCGAAGAAATCAGCCAAATCATCCGCAAGGAGATCCAGAGCTTCGACCAGAAGGTCTCGGTTCAGGAGAC
>CAZJMY010000331.1:0-1021 GCA_964546845.1 uncultured Myxococcales bacterium | reverse complement strand
TCCAGCGCCGGCAGCGGTGCCACGCGGCTCATTCGCCGCCCACCGCGCTGGCGTGCATGCCGACGTCGCGAAGGAGCCCCTGATCCGCTTCCACGTCTGGGTTTCCGGTCGTCAAAAGCTTCTCCCCGTAAAAGATCGAGTTCGCCCCTGCCAGGAAACAAAGCACCTGCGCCTCACGTGTCAGCGCGTCGCGCCCGGCGGACAACCGAACCCGCGCCTTCGGAATCAGGATGCGCGCCGTGGCGATCATGCGCACCAGCTCCAGCGGATCGACCCGCGGCCGGTCCGACAGCGCCGTGCGCATGCCGTCCGGCATCGTCGCCAGCGCGTTCACCGGCACGCTCTCCGGCTGAGGGTCCAGGTTGGCCAGCGTGGCCAGCATCGCGCAGCGATCGTCGATCGATTCGCCCATGCCGATGATGCCGCCGCAGCAGACCGTGATCCCGGCCTTGCGCACGTTCTCGAGCGTCCGGAGGCGGTCGTCGTACGTGCGCGTCGTGATGATCGACTTGTAGTAGGCGCGCGAGGTGTCGAGGTTGTGGTTGTAGGCGGTCAGGCCGGCCTCGCCCAGGCGCTTGGCCTGGTCCTCGGTCAGCATGCCCAGCGTGCAGCAGGCCTCCATGCCCAGCGCGCGGACCCCTCGCACCATCGTGAGGACGTCGTCGAACGCGGGGCCGTCCTTGACCTCGCGCCAGGCGGCGCCCATGCAGAAGCGCGACGCGCCGGCGGCCTTGGCCTTGGTGGCGGCCTCCAGCACCTCGGGCGGCTTCATCATCTTCTGGCGCTCGAGGCCCGTGTCGTAGCGCGACGACTGCGTGCAGTAGGCGCAGTCTTCCGGGCAGCCGCCGGTCTTCACGGACAGCAGGGAGCACAGCTGCACCTCCGTCGGCGGATGGTGCTCGCGGTGAACGCCCTGGGCGCGAAAGACCAGCTCGGGAATCGGCAGATCGTGAATCTGCCGGACCTGGGTGACGGTGTAGTCGTGACGCGACAAGCGGCCCTATTTACCACGACGACCGGG
>CAZJMY010000330.1:0-1631 GCA_964546845.1 uncultured Myxococcales bacterium | reverse complement strand
GCACCGACACCCGACCGAGGTAGGCGACATGTGCCGCCGTGACCGGGACGTCCGTCTCGAACAGCACCTTCAAGACCAGCTGTTCGAACTCTTCGAAGTCCATCGGCTCCGAGACTTAGGGTAGCACAGCGCCCCGGGCCGACGCACGCCCGACTTTTGTCGAAAATCGCCGAAATTTTTTCGATTTGGCGGCCACGGCCCGCGCTCAGACGTGCGCACATCCGAGGAGCGACGAAGACCGTGAACCCGAGCAGAGCGAGGACGTGGGCCGTGGCGCTGGCCGTCCTGTTGGGTGCCGGCTGCGGCAGCAGCAGTGGCACGAAGACGGGCACCGGAGGAGCCACCGGCGGTGGCGGAGGCAACGGCGGCGCCGGCGGCAACGGTGCCTCCGCCGGCAGCGCCGCCGCGATGGGCGGCGGGGGCGGCGGGGGCGGCTCGGCGACGGCGTCGAAGGTCCTGCTCGTCGATTTCGACGACAGCGACAACAACGTCGACGCGACGGACACGACAGCCTCTCCGTCGGACAGCCTGTTCGCGGGGCTCCTGCAGGGGGAGAACCTTCGCTATGACACGTTCGTCGTCCCCGAGGGGGCGATGCCCAGCACGCCTGCCGCGGCGGCCCTGGCCGGGTACGGCACCCTGGTCTGGTACACGGGCGAGCAGAGCGGGCGGAACCAGACCCTGTCGGCGGCCCAGGAGGCGACCGTCGAGGCCTGGCTGGACCAGGGTCAAAAGACGATGCTGGTGTTCTCGCAGCAGCTGCTGCAGGGGGTGGGGCGCGACGACTGGACCTCCCCGGAGACGAACGTCTTCCTGTCGAACTACATCGGCGCCGCCGGCGACGCCGTCGACGACCTGGCGGACGTCACGTACGAGGCGAAAGGGGCCTCCGGGACGCCGTTCGCCAACCAGCTATTTCAGGTGATCGCGGACACACCGATCGGAAGCACGGCCGACGAGGTCAACCCCAAGACGGGGACCGACACGCTCGTGACGGTCTCGGACGACCCCGACGGGTCGGGGACGAAGCACGACGTCGCCGTCGTGGTCGGGCGCAAGCACGTCGGCGCCGCGGGGACGTCGACCGTCGTCTACGTGGGGATGCCCGTCGAGAACATCCAGGCCGCCCCGAACAAGGCCACCGCCGCCCAGTTCTTCCATGCGGCGCTGGTGTACGCCGGCCTCGCGTCGCGGTAGCCGGCCGCCATTTTTGGGCAGAGCGGGCGCCCGGGAAGCGCCCCCGACGAATTCCGTCGATTGTTTCGAAATTGCGGACGCCGGCGCCGTTTAGAGGACATCCGTGCGCACAGGTGCCAGGTGACGGCCGACGCGGTCGAGGTGTATCGTCTTTGCCGCGTAGGCGCGACTCGCTCGTCGAGGTGCCTCTGCAACCAACACATTTAGGAGAGGGAATAACGTGAAGCTAAGCAGAGTGAGTTCGTGGGGAGCGGCGCTCGCAATTCTTACGGCGGTCGGCTGCGGCAGCAGCAGCACCACCGGCACCGGCGGAGCCGGGGGGACGGCGAAGGGCGGCAACGGCGGTAAAGGCGGCGCAGGCCTCGGTGGCAAGGGCGGCGGCGTGACGGGCGGCGGCGGCGCGGCCGGGAACCCGGGCCTGGGCGGCCTCGGCG
>CAZJMY010000329.1:0-1217 GCA_964546845.1 uncultured Myxococcales bacterium | reverse complement strand
AGCACGCTGTCGCGGCCGAACACCGCCATGAACCAGGGCAGCCCCGCCGCCGGCAGCGCCCCGGGCGTGATGCCTGTCTCGAACCGCAGCGCGGCCAGGTCGACCAGGCTGCGGCGGTAGATCTTGCTCAGCGGATCCCAGGTCGCCGTCAATCGAGGCGCGCCCGCCAGCCACGCCTCCAGGCTCTTCTCGCGGCCTGGATTCAGCAGCGCCGAGGTGAGCCGCGGCCGCTCGATGTCGTCCAGGTCGGCCCGGCGCCCCTTCGCCGCGACGTCGAACTCCACCGACCAGGACGACTGCGCCGGGATCTTCACCTTGAAGACGAAACCGTTCTCGGTCAGCTCCCCCTTCTTGTTGCTGCGCACGACGGTCTCGCGCACGAAGTCGTCGCGCCGGTAGCCGAGCGTCAGCGTCCCGTCATCGACGTTCGCGTACGTCTGGCCGACCTTGGCCATCTTGTCCTTGACCTCGAACAGATCCGCGAAGTCGGCGGCCACCTCGAGCTTGACCTCCAGCTCGACTGGCTCCTTGCCGTGATTCTCGATCTCGATGGTCTCCTCGAACCCCGTCGAGACGCAGCGCTGCCGCATGACCGACAGGTGCGAATCGACGTAGATCGTCCCGGTGGTCACCGCCTCGAAGAACTGAACCTTGAAGTAGGTCTGCTCGTCGACCGACAGCGTCTTTGGCCGGATGCCCCCCACGGTGAGGATCCACCGCGACAAGAAGCGCGTGTCCTCCAGGAACAGGCCGTGCGTCTCCGTCGGCGACGCGTCGAAATCGCCCCGCCGGTCGCTGACGACGAAGGTGCTGCCGTCGAGAATGCTGACGGTGTCCAGGCTCATGGCAGGTCTCCTTTGTTCGCGTCGGTCGCAAAGGGCGAGCCGACCTGTAGTCCCAGCATCACGCGCGTCCCGAAGCCGCGATCTCCCGCCAGCCGGGCCTGTCGCCGCATCGACGCGATGTACGGATTCAGCTCCCCCTTGAGCAGCTTTCGCAGGACGGTCTCGTCCGCGCAGATCAACGTCGCGTCGGCGGGCCCGTTGGTGTCGGGGATCAGAACGACGTAGGTCCCCTCCACCGCCAGCGTCGCGACGGGATGGCCGGCGACCACGATTCGCAGCCGCCCGTAAACGCCGGCCAGCCCGGGCGCGTTGCCCCCGTGCCACTGCGGCTGCTGTCCCGGCTGCAAGGTCTCTTCGTTCGCCATGTCATGC
>CAZJMY010000328.1:0-4730 GCA_964546845.1 uncultured Myxococcales bacterium | reverse complement strand
GACCAGGGCGCCGTCGAACCCGACGACCTCGGGGCCCGCACGCGCAACGGCCGCGATCCGGGCGCCGACGCGCTGGCCGGCCTTCGCGCGCGCGGGCTGATGGTGACGACGCCCCGGGGCCGGCGCGAGGTCTACGCGCTGGCGCACCCGGCGTTGCGCGAGGTCGTCTTGCAGGCGACGCTGGCCGACCGCGCCCGCACGGGGCTGGCCCGCCGGACGCTGGCGCAGCGGCGCGCCGCCGGCGAGCGGTTGCGGCTGACCGAGCTGATCACCGTGGGGCGATCGCTGCGCGGCGCGCTGGGTCCGGAGGATCGGCGCACGGTGACGCGCAGCCTGGCCGCCGTCGGGGTGCGCGCCGGTCTGGCGGCGGTGATGGTGGTGTTGATCGTGGTGGCGTTGTTCGCCGATTCGCGGCGCGCTTATACGCTGGCGCTCGATCCACCAAACGCCGGCGGCGCGGCACGCATCGTCGTCCGGCTGGGGCGGCGGCGGCTGTCGTTCCTGGACTTCATGCCGAACCACCCGCCGCTGGGCTCGATCATGGCGGACACCGGCTACACGGCCGCCGCCCTGTCGCGGGACACCGTGGCCCGGATCGCCTCGGGCGGCGCGACGGGCAGGCTGGACGGGGGCGGCGGCGGGCGCCACGTGCCCGGGTGGCTGCGCGACGTCCTGAACGGGCTGCGCCCCGTGCCGCGCGGGATCGCCAAGGCGCTGCTGGGCGACCCCGACGGGGTGGCCGCCTTGAAGCAGGCCTTCGCCGATCCGGCGACGCGCGGCGAGATCCTGTCGACCCTCGCGGTCATCGGGCGCGGGGGCGCGGGCGAGGACGAGATCCTCGCCGACGCGCTGGCGGATCGGTCGCCCGAGATTCGCCGCCGGGCCGTGCAGATCGCGGCGCGCATCGACCGGCGTCAGGCCGAGGGGAAGGGCGACATCCGCACCGCCGCCGGCGCGCACGCGGCGCTTTTGCGCGGGGCGCTGGCCGACGCGTCGCCCGACGTGCGCGCGGCGGTGCTGCAGGAAGCGGCCAGCCTCCCGCCCGCGGAAGCGGCGGGAATCGTGACCCTGGCGCTGCGGGACGCCGATCCGGCGCTGCGGCGGCGCGCCGAGGCGGAGACCGACGCGCTGGCCACGCAGGCGCCGGGGCCGGTGCTGGAGTCGCTGCTGGAGGTACTGCAGAGCCCGGACGCGGCGGCGCGGCGATCGGCGCTCACGCTGTTCGAGACCATCGCGACGCGGGCGCCGGCAGCGTCGGCGAACGCGCTGCTGAAGGTGGCCAGCAACGAGAAGCTGTCCGACGAGGTGCGGGTGGCGGCGCTGGGGATCCTGCGGCGCTCGGGCTCGCCGCCCGCGGCGTTGAAGCCGGTGCTGGACAAGGCGATCCGTCCCGATGCCTCGCCGCGGTTGCGGGCGGCGGCGCTGCCGCTGTACGCGCGGCTGATCTCGCCGGCCGAGGCCGAAGAGCTCGCGCGCGCCGACATGAAGGGGCCGCCGGCCGCGCGTGCGGCCAGCGCCGCCATCTGGGGCGCCATCGCGGCCGTCCGGCCCGAGGACGCGGTCAAGCCGCTGAAAGGGATGCTGTACGACCCGTCGCCCGAGGCGCGGGTCGAGGCCGCCCGCGCGTTCGGTTTCCTGCGCCGCGACGGTCTCGAGCTGACGGACAAGGCGCTGAAGGACCCCAGCCCGGACGTCGAGCGGGCGGCGATCGAGTCGGCGCTGACGCTGTCGGCGCAGAGCCCGGCGCCGGTCGCCGACATGCTCGGGCGCGCGTTGAAGACGGTCCGCCCGGCCGTGCGCCGCAACCTGGTCGAGGCGCTGGCGCGGCTGGGCGAGAAGCAGCCGGCCGCCGCGCTGCCGCCGCTGGCGCACGCGATCAAGGACGGCGACGTGCCGACCCGGGTTGCCGCCGTGAACGGCCTCTGCGCCATCGCCCGCAAGAACGGCGGCGCGGCTTCACCCTACCTGCGCATCGCCGCCCGCGACGATCACGAGGAGGTCCGGACCGCCGCCGCCGGCTGCCTGGGCGACGTCGCGGCCACCGATCCCAAGGCGGCGTCGCGCATGGCCGCCGAGCTGGCGGACGCCGAACAGCCGCCGGTGCGGGCCGCGGCGGCGCGCGCGCTCGCGAAGGTGGGCGGTCCGGCCGCCGAGCTGGCCTTCCCGACGCTGATCAAGCTGATCGGTGACCCGAACCGGGACGTGCGCGCCGGCGCCGAGCAGGCTTTTTCGTCGCTGGCCGCCACCTTGCTGGCGGCGGGCAATCCGTCCGCCGGCCGCCACGCCGCCGACGCCGAGCGCGCGCTGACGGCGGCGATGGCGCAGGGCGATCCGGCCGAGCGGCAGGCGATCGTCGGCGCCGCCGCCCAGGCGGGGCTGTGGGAGGTGGTCAAGCAGGCGGCCCGGGACGGAGACGAGAGCGTCCGGGTCGAGGCCGTGCGGGTCGCCGGGCGCCACGCGGCGGGCGGCGGCGCCACGCCTGCCGCGCTGGAGATCGCCCACGCCGCCGTGGAGGACAGGTCCGATCTCGTTCGCAGCGAGGCGGTGCGCTTGCTTCCCGGGACGGCGGCCGGGGGCGCGCGCGACACGCTGCCCACGTTCGAGGCGATGCTCCGCGGCGGCGATCCCGCGACGCGGGCGGCGGCCATCGCCGGGATTGGCGAGCTGCCCGACCCGGGCGAGGCCGGCTTTGCGCTGCTGGGCGAGGCGATGCAGTCGCGCAGCGAGGCGGTTCGGGCTGGCGCGGCCCGCGCGCTCGGGCGCCTGGCGGCGCGCGCTCCGGAGCGCGCGGGCCCCCTGCTGGAGAAAGGCGTGCGCGATCCGGCCTACGACGTGCGCAGCGCGGCGCTGCCGGCGCTGGCGATCGTGTGGGCGCGGCAGCTCGACGCCCGCGCGCTGGGGCGCGCCCTGTTGACGGCCGACGACGACAGCACGCGGCGCTTCGTCGCGCTGGAGGCGCTGGTCGCGCTGGGGCAGCGGAGCTCCGCCACCCCCGCCGAGCGCAACGCCGCGCGGGCCGAGCTGGCCCGCATCGCCGACAGCGGCCCGGCGCTGGCGCGGCTGGCCGCCCAGATCGGTCGCAGCTTCGCCGACGCGCCGGTCGCCGACGTGAACGCCTTCATCGAGCGGCTGTTCGGGGGATGAGAGAGACCCGCGCCGTCAGCCGCAGGTGACGCACAGGCCGTCGCCGGTCCAGCCGTCGGAGCAGATCACCTCGCGCCCATGGTCGTAGTGCGCGTCGAAGAACTGCCGGAACGCCACCGGGTCGAAGCAGCCGGCCTTCAGCGTCCAGCCCCAGGCGGTGGCCGCGAACCGCGCGTCCAGGTTGGGATCGGGCATGAGGATGACGCGGTTCTTCCTCAGCGAGGCGCCGCAGTTCGCGTCCAGCGGCAGGCCGTCGATGAACGACTGAATGGCGGCGACGTCCGACGCGCACCCCTGCGGGCAGTTGTAGACGACGATCATCGCGCCGTGCTCGAGCGAGTGGACCAGGTTGCCCCACGGCACCGGGCTGCTGTAGGTCTGGTAGGCGGCCCAGCAGCTGTAGTGGTTGCCCGACGACGGCGGGTTCGTCTGGTAGCTCACCGTTTGCGTGCACGGGACGTGCGTCGCGCCTTCGTCCGGGTGCTGCTGGACGGTCGACACGCACTGCGCGCCGTCCATCGGCGGCGCATCGGGCGCGGCGTCGCGCACGGCCAGGGCGTCCGTGCTCGCGGTCGCGTCCGTGCCGGTCGTGGCGTCCCGTCCGCCCGTCCTCGTCGGGAGGCCGGAGCTGCAGGCGGCCAGCAGCAGCGCCGCGAGGCTAGCGGCGGCGACTGGACATCGCGCGGTCGATTTCACGCTGGCTCTCCCGCTTCTTGGTGTCTTCGCGCTTGTCCCAGCTCTGCTTGCCGTGGACCAGCGCCAGTTCGGCCTTCACGCGCCCCTTCTTCTCATACAGCGACAAGGGGACGATCGTGCTGCCTTTTTCCCGAATCTTGCCGGCCAGCCGGTCGATCTCGCGCCGGTGCAGCAGCAGCTTCCGCTTGCGGCGCGGCTCGTGGTTGCGCATGTGCGCCTGCGTGTAGATGCCGATCTCCATCTGGTGCAGCCAGGCTTCGCCCTTGTCGACGTCCGCGAAGGCGTCGACCAGCGTGACCTTGCCGTCGCGGATGGACTTCACCTCCGAGCCGGCGAGAACCAACCCGGCCTCCAGCGTCTCTTCGACGTGGTATTCGTGGCGCGCGCGCGTGTTGCGCGCCAGCACCTTGACGTCCTCCCCGGGCGTCGCCTTGGCCATCCGGCAAGAGTACAATGCTGGCACCGGGTTTGCCTCGTCGAGGCCCATGCGTCGCGGTGTCCTGTTCGCGGTGTGGGGTTTGGCCGGGCTCTGCTCGATGACCAGCTGCTCGTTCCTGTTCGTCCACGGCCCGCCGCCGGACCACGAACGGCTCGCGTTCTTCGACTGCTCCAGCAGCAACGTCCTGCCCGTGCTGGACGCGGTCTACGCCGGCGCGGCCGCGGCCGACGCCGTGGTCGCCGGATTCGGAAGCCGCGCGCTTTCGACGACCTCCTCGGCGAGGACCGACGCCTTCCTGCTCGCCGGAGAGGCTGCGATCGTCGGTGCTTCCGCGGTCTACGGCTTCAGGAAGACCTCCGACTGCCGGAAGGCGCAGGCGGCGATGTTGAAGCGCGCGGCCACGCAGCCGGTGGGCGGCCCGACTTTCGGCGCGCCGGCTGCGCCCGCGTTC
>CAZJMY010000327.1:0-1294 GCA_964546845.1 uncultured Myxococcales bacterium | reverse complement strand
CAGCCGGCGCCGGTGGGCGTGGCGGGCGAGCTGTACATCGGCGGCGTGCCGGTGGCGCGCGGGTACCTGAATCAGCCGGAGCTGACGGCCGAGCGGTTCGTGGCGGATCCGTTCGCGGGCGAAGCGGGCGCGCGGATGTACAAGACGGGAGACCTGGCGCGGTGGCGGGCAGACGGGGCGGTGGAGTACCTGGGGCGGAACGACTTCCAGGTGAAGGTGCGGGGTTTCCGGATCGAGCTCGGGGAGATCGAGGCGCGGCTTCTGGAGGTGGAGGGGGGGACGGAAGCGGTGGTCGTGGCGCGAGAGGACCGGCCGGGCAATCAGCGGCTGGTGGCGTACTACACGGGCGCCGAAGCGCCGGGGGAAGAAGCGCTGCGAGCGGCGCTGCGGGCGCGGCTGCCGGAGCACATGGTGCCGTCTGCGTTCGTGCAGTTGGAGGCGCTGCCTCTGAACGCGAGCGGCAAGGTGGACCGGCGGGTGCTGCCGGCGCCGGGGGCGACGCACGCGGGCGTGTACGAGGCACCGCGCGGTCTGGTCGAGGAGGCGCTGGCGGGCATCTGGCGGGAGGTGTTGCAGGTCGAGCAGGTGGGACGACACGACAACTTCTTCGCGCTGGGCGGGCACTCGCTGCTGGCGGTGACGGTGGTGGAGCGGATGCGGCGGGCGGGGCTGGCAGCGGACGTGCGGGCGCTGTTCACGAGCCCGACGCTGGCCGACCTGGCCGTGCAGGTGCGCGAAGAACGGCCGCGCGTCGTGGTGCCGCCGAATCTGATTCCCGCGGACGCCACGGCGATCACGCCGGAGATGGTGACGCTGGTGGAGCTGGACCAGGCGGCCATCGATCGGATCGTGGCGCGGGTGCCCGGGGGGGCGGGGAACGTGCAGGACATCTACCCGCTGGCGCCGCTGCAGGAAGGGATCCTGTTTCACCACCTGCTTCAGCGCGAGGGGGACACGTACCTGTTGCCGGCGCTGCTGGGATTCCCGAGCCGGGAGCGACTGGACCGCTTCGCCGGGGCGCTGCAGGCGGTGATCGATCGGCACGACATCCTGCGGACGGCGATCCTGTGGGAAGGGCTGCGGGAGCCGGTGCAGGTGGTGCTGCGGTCGGCGCCGATGCGGGTCGAGACGGTGGTGTGCGACGGGCGGGGCGGTGTGGCGGAGCAGCTGAAGGAGCGATATCAGCCGCGGGTCCACCGGCTGGACATCGGCGAGGCGCCGCTGTTGCGCGGGTACGCGGCGCACGACGGAGAAAGCGATCGCTGGGTGTTGATGCTGCTGGCGCACCACCTGG
>CAZJMY010000326.1:0-2533 GCA_964546845.1 uncultured Myxococcales bacterium | reverse complement strand
CCCGCGTACTGCGTCTCACCCTGGATGCTGCTGTAGATCTCCGTGATTTTCATCGAAGCGTCCGTATACTTCTAAAGTCGTCGTGAGGCACCTGGTCGCGTACTTCGGGAACGAGCCAGAGAACCTGGCCTGCGCGCTTTTTTCTGCCCGCGGCGCCCTGTACGCGCGTAGCGCGACGGGCGCGCCCGCGACGCCGGAGGGGTTCGGGCTGGGCTTCGTTCAGGGCGGCGACGTTCTCCTGCAGAAACGCCCGCGCGCCGAGACGGTGGAGGTCGACCTTTACAACCTCGTGAAGGACACCCGGGCCGAGGCGCTCGTCGGGCGCGTGGGTTTCAAGCACGACGGCAGCACGCCGGCCGAGGACACGGACCCGTTTCGTTTTCGGTCGTGGCTCTTCGGATCCGTCGGCGACCTCGGCGACGTTCCGTTCGAGGATCTGCGCGAGCGCATGCTCGAGAGCACACCGGCCTTTCTCCGTCGCAACATCCGCGGTCTCTCGCCCAGCGAGCACGTCTTCCACCTGTTCCTGGCCTTCCTGCACGACGCGGGGATTCTCGATCAGCCGTCGCCGGCGCCGGCCGCGGTTCATGCGGCGCTCCGCAACAGCGTGCAGCTGATCGACAAGCTGATCGAGCCAATGGGCAAAGGACCGCTTCAGATCGCGCTCTGCGCGACGAACGGGCGCTGCTTCGCCGCGACCGGCATCAACTTCCCGTTCCGCTACCTGGCCGTCGAAGGGATCCCGGACTGCCCGGTCTGCCACGCGCGCAACGACGCCAGCCGCAACGGACGGCGCATCCCGCACGAGAGCCTGCGCGCGCTGGTGATCGAGGCGGACCGGGACGTCGCCTCACGGCCGGGGTGGCGCAACGTGGACGACCGGACCGCGCTCATCGCCGGTCCAGACGTGGCCCCCAACCTGCTCCCGCTCTGACCGCGCGGCCCCGCCGGGGTCCAGCGGCCGCGCGCGATCACATCGCCGCAATCGGCGTGGCCGGGGGCCGCGGGCGGCGCCGGTAGTACGAAAAGATCGTCTGGATGATCGAAGCGACCGGGACCGCGAAGAGCGCCCCGACCAGCCCGTAGCTGTGCTCGCCCGCGATCAGCGCGAACACCACCAGCACCGGGTGAATCTTGGCGGCGTCGCCCATGATCTTCGGGTTCAGGAGGTTGGCCTCCACCAGATGGATGCCGATGATCCACGCCAGCACGAACAATCCCTGGCGCAGATCGAACGTCCCCGACGAGATCAGCGCGATCAGCACGATGGGCACGGACGAGAGGATCGACCCGAAGATCGGCACCAGGCTCATCGAGGCGGCGATCCCCGCCAGCAGCAGCGGGTACTTCACGTGAAAGAGCCAGAGCCCCAGGTAGGTCAACGCGCCGTTGATCGCGCAGATCACGATCTGTCCGCGGATGACGCCCGAAAGCCCGCGGTCGATGCCGCTGGCGATGCGGTCGTAGTCCAGCTGGTACTGCTCCGGCACCAGCGACCGCAGAAAGCCCTGGATGCGATTGAGATCCACCAGGATGAACGCGGCCACCATCAGCACCAGGAACAGGCGCCCGATTCCAGAGACCACGGCGCCGATGAACTTCTGTCCGTACTCGATCGCGCGCTGACTCTCCCCTTCCGTCGACTTCAGGCGCTCGGCCAGCCACTGCTTGATCGACCGCTCCCACTTGCCGCCGGTCGGCGCCGCCGCTTGTGGTGACGGCGGCCCGATCAGGTAGCGGCCGTCGCCCGTCGGTCGGACCTCGAACGTCAGCGCCTGCAAGTCCAGCTGGTAGCGACCGTCGGCGGCCGGCTCGAGCAGGATCGCGTTCGGGACTGCCGGGGGCGGTGGAACCGCCGGAGCTGACGGCGTGATGGCGTCTTCACCGGGCGGCACGCCATCGGGGGCCGCCTCCGGTCCGAAATGCTGGTCGACCCAGGCGCCCGCGCGCGGCAACCACTCGCGGTTCACCTTCGCGAACAGCTGCGGCGCCTCCCGAAACAGCCGCGCGAAGTCGCCGGAGAGCTTCGGGACGAAGTACCCGATGAAGACGCTCAGCACCGCGATGATGTTCACGTACAGGATGATCACCGCGGCCGCGCGTGGGAACGGTTTGCCGCCCACGCGCAGCCGCCCGAAGCGCTCGACGACGGGCGCCAGGATGTACGCGACCAGGATCGCGAAGATGAACGGGAGCGCGACCTCTCGAAAGAGGTAGACGATGAGGACGCAGAAGAGCGCGAACCCCCAGAGCTTCGCGAACTGGCGTAGCCACGCCAGCGTACGCGTCGCCGGGGTCACGATCTCGCTCCCGTTCGTTCTTCAGGCCCTGGCTGTTCGACGGGTCAGTTCGACGACGGCGTGTCGTCGTCCGACTCGGGCTCGGCGGCCGGGGCCTTCTTGTTCTTCTTGTTGTTGGTCGCCGGGACCTGCGCCGCCAGCGCGGCCAGCTTGTCGCGCATGACGTCGCCCAGCGTCGCCGTGGGGGCGCCGCCCGAGAAGCCCTGCGCGTCGGCCAGCTCCTCGGCGCGCGT
>CAZJMY010000325.1:0-9685 GCA_964546845.1 uncultured Myxococcales bacterium | reverse complement strand
CTGCCGCCGGCCTTCAACGACACCAGCATCACGGGCGGGCCGTCGTCGGCCTGGAAGCGTTCGACGACCGCGCCGCGGTCCCGCGTCGCGCCGTCGAGCCGCGTGAACGGCAGCTCGGCGCGGGCCAGCGCCGGCTCGATCAGGTCCAGCAGGCTGGTCCACTGCGAGAAGACCAGCGCCTTGTGGTTCTCGGCGACCGCCGTCTCCAGCGCCGCGACCAGCGTCTCGACCTTCGAGGAGGTGGCCGCCTTCTGCCCCGGGACCAGCGCGGGGTGGCAGGCCGCCTGGCGCAGGCGCAGCAACGCCTCCAGCGCCTGCATGACGCCCTTGCCGTCGGCCAGCAGCGCCAGCACGTCGCTGCGGGTCGCCGCCCGGACCGCGTCGTAGACGGCGCGCTCGGCGTCGCCCAGCTCGACGCGCAGCACGGCGTCGGTGCGCGGCGGCAGCTCGGGCGCGACGTCCTGTTTCAGGCGGCGCAGGATGAACGGCTTGAGGCGCCGCCGCAGATCCGCGGCCACGTCGCGGCGCCCTTCCGCGATCGGCCGCGCGAACCGATCGGCGAACTCGCCGCGCCCGCCGAGGAGCCCGCGGTTCGTGAAGTGGACCAGACTCCAGAGCTCCTCCAGCCGGTTCTCGACGGGCGTGCCCGTCAGCGCCAGCCGGAACGACGCGCGCACGGCGTAGGCGGCCCGCGCCGTCTGGCTGTCGGGGTTCTTGATCGCCTGCGCCTCGTCCAGCACCACCGTGCGCCACCCGGCGGGCGGGCCGGCCAGCTTCGCGGCGTCCAGGCGGAGCAGCGCGTAGCTGGTCACCGTCACGTCGGCCGCCGGATCCAGCTTGCGCGCGGCGCCGTGGTACAGGCAGACCTTCAGCCCCGGCCGGAACCGCGCCAGCTCGGCGGCCCAGTTGTGGATGACGCTGGTGGGACAGACGACCAGCGTCTGGCCGCCCTGGTCGAAGACGCACATCGCCTGCAGCGTCTTGCCCAGGCCCATGTCGTCGGCCAGGATGCCGCCCAGGCCAGCCGACTTGAGGAACGCCAGCCAGCGAACGCCTTCGCGCTGGTAGGCGCGCAGGTCGGCGCGCACATCGCCCGGCAGCGCCACCTCGGGCAGGCGCTCGAAGCCCTGGACCAGCGGCGCCAGGCGATCGAGGCCCGGGGGCGCCGGGTGTTCCAGCTCCGTGCACAGCTCCGCCAGCGCGGGCAACGCGTGGCGCGCCAGCCGGCCGTCGTCCTCGCGCGCCGCCAGCAGATCGGCGATGCGCTGGCCGTGGCGGCGCAGCCAGTCGTGGGGCAGGGCCGCCCAGCCGCCGTCGAGGAGCGGAACGATGCCCAGCCCCTCCTGCCAGGCGCGCACGACGGCCCCCGCGTCCACCGTGCCGGCCTCGGGCCCGGAGGCGCCGCCGGGGCGCTGCACCTCGAAGGTGAGCTCGAACCGCACGGCGTCGGTGCCGGCGGCCGGATCGCCGGCGGTGGTGACCTGCAGCCGCGGCGCCAGCGTCGCCGACGGCTTGACGATCCCGGCCGCGGCGCCCGACAGATCGCCGCGCCAGCGTTTGAGCTTCTCGACGAAGCGGGGCGCGTCCGCCGCGCCGAACGTCGTCCGCCGTCCGGGCAAGAGGTCCAGGTCCTGGCGCAGCTTCTCGATCGCGCGCTGCTCGGCCGCGGTGTCGCGCACGGGGACCGGACCGCGCAGGTAGACCAGCTTCCCGTTGTCGACGCGCGCGGCGGGCGGCGCGCCGTAGACCAGCGTCGGCAGCACCGTCAGCTGCGCGCCGTCCAGGTGGTCCATCTGCAGCACCACGCGGGGCTTCAGATCGCGCGCGACCGGTGGCAGGCGCCCGCTGCGCACGTCCAGATTCGTGCGGCGCGCGAGATCGGGCAGCACCACGGTCAAGAGCTCGCCCAGCTCCGCGGATCGGAAGGCGCGCTTGACGGGCAGGTTCTGCAGCCAGACGCCGGTCAGCTCGGTCTCGGTCAGGCGGTTCAGCGTCGCGCGCCCCTCGTCCTCGCACAGCGCGACGCCGGGCGCGACGACGGCGCGCAGCCGCGGGTCGGGCGCGATCGTCAACCGCACCTCGGCGTCGCGGCCGGCGCGCGCGTCGACCAGGGTCGCCTGCGGGCGCAGCTCTTCGTCGGAGACGGCCACCGCGACGCCGTCCAAAAAGACGCGGTCCGCGGTCCCCGCCAGGACCTGGAGCAGCGCGTCCAGCTTGGTGGGCGCCACCGCGACGCGCGCGTTGGTCGCGCGCTCCAGCAGCCGGTCGGCGCGCAGGTCCGCCTCCTCCAGCTGCAGCCGGGAGGCCTTGGCGGGGTCGGCGACCAGCGCGGCCAGCGTCCCCGCCAGCGCCGTCTCCTCGCCGCCGGCCGCCCGCAAGAAGCGCGACAGCCGCAGCCCGTCCGGCAGGCGCTCGAACCGGTAGATCACGCGCGCGCCCAGGGCGGCGGCCGGGGCCACGGGCACGGCCACCGGGGCACCCGTGGCGGCTGCCTCCGGCTGCCCGGCGTCGGCCGGACGCTCGCCGGCGGACAGCGAGATGGCCGCCGCGGCGACGTGCTCGCAGGGGCTCATGCGCGACGGGCAGTCACACTCCCATTCGTTCCCGGTCGGATACAGCACCGCGGTCGCGGGCACGATCTTTCCCGGCGCCCGGACGCGCAGCACGATCTCGTCCGGCGACGACGATTCGACGGCGACGCCGCCGCCGCGCGCCATGGTGACCCCCTGGGACCAGAGGGCGGGTTTGCAGCGCTTCCGGATGACGGCGATCAGGGCGTCCAGCGCGGGATCGGCGGGGGCGGGCATGCAGCCCCCTCGTTTTACCGCACTCGGACTTAGATTCTCAGCCGTGCTGGTCGAGACCAAGAATTGCTGGCGAATCGCGCGCGCCTCGCGCGCCGCCTTCCTGGTCGACGCCGATGCTTATTTTTCCGCTTTCCGGCAAGCCGTGGCGGGCGCCCGCCACACCGTGATGATCCTGGGCTGGGACATCGACACGCGGACGCGGCTGTCGCGCCCCGGCGAGGACCCCGTCTGGACCCTGCTGCCGTTCCTGAACCACGTGCTCGAAGGGCAGCCGGACCTGCGCGTCTACGCGCTGGCCTGGGACTTCTCGGTCATCTACACGCTGGAGCGCGAGCCGCTGCCCACGCTGCGCTTCGCCCACGCGGCGCACCCGCGCCTGTCGTTCCGGCTGGACGGCGCCCACCCGCTGGGCGCGTCGCACCACCAGAAGATCGTGGTGGTCGACGACCAGGTCGCCTTCACCGGCGGGCTGGACCTCACGATCCGGCGCTGGGATCTCTCGGCCCACCGCGCCCACGAGCCCGATCGCGTCGACCCGGCCGGGCAGCCGTACCCGCCCGTTCACGACGTGCAGATGGTGGTCGAGGGCCCGGCCGCGGCGGCCCTGGGCGCCATCGCCCGCGCGCGCTGGGAGGCGGCGACCGGGGAAGCCATCGCGGAGGCGCCCCGCGGAGGAGCGTCTGCCGAGCTGTGGCCCGCGGGCGTCACGCCCGACGTCACGGACGCGCCGATCGGCATCGCGCGCACGCTGCCCGAGCGGGACACCATCCCGGCCGTCACGGAGGTGGTGGACCTGACGCGCGACATGATCGCCGCCGCCCGGCGCTGGATCTACGTCGAGAACCAGTACCTGACGTCGGCGGCCGTCGGTTCGGCGCTGTCCCACAGCCTGCAGCGCGCGAGCGGCCCGGAGATCGTGATCGTGCTGCCGCGCGAGGAGCACGGCTGGCTGGAACAGAGCTCGATGGGGATCCTGCGCGCGCGCCTGCTGCGCCGCCTGGCCGAGAGCGATCGCCACGGCCGGCTGCGGCTCTACTACCCGACCGTGCCCCAGCTGGACGCCGGGTGCATGAACGTCCACTCGAAGGTCATGATCCTGGACGGCGTCGTGGCGCGCGTCGGATCGGCCAACCTCAGCAACCGGTCGATGGGGCTCGACAGCGAATGCGACCTGGTGCTGGACGCGGCGCTGGACCCGCGGCTGGGGCCGGTCGTGGAACGCTTTCGCGATCGGCTGGTGTCCGAGCACCTGGGCGTCGACCCGCAGGTCTTCGCGGGCGCGCTGGCCAGCTGCGGCTCGCTGATCGCGGCCGTCGAGTCGTTGCGCGGCGGGCCGCGGACGCTGGAGACGCTGCCCGTCCCCGCCGACCCGGACGCGGCGGTGGCCGGCGCCCCCGCCGCTCCGTCCATTCATCTGGCGTTTCTCGACGGCCTGGTCTGCGACCCCGAGCGTCCCGCCGCCGATCTGCTGGTGGACACCTTCGTCCCCACCGGGCTGCGCACGCCGGTGCACCGGTCGCTGCGCGGGTGGGTGGCGCTGGTCGTGGCGCTGCTGGTGGTGGCCGCCGTCTGGCGGTTCACGCCCCTGCGCGGCCTGCTGCACGTCGACCGGATCACGGCCCTCTTGCGCCGCATTGCCGCGCAGCCCGCGACGCCCGCCTGGGTGCTGGGCGGCTACCTGGTAGGCGGGCTCATCTTCTTTCCGATCACCGTGCTCCTGGGCGCCACGGCGCTGGTGTTCCGGCCGCTGCCGGCGATCGCGTATTGCCTGACCGGCACGCTGGCCTCGGCGGCGGTCACCTACTGGATCGGGCGCCTCGTCGGCCGCGTGCGGGCGGACTGGTTGCGCGGACCGCGGCTCACGCGCTTCGAGAAGCAGCTCCGCCAGCGGGGCGTGCTGGCCGTCGTCGCCGCGCGGCTGCTGCCGGTCGGCAACTTCTCGCTGATCAACATGGCGGCGGGCGCGTTCGGGATCGGGTTCGGCGACTACATGCTGGGCAACGCGATCGGGGTGCTGCCCGGGATCCTGGCGCTGACGCTGTTCGCGGACCGCCTGGGGTCGACGCTGCGGCACCCGCGCGGGGCCAACCTGGTCATGCTGGCGGCCGTGGCCCTGGGCCTGGTCGCGGTGCTGTCGTGGATCCGACGCCGCCTCGCCCGACACGTGTGATGAGCCGCCCTCCAAGCCGACTGCGCGTCGCCTCCTACAACATCCACCAGTGCGTGGGCACCGATCGGCGCCGCGATCCGGCCCGGGTCGCCGCCGTGCTGCGCGAGATCGACGCCGACGTGATCGGCCTGCAAGAGGTCGACGCGCGTCCGGGCGCCGCCACCGACTCCATGCAGATGCAGTACCTGGCCAGCGCGCTGGGGCTGCACGCCGTCGCCGGTCCGACCATCGTCCGCCACGACGGCCACTACGGCAACGCGCTGCTCAGCCGGCGCCCGGTGCTGGACGTGCGCCGCGTCGAGCTGACCGTGTACCGGCGCGAGCCGCGCGCGGCCATCGACGCCGACGTCGACGTCGACGGCACGGCCGTGCGGGTGATCGTCACCCACCTGGGGCTGCTGCCGGGCGAGCGGCGCATCCAGGTGCAGCGGCTTCTGGACGTGCTGGCGGGCCACGACGGGGGCACGACCGTGCTGTGCGGCGACATCAACGAGTGGTTCGCGGTCGGGCGGCCGCTGCGCTGGCTGAACGCGCGGCTGGGCCGCGCGGCGGCGGTGCGCACCTTCCCGACGCCCTGGCCCGTGTTCGCGCTGGATCGGCTGTGGGTCAGCCCGCGCGCGGCCGCGGCGACCGTGCGCGCCCACGTCACGCCGACCTCCCGCGTCGCGTCCGATCACCTGCCGCTGGTGGCCGACATCGTGCTGCCCTGAGCGGCCGAGCCGTGCGGCACTGCTTGAACCGAACCGCCATCGACCTACGTTGGCTGTGCATTCCAGCAACCAGGGCTAGCTTCGATCCGTGGCGATCCTCCGGCGTTTCTGGCGCGGCTGGGCCGTAGGCGCGCTCTTCGGCGAGACGACCAAGGGCCAGCAGACGCTGTTCTCGGTGATCATCGCCGCGGCGGTGGCCTGGCCGCTGCTGGCCTTCGGCGTGATCGCCCCCAAGATCGCCGTGCAGGCCATCGCGCTGGTCCCGCTGCCGCCGTCCGTTCCCGACTGGATCGTGCGGCTGGTGTGGGTCGGCCTGGCGTTCGCGATCCCGCTGGGGGTGGGCGTGGCCGTGGGACAGAACGCGCCGGCCGACACCCCCCACCGAACGCGGGCCTGGCGCTGGCTGCGGGTGTGGCGCGGCTTTCCGATTACGCTGGGGCTGGCTCTGGCGTTCGGCATCATCTTCGTGACCGTTCCGATCGTGAAGATCGTGGCGCGCGTGCGGCGGCGGCACAGCGCCGAGATCCCGCTGATCATGACGGCATCGGCGTATCACGACGTCGCGACCAAGATTCGCGACGTGCTGAACCGCCACGGCTTCAGCTTTCGCGCGGCCGCGCCGGACTGGTGGGTGTCGGCGCCCATCCGGCTGCTGAGCCGCCTGGGCGGCAGCGACGTGCGCTCGCACGTGCCGAAGCGCCTCGAGCACTTCGTGACGCCGGACCTGGCGATCTCGCTGTATCCGACCGGCCTCGTGCTGAGCGGGCGCCCCGATCGCCTGACCTGGGCCCACGGCCTGATCGCCGAGTCCGTCGTGCGCACCGCCGGGCTGCAGACCACCGACCCCAAGGCGCAGGAGCTGGAGCAGCGCCTTCGCGCGCTGTGGAAGCGGGTCGAGGCCGACGCCGGCGCGCGCGACGCGGACCGGCCGGACGGTCCGCTCGCCGAGGACCTGGAGCAGATCACGCGCGAGCTGCGCACGTTGCAGGTTCAGTGGGAGGACTGGCAGGCGCTGTACCGCGAGATCCTGCAGCTCGATCGGGCGCTGCTGGGCCAGCGCCAGCTGCTGGACGCCGAGCCGACGCCGCGGCCGCGACACGGCTCCGACGCGGAACGCGCCACGGCGAGCTGACGGCGCTCAGGCGCCGAGCGGGCGGGCCACCTTCTTCCCGCGTCGCGCGCTCACGCGCTCGCGGGCGCGCTCCATCATCAGGTACAGCGCGGGCGTGAAGAACAGGTTGAGCACCGTCGACAGCAAGAGGCCGCCGAACAGCGCCGTCCCCATCGACCGCCGGCCGTTCGCGCCGGACCCGGACGCGAACACCAGCGGCAGCACGCCCAGCAGGAACGCCAGCGACGTCATCAAGATGGGCCGCAGCCGCAACATCGTGGCCTGCTGAACGGCGTCCACCGCGTCGGCGCCCTTGTTGCGCAGCTGTTCGGCGAACTCGACGATCAGGATCGCGTTCTTGCTGGCGAGGCCGATCAACATCAGCAGCCCGATCTGGCAGAACACGTCGTTGTTGAGCCCGCGCAGCCGCTGGGCGGCCAGCGCGCCCAGCAGCGCCAGCGGCACCGCCAGGATCACGATGAACGGCAGCGCGAAGCTCTCGTACTGGGCGGACAGCACCAGGAACACGAACGTCAGGCCCATCGCGAAGATGATCAGCCCCTGGTTGCCGGCGTGGACCTCCTCCCACGAGATGCCGGACCACTCGAACCCGAAGTCGGCCGGCAGAACCTTGCGGGCGGCCGCCTCCATCGCCGCGATCGCCTGGCCGCTGGACGTGCCGGGGGTCGGGGTGCCGTTGAGCTCGATCGACCGGAACAGGTTGTAGTGGCTGATGACGGGCGGGCCGGCCGCCGTCTTGACGCGCACCAGATTGTCCAGCGAGACCAGCGCGCCCGTCTGCGACCGCACGTACAGCTCGCCGATGTCGCGCGGCTGATCGCGGTAGGCCGCCCCGGCCTGCGCGTACACGCGGTAGGCGCGCGGCCCGAAGTCGAAGTCGTTGACGTACTGCGAGCCCAGGTAGATCCCCAGCGTGCTGCCGATCTGGTCGATCGAGACCCCGATGCTCTTGGCCTTCTCGCGGTCGATCGTCAGCGAGAGCTGCGGGTCGTCGACGCTGAACGTCGAGAAGAGGCCCCCGACGCGCCCGGTCTTCATGACCTCGCCCGTCAGCTGTTCGCGCGACTGCTCGAGGGTGTCGAACCCCGTCCCACCGCTGCGATCGAGGAGCTCGAACGTGAAGCCGCCCGTCGACCCCTGCCCCTGGATGGGCGGCGGCAGGAACGGGATGACGAGGGCGCCCGAGATCGCGCCCAGCTTGCGCTGCATGTCGCCGATCACCGCCTGGGCCGAGTGCGCGGCGCCCGAACGCTCCGAGACCGGCGCGAGACTCACGAAGGCCACGGCCCGGTTGGCGCCGTTGCCGGCGAAGTTGAACCCCAGCACGGAGAAGACGTGGCTCACCTCGGGGCGGCTCTTGAGGCGCGCCTCGACCTGGCGCGCGACGCCCGTCATGTAGTCCAGCGACGCGCCCTGCGGACCGATCAGCTGCACGATGAAGTAGTTCTGGTCCTCGTCGGGAACGAAGGCGCTCGGGACGGAGCGGAACACCAGCAGCGTCAGCCCCAGGCCGGCCACGAACGCGACCGCCGCCCAGCGCAGGTGGTGCACCTGCCAAGCCAGCGCGCGCGTGTAGCGGGCGCGCAGCCCCTCGAACCCGCGGTTGAACCAGCGGAACAGCGCGAATCGATGCGGCTGCTCGGGGCGCATCAGCAGCGCGGCCAGCGCGGGCGACAGCGTCAGCGCGTTGAACGCGGAGATGGCGACCGAGAAGGCGATCGTCAGCGAGAACTGCCGGTAGAGGCGACCGGTCGTCCCCGACAGGAACGCCACCGGCACGAACACGGCGATCAGCACCAGCGACGTCGCGACGACGGCGCCCGCCACCTCGGCCATCGCGCGGCGCGCGGCGCCGTGGGCGTCGTCGACGTTGGTCTCGCCCAGGTTACGCGAGATGTTCTCGACGACGACGATCGCGTCGTCGACCACCAGCCCGGTGGCCAGCACGATCCCGAACAGCGTCAGCGTGTTGATCGAGAAGCCGAACGCCTTGACGAACACGAACGTCCCCACCAGCGAGACGGGGATCGTGACGGCCGGGATGACCGTGGCCCGCCAGTCCTGCAGGAACAGGAAGATGACCGCGATGACCAGCAGGATGGCCTCGACCAGCGTCTTCAGGACGTCGGTGATCGACTCGCGCACGGCGGTCGTCGGGTCGAACGCGATCTCGTACTTCAGCGAGGGCGGGAACGTGCGCGCGACCCGCGCCAGCGTCGCCTTCACCGCGGCCTCCAGCTGCAGGGCGTTGGCGTCCGGCTGCTGGAAGACGCCGATGCCGACGGCGGCGCGCCCGTCGAAGCGCAGGTCCAGCGAATAGTCCTCGGCGCCCAGCTCGGCGCGACCCACGTCGCGCAGCAGGACCAGCCCGCCACCGGAGGTCCGCTTCAGCACCAGCTGCTCGAACTCGCGCGGGTCGCTGAGCCGCCCGGCGGCGGTCACGCTGATCTGGAAGGTCTGCCCGGCGGGCGCGGGCGGGCGGCCGACCTGCCCGGCCGCGATGATGGCGTTCTGCTCGCGCAGCGCGGTCACCACGTCCTCGGCCGTCAACCCGCGCGCCGCCAGCCGGACCGGATCCAGCCACAGCCGCATCGCGTACTTCCGTTCGCCGAAGATGCGCACGTCCGCGGCGCCGGGGATGCGCTGCAGCTCCTCGCGCACGTACAGGTCCAGGTAGTTGCTGATGAACAGGTTGCTGAGCGAGTTGTCGTCCGAGTAGAAGCCGGCCGCGATCACGATGGCCGGGCTGGTCTTGATGACGGTGACGCCGGTGTTCTTCACCTCGGCGGGCAGCCGCGGCAGCGCGGTGCTGACCCGGTTCTGCACGTCGACGGCAGCCAGATCCTTGTCCCGCCCGACGTCGAAG
>CAZJMY010000324.1:0-12366 GCA_964546845.1 uncultured Myxococcales bacterium | reverse complement strand
GACCGGTCATGGAGACGCGGCACGTGCGCAAGCTGGCGCGGCCGAAGTGCTGGTGGTCGACGACGAACCTGTCACGGCGCGCGGTTATGCGCGCGCCCTGTCGGCCGCTGGATACAAGGTCAATGTTGCCCACGACGGCCGTGAGGCGGCCGCGATGGCGAAGGCGCACAGCTACGACGTCATCGTCAGCGACATCGCCATGCCCGACATGGACGGGCTGGGGTTGCTTCGCACGATCCGCGAGAGCGACCTGGACGTCCCGATGATCTTCATGACCGGGAGCCCCGCGCTGGAGAGCGCGGTGACCGCCATCGAGTACGGCGCTTTCCGGTACCTCGTGAAGCCCATCTCGCCCGAGGCGATGCTGGAGTCCGTGGCGCGCGCGGTGCGCGTCCACAACCTGGCGCGCGTGCGGCGCGAGGCGATGCAGGTCCACGACCTGGAAGGCAAGCCCATCGGCGACCGCGCCGGGCTGGAGGCGCGCTTTTCGTCGGCGGTCGAGAAGCTGTGGGTCGCCGCCCAGCCGATCGTCTCGTGGTCGGGGCGCCGGACGTTCGCCTACGAGACGCTGCTGCGCACCGACGAACCGACGCTGCGCAGCCCGCTGGACTTCTTCGACGCCGCCGAGCGGCTGGGCAAGGCCGCCGAGCTGGGACGCATCATCCGCCAGCACGTCGCGCGCCAGCTGCGCGAGACGCCGCCGCCGGCGCTGCTGTTCGTCAACCTGCACCCCGCCGATCTGGAAGACGAGGAGCTGTACGCGGACGACGGCGCGCTCACGCCGTTCGCCAAGCACATCGTCCTGGAGATCACCGAGCGCGCCGCGCTGGACCGCATTCACGAGCTGCAGTCGCGCGTGACCCGGCTGCGAACCCTGGGATACCGGATCGCCATCGACGACCTCGGCGCCGGTTACGCGGGCTTGACCAGCTTCGCGCAGCTGGAACCCGAGGTGGTGAAGGTCGACATGTCGCTGGTGCGCGGCATCGATCGGTCCCCCGTGAAGCAGAAGCTGGTCCGGTCGATCATCACACTCTGCACCGAGCTGGGCATCCAGCTGGTCGCCGAAGGCATCGAGACCCCTCAGGAGCGCGACGCGCTGATCACGCTGGGCGGGGATCTTTGCCAGGGATATCTGTTCGCGAAGCCGGGCCGTGGATTCCCCGTCCCGGTGATGGACGGCTGAGCCTCCTCACCGCAGCTTCTCGATCACCCCCCGCACCTGCGCCTCCGTCTCTTCCCGCGACCCGTCGTTGTCGATGACGTACGTGGCGAGCCGGAGCTTCTCCGCCGCCGGCGCCTGCGCGGCGATTCGCGCCGCCGCCTCCTCCGGCGTGAGCCCCCCTCGCGCCACGGCGCGCGCCACCTGGTTTTCCGGTGATGCCGTGACGACGATCAACCCGTCGAAGTCGCGCCAGCGGCCGCTCTCGACCAGCAGGGCCGCCTCGTAAAGCGCCAGCGGGTGCCCCTCCGCCGCCAGGTCCGCCAGCCGCGAGGCGCTGGCCTCCTGGATCAGCGGGTGGGTGATGGACTCCAGGCGCGCCCGGGCGGCCGGATCCGCGAAGACGATGGCGCCCAGCCGCTTGCGGTCGACGGCGCCGTCGGGGGCGATGACCTGGGGCCAAACCGCCGCGATCTCGGCGTTTCCCACGGTGCCGGGGGCCACGACCTCGCGGGCCAGCGCGTCGGCATCGACCACCGGAACCCCCCGCGCGGCGAACATGCGGGCCACGGTCGATTTGCCCGTCCCGATGCCGCCCGTGAGGCCCAGGACCCGGAAACCATGCCGCATTTGCAGGCAATGGTACGCTAACAGGCCGTGCCCAGCGATGCCCGCAATGTCCCCGACGTCCGGGAGGCGACCTTCTTCGCCGAGGCCCGCGACCTGGGCGCGCTGCCCCCCGAGGGGCCGCCCGAGATCGCGATCGCCGGGCGATCGAACGTGGGCAAGTCGACGTTGCTGAATCGGCTGGCGGCGCGCCGCGGGCTGGCGCGCACCTCGAAGACGCCCGGGCGCACGCGCGGGCTGGTGATGTTCGATCTGCGCCTCGGTCGCGCGCCTCTGGAGGAGCTGCGGCTGGTCGATCTCCCCGGCTACGGCTACGCGAAGATCTCGAAGGGCGAGCGCGAGAGCTGGGGACCGCTCATCGAGGGGTATACGCGCCGCCGCCGGTCGCTCGCGCTGTTCGTGATGCTGGTCGACGCGCGCCGCGGGCTCGAGGACGAGGAGCGGCAGCTTTACGAATGGCTCGGGACCGAGAAGGTCCCCGCGCAGGTGGTCGTCACCAAGGTGGACAAGCTCTCGGCCAGCGAGCGGGGCCTGCTGCGCAACCGCGGGCGCGCGCTGTTCCGGGGCCGCGCGCCGATCCTGACGTCCGGCGACACGGGCGAGGGCATCCCCGAGCTGTGGAGCGCCATCTTCGAAGCGTCGGCCGCCCTCGCGCCGCCGGCAGGTGGAGCGGGCGAGGGCGCCTGATGGCCGTCAGCAAGGCCCCGCAGCCGTTCCTGGTCGAGCCCATGCGCGCGGCCGACCTTGACGCGGTGATGGAGATCGAGCGGGTCTCGTTCCGGGCGCCCTGCGCCGCCCAGGTCTTTCTGGAGGAGCTGGTGCGAGACTGGGCCCACGTCGACATCGTGCGCGACCTGTCCACCCGCGCGGTCATGGCCTTCGCCAACTACTGGCTGGTCGCCGACGAGATCCACCTCCTGAACCTGGCGACGCACCCGCTGGCCCGTCGGGCCGGGCACGCCTCGCGACTGCTGGCCCACATCGTCGACTTCGCGCGGCGTCACACCTGCCGCGTCGTGACGCTGGAGGTCCGGCGCTCGAACGCCGCCGCCATACGCCTTTATCGCCGTTTTGCCTTCAGGCCCGTCGGTGTACGACCGAACTACTACGCAGAGGACCAAGAGGACGCGATCGTCATGCTGCTGGAGCTCACGTCGTGACGGGGGCCGCCACGCTGCCGTACTGGCTGGCGCTGGGCGCCGCCGTGGCCGCGCCGCCCGGGCCGGCGACGACCGCGCCAGCGACGTCCGCCCCTCCGCCGCTCTCCGCGCCGGGGATGTCCGGCGCGCCGCCGATCTCCGCGCCGCCCATGTCCGTGGCGCCGGCATCGTCGGGGCTGACGCCGGCGGCCGCGACGCGCCCCATTCGCCGCGTTGAGACCCAGCAGCCCGAGGTCGTCCTCACCTTCGACGCCTGCGCGACCAAGAAGGGCTGGTACGGCTTCGATCGCGACGTCTTCGAGATCCTGAAGCGCGAGCAGGTGCCGGCGACGATCTTCGTGTCGGGCCTGTGGGTCGAGACCCACCCCGAGGCGATGGCCGATCTGACCGGCGACCCGCTGATCGAGTTCGGCGACCATTCCTACGACCACCCGCACATGACCACGCTGTCCGCCGCCCGCGTCGAGGAGGAGATCGACGCGACCGAGGCGGCGCTGTCACGCTACGGCCGCCACGCGGTGGCCTTCCGGCCGCCGTTCGGGGACTGGAACCGCAAGCTGGTCGAGCGGGTCCGCGAGCGGCAGCTGCCGACCGTCACCTGGGACGTCGTCTCCGGCGATCCGGGAACCCACGCGACCACGGCCGCCATCGTCCGCGCGGTGCTGGGGCAGGCCAAGGCCGGTTCGATCATCGTGTTCCACATCAATGGGCGCGGCTGGAAGACGCACGAGGCGCTGCCCGAGGTGCTGGCGGGCCTGCGGCAGCGCGGCTTCAGGTTCGTCTCGCTGTCCGAGCTCCTGCGGAACGAGACCGGCCTCGCGGCGCCCGTCGGCACGCAGGCCGTCTCCGAGCCGCCGGGCCCGTTCGGGCCGTAGATCGTGGGCGCGCGCATCTCCCTGGCTGCCCCGGCGCTGGCGCGCGCGCAGGCGCCCTGGATCGCCGCCCTCGAGCCCTGGCGCGGGCTCGGCTACACGGCCGCCGGGCTGGCCCGCTACCTGGGCCGCAAGGCGCGCGCGCGCGGCGTCCTGGTCGCGCGCGCGGGGCGCGCGGCGCCGCTGGCGGTGGCCGTGCTGGACGACGGGGTCCTGCTGGGCGGGTTCATCGCGCTGCTCGCGGTCCGCGCCGAGGCCGCCGGCCAGGGCGTGGGGACCGCGCTGGTCGAGCACCTCGCGGCGCGCGTCGCGCGCAAGCGGCGCTGGCTGTACGTTTCGGCGGACGGGAACAACCGGTCGGCGCTGCGTTTCTACCGGAGATTGGGCTTTGAACGCGTGGGGCGGCTGCCGGACCTGGTGCGGCCCGGCCGAGCCGAAATCTTGCTGCGCCGGTCCGCGGCGGTCGAGTACCATCGGGGGGCCCGATGACCGAAGGTTCCATGATTGGCCAGCAATTCGGGAACTACCGGGCGATCTCGCTGCTCGGCGAGGGGGGCATGGGCGCCGTGTACCTGGCCGAGCACCCGGCCATCGGCCGGCGCGTCGCGGTCAAGGTGCTGCACCGCAACTACATCCGCGACGAGAACCTGCTGGGGCGCTTTCTGAACGAGGCGCGCGCCGCCAACGCCATCCGCCACCCGAACATCATCGAGATCCTGGACTCCGGGACCACGGCCGACGGCACGCCGTTCCTGGTGATGGAGCTGCTGGAAGGCGAGAGCCTGGGCGCCCGTATTCGTCGCGTCGGCCCGCTGCCGATCCCGACCGCCGTCGAGTTCGCGTACCAGACGGCGTCGGCGCTGGGCGCGGCGCACAAGAAGGGGATCGTCCACCGCGACCTCAAGCCGGACAACCTCTACATCGTCCCCGATCCGCACGAGCCCGATCGCGAGCGCATCAAGGTGCTGGACTTCGGGATCGCCAAGCTGCAGCAAGGGAGCGCCGGCGATTCGGTGAAGACGCGCACGGGGACGCTGATGGGGACGCCGATCTACATGTCCCCGGAGCAGTGCCGCGGCACGCGCACGGTCGACCACCGCAGCGACATCTACTCGCTGGGCGTGATCCTGTTCGAGATGCTGGTGGGGCAGCCGCCGTTCGTGTCCGAGGGGTTCGGCGAGCTGGTCAACATGCACCTCAACGTGGCGCCGCCGGTCCCCTCCAGCCGCAACCCGGCGATTCCGCCGGCGCTGGACGCGATCGTGCTGCGCATGCTGGAGAAGAACGCCGAGCAGCGGTTCGGGGACATGGCCGAGCTGCAGGGCGCGCTGAAGGCGGCGGGCGGAACCCAGTTCGTCGTGCGCGGCTCGCACACCTCGTCGCCGGATCTGGCGGGCCGCACGCCGCCGCCCGCGCCGCTGAGCAACCCGAAGCTCGGCGACACGACGTTCTCGACGGGGGTTGGCGAGCGCATCGACCACAGCCGCCCGCGCCAGGGGCGCGCGACGCGGTCGATCGCGGTGGTCGTCGGCGTCGCGGCGGCTGCCGCGGTGGCGGGGGTTTTTCTTTTCCGGGACGGCGAGAAGGTCGCGCTGCAGCGCGAGGCGCAGCTCCTGAAAGAGACGCAGCCCACGACGACCGGGGTCGTTCCCGTCGTGAAGAAGGATCCGCCGGTGCCGGTGGCGCCCACCGAGCCGGTCGCGAAGCCGGTCGCCAAGCCGGCCAGTGAGACGGTCACGTTGCGCGTCGAGTCCGAGCCGCCCGGCGCCAGCGTCGTCAACGCGGCCAGCGGCGGGGTGCTGGGCGTGACCCCGCTGGTGCTGACCCGGCCGAAGGGCGGGGCGCTGAACCTGCGCGTCGAGAAGGACGGGTTCAACCCGGGAGGCCGCGAGATCACGCTGGACGATGACCAGACGGTGCAGCTCACGCTGGAGCACAAGGCGAAGCCGCGGCCGAAGCGGGCGCACCGGGTGGAGGACGAGGAGCCGGCGAAGTTATAGGGGCGAGGACGAGGACGGGGGTTAGTCGGCGGGGCGGAGGAGGCGGGTGACGGGGAGGCCGTTGAGCATGTGGCTCTCGACGATCTCGGGGACGTCGGCCAGGGTGACGCCGACGTACCAGACGGCTTCGG
The DNA here is from genome assembly GCA_964546845.1 of uncultured Myxococcales bacterium. Taxonomy (GTDB): domain Bacteria; phylum Myxococcota_A; class Polyangia; order Fen-1088; family Fen-1088; genus JADGRB01. The sequence continues at coordinate 6,414 of CAZJMY010000324.1, read as the reverse complement.
GGTAGACGACGATCGTCGGGCCCTCGAAGCAGGGGCCGAGGCAGGCGGTCGAGGTCACGGCGATGCGGCCCCACAGCTCGGGGTGGCGACCCAGGCCCTCTTGAAGGGCGGTCGTGATGGCGGCGGAGCCGCGCGCGCCGCACGACGGCTTGCCGCCGGCGGGGCGGGTGTTTTCGCAGACGAAGAAGTGGCGTTCGATGTGGGCCAAGCGTGGGGACCGCGCCGGCACGGGGGTTTTCCGCCGCGCCGCCGTTTGTGCAATCCTTAGCCATTCCCGATGTCCCGGCAAGACGGACCATCCGATCGCCAACGCAAGCGGGCCCGGCGGAGCACGGCTTCCCCCAACCAGGTGTCGGTGGCCCCGGTCATCCTGGCGATCGTCTTTCCGGCGATCATCGGGGCGGCCATCGCGCTGGCCTATTACGGGTACCGCTACGCCGTGGCCGCCTCCGAGCGCAGCAAGGCCTCGCTGATGGAGGGGAACCAGCAGCTCGCCAACCTGCTGATCGAGCAGGTGCAGGATCGGATCGACAAGACGGACGGCGAGCTCTTCGACAGCGTCGAGTGGGACGAGCCCACCGCCGAGCCGCCCGATCAGCTGGACCTGCCGGCCGCGGTCGAATCGGTGGCGCTGATGGACGAGGGGCTGCACATCCGGTCGCTGTATCCGCCACCGGACCCCACCAAGCGGCGGCGCGAGCTGGAACGCTGGCAAAGCTACGTGCGCGGTCTGGACTGGAAGTCGCTGCAGCCCTGGACCCCCGACCACACCGGCAACTTCCGTCACCTGCACCAGCTGTTCGAGGGCAAGTCCGTGCTGATCGCCTACGCCGCGAAGAAGACGGCGGGCGGGCGGGCGTACTACGTGGCCGCCAAGCTGGATCTGGGCCGCATCGCCCGCGCCTGGATCCCCGACGAGATGGACGTCGTCACCGGCAAGCGGCGCGTCGTCATCCTCGACGAGGTGGCGCGTCCCATCTACGGGGAGCCGCAGCCGCCGACGCCCTTTCAGTACGAGGCGGCCTTCGGCAAGACGCTCTACGCCTGGCGCATCCAGATCACCCCGCGCAACGTGGCCGAGCTGCGCGCGCAGGCGGAGACCGAGCGCTTGCTGGGCGTGCTGCTGGTGCCCGTCTCGACGGTGATCATCGCGCTGGGCCTGGGGGTCGTCTGGCTGTCCGTGCGCGCCGAGCGCCGGGCGTCGCAGATGAAGAGCGACTTCATCGCCAACGTCTCGCACGAGCTGAAGACGCCGCTGTCGCTGATCCGCATGTTCGGCGAGCTGCTGATGACCGGCAAGCACAAGGGGGAGGCGATGACCCGCGAGTACGGCGGGATCATCACGCGCGAGTCCGAGCGGCTGGCCCACCTCATCGACAACGTGCTGGACTTCGCGCGCCTCGAACGCGGCAAGGCCAGCTACAGCTTCGCCGAGGGGCGGCTGGAAGACGTCGTCGAAAGGGCGCTGGACGTTTTCCGTCACCGGATCGAAAAGGATAAATTGCGCCTCACGACGGAGATCGAGCCCAACTTGCCGCTCGTGCGCATGGACGAGAACGCGATGACGCTGGTGCTGCTGAATCTGGTGGACAACGCCGTGAAGTACGCCGGCGACGGCGGGGAGGTGGTGGTCCGGCTGCGGCGGATGCCGGGCGCCGTCGCGCTGTCGGTCGTCGACCACGGCAGCGGCATCGCGCCCGACGAGCAGGGGCGCATCTTTGACCGGTTCTACCGGGCCACGTCGGCGCGCGCCCGCAATGTGCGGGGCAGCGGCATCGGCCTGGCGCTGGTCAAGCACATCGCCGAGGCGCACGGCGGCCGCGTCGAGGTCGAGAGCGCGCTTGGCCGCGGGTCCACCTTCACGGTGACGCTGCCGGCGGCGCCGCTGGTGACGCCCGCGCCCGAAGAGAGGGCCGCGTCGTGACGGGCCCGTTCTCGCCGCTGGGCGCCGCCGCCCAGCGCCGGCGCATCCTGATCGTCGAGGACGAGCCCGATCTCGTGCGCGGCCTGCGCGACGCGCTCGAGTTCGAAGGGTTCGAGGTGGTGGCGTCCGGGCTGGGGCGGGAGGGGGTGCGTCTGCTGCGCGAGCGCGGCGCGGACCTGGTGCTGCTGGACCTGATGCTGCCCGACGCCAACGGCTTCTCGGTGTGCGAGGAGATCCGCGCCACCCACCCGCTGGTCCCCGTGATCATGCTGACCGCCCGCTCGCAGGAGACGGACAAGATCCGCGGCCTGGACGTGGGCGCCGACGACTACGTCACCAAGCCCTTCTCGATCGGCGAGCTGGTCGCGCGCATCAAGGCGATCTTCCGGCGCCTGCACCGGGTCGCGCCGCCGAACGAGGAGATCCGGATCGGCGCCGCGGTGATCGACCCGCTGAAACACGAGCTGGTCCGGCGCGGCAAGACCTACCCCCTGACGTTCTACGCGGTCGAGCTCCTGCGCCTCCTCTGGGAGCGCACCGGGCAGCCCGTCCCGCGCGAGGAGATCCTCGAGAAGATCTGGGGCGTGTCGGGGCACGCGACGACCCGCAGCGTCGACAACTTCGTCGTCAAGCTGCGCAAGAAGATCGAGGAGAACGCCGCGAAGCCGCGTCACATCGTGACGATCTACGGGACCGGGTACAAGCTGGTGCCGTGAGGCAGGCCGGGCAGAAGCCCACGCGCCGCGCGGTGCTGGCGGGCGCCGTCGCGGCGCTGGCCCGTCCGGCGGAGGCAGCACCGCCCGCGCCGGCGGCGCCGGCGCCGAAGCCCGCGCCGGTGAGCGCCTGCGTGGACGTGCACTGCCACGCGTTCTGCTCGGCTGACCTGCCCATCGTGGGCTTCGTCGCGCACCAGATCCCGGGGCTGACGGAGATCTCCCGGTTCCTGACGCGCTGGCCGGAGATCGTCGCGCGCGCCGTGTTGCGCGCGGTCGCCACGCTGCCCAACGCCATTGCCCCGACGGGCGACGCCGAGCTGGCGTCGCTGCGCGCGCTGGCCGCCCGGCCCGGTCCGCCGGTGGCGCCCATCCCGCCGCTGCCCCCGGGCGCGGTCGACGACCTGCTGGCTTCGGCGGCCCGGTCTCTGCCGTTCACGCTGGGCGATGCGCAGCGCCAGGTCATCACCCGGACGCTGGAGACGCTGTACGTGGCGGCCCACCCGCGGGCCGCCATCGCGGCGACGATGGCGCACACCTTCCCGGCGGTGTCCTTGTTCACGCCGTCGCTGGTCGACTACGACGCCTGGTCCGACGATCGCCCGCCCACCCCGCTGTGGCAGCAGGTCCTGATCCAGGAGCAGATCGCCCGCCTGTCCGTGGCGGGTCGGGTCGGGCGTCCGGACGCCCGCGTGCACCCCTTCGTGGCCTACGACCCGCGTCGCCAGGCCGAGTCCGGCGCGGGGGACGGGCCGCGGCAAGGGCCGGCGCGGGCAACCGAGCCGCACGCCGGCAGCACGGCCATCGACCTGGTGCGGTACGCCGTGCAGTCGGCGGGGTTCCTGGGCGTGAAGCTGTACCCGCCCGTGGGCTTCGCGCCGCTGGACAACCCGACCTTGCAGCCCGGGCTGCCGCTGGCCGCCGCCCTGGACCGCGCGCTGGTCCTTCTCTACGAGCTCTGCGAGAGCAGCGAGGTGCCGATCCTGACGCACACCAGCGCGTCGAACGAGTACGGTCTCGGCCTCCGGCGCCTCGCCAATCCGGCCCGCTGGGCGCCCGTGCTGCAGCGGTTCCCGGCGCTGCGCCTGGACCTGGGCCATTTCGGCGGTGAGGTGCCCGCCTGGACCGACGAGGCGATCGCGCTCATCGAGAGCTACCCGAACGTCTATGCGGACCTCTCGAACTCGCCCCTGGTTTACGACGACGCCTACGCCGAGCGGCTGCGCGGCCTCCTTCCCGGGCTCCTGGCGCGGCACCCCCGCCTCAGGCGAAGGCTGATGTACGGCAGCGACTGGTGGCTCTCCGCGCTGGACCCCCTCGCGGACCGGGCCATCGATCGGTTCCGGGCGGTGCTCTCGCCGGTGCTCACCCCCGACGCGAGCGCCGACCTCATGGGGCGGAACGCGCTCCGATTCCTGGGCTTCCTCGACGAGCAGGACGCTCCCCGTCCCGGCGCCGCCGCGCGCCGCCTGCGTGCCTTCTACGGGGCGGCTCCCCGGCCCCCCTGGTTGGTTTGAGGGCCCCGGTCCTGCTAATGTGGCGGACGGCTGCGGGCCGAGCATGGCGGGAAACACGGGAGATTCATTGACGAGCGACGGTGAGCCAAGCGCGACCCTGCCGCCCGGGTCCCGGCTCGGCAAGTACGAGATCCGCCGGCTGCTGGGCGCCGGGGGCATGGGCGCGGTCTACGAGGCCCATCACACCGAGATCGGCAAGCGCGTCGCGATCAAGGTGCTGGCGCCCGAGCTGGCAGCCGCGCCCGGCGCGCGCACCCGCTTCCTGCGGGAAGCGCAGCTGACGTCCAAGATCAACCACCCCAACATCGTCGACGTCAACGACATGGGGAACGAGGACGGCCGCGCGTTCATCGTGATGGAGTTCCTCGACGGCGAGGACCTGGCCCAGCGGCTGGACCGGACGGGCCCGATGCCCGTCGACCATCTGGTCGACATCATGTTGCCCGTCTGCTCGGCGGTGGCCGAGGCGCATCGGGTCGGCATCACGCACCGGGACCTCAAGCCGCAGAACATCTTCCTGGCCACGGGGCCGCGCGGCATCGAGCCCAAGGTGCTGGACTTCGGCATCTCGAAGGGGAACGACACCAAGGCCAGCGCGCTGACCGGCACCGGCATGATCGGGACGCCGTTCTACTTCGCGCCCGAGCAGATCCTGGACGCCCGGTCGGCGGGCCCGGCCAGCGATCAGTACGCGCTGGGCGTCATCCTGTACGAGTGCCTGACGGGGCGCCGCCCCTACGAGGCCGAGAACCTGTTCCTGGTGTTCCAGGCCATCGTCGACGCCAACGCGCCCGCCGTCGGGCAGCTGCGGCCGGACCTGCCCGGGCCGCTGCAACAGATCGTCGCGCGCGCCATGCACAAGGCGCCCACCGCCCGCTTCGCTTCGGCCTCGGAGATGGGGCGGGCGCTGCTGCCCTTCGCGTCGGCCCGCGTCCGGTCGTCGTGGGAGCATTCGTTCGTGGAGGTCCCGCACTCCGGGACGACGCTGTCCGCCGCCATGCCTCTGTCGCCTCCGCTGTCGACGCCGTCCTCGGGCTCCGGGCCCTGGCAGGGGCGGGCCGTCCCCGCGACGACGCCGATGCCGCGCACGCCGCTGCCGCCTCCGCCGCGGACGCCGATCTCCAGCGGGACCATGCCGCTGCCCACGACGGGCTCCGGCCGCGGCGCGCGGACGGGCGAGTCCTCGTTCGACGTCGACCTGCGGCCTCGGCGGCGCACCGGACCACTGCTGGTCGTCGCCGGCGTCGCCGCGGTGGTGGCCGTCGTCGGTGTGGTCATGATGTTGCCAGGTGGCCGGCGGAGCACTCCGCAGACGTCGGCCTCGGACTCGACCACCGAGAGCAGCACGCTGCCCCGCTCGAACCCGGTTCTGCCGCCCTCGCGTCCGGAGATCGACCCGCCCCCGGCGCCGCCGCCCGTGGTGGCGGCTCCCGCGCAGCCCGAGCCCCGGCCGGAGCCGAAGCTCGAGCCCAGGCCCGAACCGAAGGCCGAGCTCAAGTCGGCCTCGTCCCGCCCCAAGAAGCTCGGCGCGCCGCCCCGGCACAGCGAGCCGACCCGCCCGCGGCACGGCGGCCATGCTCCAAGCGAGGACGGCACGCCCATCCTGAACCCGAACGCCGCACCGATCCTCGACTGACCGGGCCGCCCGGCCGGTGCCGTCGCGCGGATCGTGTTATGAACCCGGCGCATGTCCGAGCCCCAGGTCCGTGTCCGCATCGCCCCTTCGCCCACCGGCGATCCCCACGTCGGGACGGCCTACATCGCGCTCTTCAACTACGCGTTCGCCAAGAGCCGCAACGGCAAGTTCATCCTGCGCATCGAGGACACGGACCGCGCGCGGTCGACGGCGGCGTCGGAGGCGGCCATCCTGCGGGCGTTGCGCTGGGTCGGCCTGAACTGGGACGAGGGCCCCGACATCGGCGGGCCGGTCGGTCCTTACCGGCAGTCGGAGCGCGCCGAGATCTACCGCGCCGAGGTCGGCAAGCTGATGGAGAGGGGCACCGCCTACCGGTGCTTCTGCACCGCCGAGCGGCTGGACGCGCTCCGCCAGGAGCAGCGCCGGCAGGGCGCCTTCATCGGCTACGACGGCCACTGCCGCGGGCTCCCGCGCGGGGAGGGGGAGCGGCGCGCCGCCGCCGGCGAGTCGTTCGTGGTCCGGATGGCGATGCCCCGCACGGGCGAGACGGTGTTCGTCGACCGGCTGCGCGGCGAGGTGAAGTTCGACAACGCGCAGGTCGACGACCAGATCCTGCTGAAGGCC
>CAZJMY010000323.1:0-2058 GCA_964546845.1 uncultured Myxococcales bacterium | reverse complement strand
CGACTACCTGGAGAACGAGGCCTGGTTCTACGCCGTCGCGCTGGCCGGGGCGCCCGAGCCCGTGGCCTTGTACCCACACGTCGTGGCGTCGGTGGGCCGGCACCTGTCGGCGCTGGCCGGGGTGCCCGTCGGCCGCCCGCTGGCGTACCTCATCGCGCCGCCGCTGGAGTCGATCGTGGGGCTGGACGCGGCCTGCAAGGCGGCGCGCGTGCGGGTCACGAAATGGTTCGGCCCGCCCACGGAGACGAACTTCGGCGGCGCTTACCTGACCGGCGACCTGCCGGCCTGCGAGGCGGCCGCGCGCGCGTTCGCGGAGGCGATCGTCGACGTCTGCCGGGCTCCCCGCCGCGCCGATCCGCGGGCGCCCGCGACGCCGGAGGCGGCGGTCGGACCGGGGCCCGCGCCGAGCACGCCCGACGGCAAGTTCCGGGCCCTCGCCACGGGCGAGCGGTTCGCGGTCAAGCCCGACCACCTGACGCACCTGCGCGACGACGAGTCCCTGGTGCCGAAGACCGAGCGGCGGATCGCCGCCCGCGGCAAGCTGGATCTGCTGCAGTCGGCGCTGCTGGACGCCCAGGTGGCCGCCGACGCGGACGGCGCCCGCGGTCTGGTCGGCGAGCTGGGCGAGGTCCTGGAGCTGGCGCGCGCGCTGGTCGGCGCCGAGGTGACGGGGCGCCCGGTGCCACCGCCCGTGCTGTGGGGGATGACGGGCGTCGAGATCCGCGACGCCACCCACCACACGCAGGAGACATACGGCGTGCCGTTCATGTACCCGGACGTGCGGCAGGGCCCCGTGATCGCCAAGCTGTCCCTGGCGCGCGCCGTCGCGCGCGAGGCCGAGATCGCGATGCTGGCCGCGTTTCCGCCCGAGGGCGGATTGCCGACGGCGCCGCCGGGCCGCGCGGATCTCGCCGAGGCCCTGAACCGGATCTCGTCGGCGCTGTATCTGCTGGCGGTGCGCTACGTCGCCGGCGCCTACGGCGAGGCGAAGCGCCCGCGCGGTCCCGTGCGCGGCTGGAAGCCGCCGGCGCGGGATCCGCGATGACGGCATCGAGCCCGCCGGTCCCCGAGGAGCAAGCCCGCCTGGCCAAGCTCTACGACGCCGAGATCCTGCCCGCCTATGCGGCCCGCTTCGCCCGCCTGCTGGTCGCCCGGCTACAGCCGCGCCCGCGCGCGCGCGTCGTCGAGATCGGCTGCGCGACGGGCGGTCTCACGCGCGAGCTGGCGCGCCTGTTCCCCGATGACAGCCATCTCACGGCCGTCGACGAATCGCCCGCGTTCCTCGCCGAGGCACGCGGGAAGATCGAGGCCCTGCCCCGATCGCACCCGGTGGTGACGTTCGTCGCCCACCCCGGGATCCCGCTGGAGCTCCCCATCGAGAGCGGCGCCGCCGACGACGTGGTGTCGAACCTGGCGGTGGCCGGTTGCACCGACCCGCCGGCAGCGGTGCGGGAGGCGACGCGCCTGCTGGTCCCCGGCGGACGCCTCGTCCTCACGGCACCGCTGCGCGGCACCTGGACCGAGTTCCTCGACCTGTTTCGCGACGTGCTGGCCGACAGTGGGAAGCCCGCGGCAGTCACGGCCGTCGATCGCTACACGCGCGCGCTGCCGGACGGAGACGTGATCGCGGGCTGGCTGCGGGCCGCCGGTCTGGTGGACGTCGCCGTCACGGTCGATCGCTGGGAGGTGCTGTTCCGCACCGCCCGAGAGTTCTTCTTCGCGCCGCTGGTCGCAGACGGGCCCCTTCCGCTCTGGAAGCGGCTGGCTGGCCCGGGCGACGACATGCAGGACGTGTTCTTCTTCACGAAGGAGGCGATCGACACCTACTTCAAAGGACGTCCTTTCGCCGTCACGGTCGTGGCTGCGGCCGTCGCGGGACACCGTCCCGAGCGAAAGTAGAGGCACGCCCGCTTCGTTGCCGAAGCGGGCGTGTCGGGCAAAGCGGCTTAGATGCCGCCCAGGCCGCCGATGCCGCCGAGGCCCGCGCCTGCAGCGCCACCAGCCGCGCCTGCCGCGCCGCCAGCCGCACCACCGGCCGCGCCGCCAGCTGCACCGCCA
>CAZJMY010000322.1:0-2286 GCA_964546845.1 uncultured Myxococcales bacterium | reverse complement strand
AACCCGACCCCCGCCAGGATCATGAGCGCCGCGGACAGGTAATCTGATGTCATTTTGGCCGCCGTGGGAAGAGCGAAACCGACGCGGCGATTTATAGAGGTTGCGTGGACGGCAGTCAATCAACTCAAGAGGATAGGGGCCAAGGCCCTTCCGGCGGCCGGTCCTGCGCTGGGCGTTTGACTTGGGGAGCGGGGATTTCTATATCTAGACGCCCCATGCCCCGCCGAACGTCGTGGTTCTGGTTGATCGGGGCGCTCGCGATCGGGCTCGGCTCGTCCGCCTGTGCCAAGTCCTCGGCCGAGGCCCCTGCCAGCGCGGCGCCCGCGCCCGCGGCGGCCCAGCCGGCCGGCGGCGCGGACAAGGCTCCGCCGGGCGTCGACATCTCGAAGCTCGACGAGTTCGGCAAGAAGGTCTTCTTCCGGATCGCGAACGGCGAGCCGTCGATCTGCGGCCAGGGTCAAAGCCTGCTGGCCTCGGCCAGCGCCACCAAGGGGGGCTGCGCCCGCTCGGTCAGCGCGCTGCGCTACGTCGTGCGCCTGGTCGACCAGGGCTACACCGACTCCGAGGTGTCCGACGCGCTGGCGAAGCGGTATCGGCCGATCGCGCCGAAGAAGATCGACGTCTCCGACGCCCCGATGAAGGGGAACCCGAACGCGCGGATCACGCTGGTCGAGTTCGCCGACTACGAGTGCCCGCATTGCAAGCGGTTCCAGCCGGTGCTGCGGCAGATCATCGAGGAGTTTCCGAACGACGTGAAGCTCTACTTCAAGCACTACCCGCTGCCCCAGCACACGAACGCGCGGCTCGCGGCCGAGGGGGCGGTGGCGGCCCAGAAGCAGGGGAAGTTCTGGCAGTACCAGGACAAGCTCTGGGACCATCAAGATGACCTCAATCCCGCCGAGATCGAGAAGGTGGCAAAGGAGACCGGCCTCGACCTGACGAAGTTCCGCAAGGACGTCGCGTCCGACGCGGTCAAGGCCAAGGTGGCCAAGGACCACGACGAGGGGGCGGCCATCGGGCTGCAGGCCACGCCGACCCTCTACATCGACGGCCGCGAGTACACCGACGGGCGCGACACGGACGCGCTGCGCGAGTGGATCAAGGACGAGCTGGGCAAGTGAGCCGGCTCGGGGGCGCGCTGATGCTGGCGGTGGCGGTCGCCGGGTGCGCCACCAGCGGCGGTGGGGCCACGGGCGGGGCAGGGCAGGAGACCGTCGGGGCGCCGTTGCCGCCGCTGAAGGTGGACGGCCTCACGGGCAAGACGATCGACGTGCGCAGCTACCGCGGGCACGTGTTGCTGCTGGACGTCTGGGCGTCGTGGTGCGCCCCCTGCAAGCAGGAGCTGCCGGTGCTGGACGAGATGGCGCGGCGGCTGAAGGCCGACGGGATCGAGATCCTGGCCGTCTCGGTCGACCAGGAGCGCGCCAACGTCGAGAAGTTCCTGCGGGCGCGCGGCGGCCGCTGGTCGCTGACGGTGGCGCACGACCCGCGCGGTGAGATCGCCGAGCTGCTGCAGCCGGACAAGATGCCCACGTCGTACGTGGTGGATCGGGCCGGGATCGTGCGCTACGTGAACGCGGGGTTCGTGCCGGAGGACGCGCCGGCCATCGAAAGACGTCTGCGGGAAGTCGCGGGGAACTGAACCGTCGGCTTCAGGGAAGCCAGGGACATGACGATCGATTCGAAGTCGATGCGCGGTCTCCGGATCCTGATGGTGGTGGCGCGGCTGGCGGGCGGGGCTCTTCTGGCGAGCCTCCCGGCGGGCCGGGCGCACGCGGCCGCGCCCAGCCCGGGCTGGGAACACCGGCAGGCCGAGCGCGACGCCGCCGAGGGGCAGCGCCTTTTGAAGGCGGGCCTGTATGACGAGGCCCTTTTCAAGCTGAAGGCCGCCTATGCCGTCGAGCCGAGCGCCGAGACGGCGTTCGGGATCGCGAGCGCGCAGCGGGGCGGGGGGCGGACGCTGGAGGCCTACGCCTCGTACGAGGCGCTGCTGCGCGATCACGGGTCCGAGCTGACCGCCGACCAGCGGCAGTCCGCCGAGACGGCGCTGGCGGAGCTGGGTCTCAAGACGGGCACGCTGAAGCTGGTCGTCGCGGATCCGGATTCCTCGTGCAGCGTCGACGGTGAGACCGTGGGCGCGGACGCGGCGAAGAAGCCGATGCGGCTGCTGATCGGCGCCCACAACGTGGTGCTGACCAAGCCGAACGGCACGGCGATCAGCTACGACGTCATCATCCGGCGCGGCAAGGAGACGGAGCTCGCCGTGCCGCCCCGCCGGCAGTCGGC
>CAZJMY010000321.1:0-10824 GCA_964546845.1 uncultured Myxococcales bacterium | reverse complement strand
CGGGCGGTTCGGCGGGCGCGGGCGGTTCGCCGGGCGCGGGTGGCGCGATCGCCGCGGGCGGGCAGCCGGGCGCTGCCGGAGCTCCAGGCCAGGCGGGCGCCTCCGGGTCGGGGGGAGCGACTCCGGGCAGCGGCTCGGGCGGCACAGCGGCACCGGACGCTGGCGCGGCTGGGCAGCCGGGGTCGGGCGGCAGCGGCCAGGGAGGGCAGGCCGGTCAGGTGACCAACCCGGACGGCGGCGTGACCGCCTTCCCGCTTTCGTACTCATCCGACAGGCGCTATCTGCAGGACGCCCACGGCACGCCGTTCCCGATCCTCGGGCGCACCGCGTGGAACGTGGTGTCGCTGTCGCCGTCCGACGCCAACCTGTTCCTCGCCGACAGCCTGTCGAAGGGATATGACGCCCTCGAGCTCGCCGCCATCTGGCGGGACTCGAGAGCGGCCAACATCCCGTTCGACGGGAACGGCGACGCGCCCTTTCTGAAGACGCTGGGCGGGACGGCCTGGAACGGCAATCTCACGTACAAGAACATCAACACCGACGGCCCCGACTTCACCACGCCCAATCCAACCTACTGGAGCTTCGTCGCCCGGTTCGTCGACCAGTGCGCCGCGAACGGCATCGCCGTGCTGATGTTCCCGGCTTACGTGGGCTTCAACGGCGAGGAATCAGAGGGCTGGATGGGCGAGATGACGGCGAACGGCACCGCCCGCATGCAGGCCTACGGCGCCTATCTCGGCAATCTCTTCTCGACGCGCGGGAACGTGATCTGGATGGCGGGCGGGGACTACGGGACGGACACGAATCAGTTCACGTCCGCCCAGCTGGCGGTCGAGTCGGCTCTCCTCTCCGGCGTCAGGTCGGTGAGCGGAGCGTCGACCTTCTGGTCGGCCGAATGGACGTCGGAGAGCAACGCCGTCGATCAGCCCAACTTCGGCTCCTCGATGACCCTCAACGGCGCCTACAGCTGGGCAGGCGCCACGATCATCCAGGGCCGCCGCGCGTACGCGCACGCCCCGGCGGAGCCCGCGTTCCTTCTCGAAGAGCCGTATGACGAGGAAGGGCTGGACGGCAACGACGTCAACCCGAACGCCACCCAACCGGTGCGGCGCTTCCAGTGGTGGGGTTGGCTCTCGACGATTGGCGGCTACGTGAGCGGCAACGGCTACATCTGGCCGTTCACGCCGGGTGTCTGGCAGCAGCACCTGAGCACGCAAGGGGCTCGCGACATGGCGAACCTGAACGCGTTCATTCATTCGATCGCCTGGCAGCAGCTGATTCCGGACGGGTTCGGGGCCAAGGACCTGGTGACGGCGGGGCTCGGCTCCGAGGACGACCTCGGGCGGAGCACGAAGGTCACGGCCGCCGCGAACCCGGCCGGCACGCTGCTGGTCGCCTACGTGCCACCGGCGCACACGGGCAGCTTCACCATCGACATGACGAACATGTCCGGCCAGACGACGGCACGCTGGCTGAACCCGTCGACGGGCAGCTTCACGACGATCGGCACGTTGCCCAACACGGGGAAGCAGTCGTTCACGGTGCCCGGTAACAACGGGACCGGGTTCACTGACTGGACCCTCGTGCTGACCGTTCCTTAGGGCAGGCCTCCCTGACAGCCCGACCCAGCACCGGCTGAGCCGGCGGCGCCCAACCTGAGCCGACAGGACCCGCAGATGCAGCATTCGGGGACCACCGGGTGCACTTTGACCGCGCGGTGCTCAGGTTGCAGGAAGGGGAGGGACGATGGAAATCACGGATGTCGACCTTCGGGACAGAACGGTGATCGGTGCGGACGGCAACGCGATCGGGCAGGTGGTGGCGGTCATCCTCGACTCGGACGCGTGGTCGGTGAAAGCGGTCCGGATCAAGCTGCGGAGCAACGTGGCCGAGCAAGTGGGCGCGGACCACAGCCTGTTTCGCGCCGGCACGATCGACGTCGCCACGGATCACGTCCAGTCCGTCGGCGATGCCGTCGTCCTGACGGTCTCGGCGGACGGTCTGCGCGGCGCGAAGAGCGCAGCGCCGCAGCAGACTCAACCACCGGCGTCGTAGGCGGCGGCCGGTCAGACGGTCTGGTTCGGGCGCCGGCGGCGTCTCAGGTTCGCAGCGATCGCGGCACCGCCCAGCAGCAGCGCCAACGGGCCGCTGCCTCGGCCCGAGCTCCGCGCCGTCGCGCAGGAACAGCCGGAGCTGCCGTCCGAAGCTGCCGCGGAGCTGCCGCCGCTGCCGCCGGTGCCGATGCTGCCAGCGGCGCCGCCCGTCGTGCCGCCGGAGGCAGTGGATGTTCCGCCGGCGCCGCCTGACGCGGCGATGGGCATGCCTCCCGTGCCGGGACTCGCCCCGCCGCCGCTGCCACCGCTGGCCGGGGAGGCGCCTGCCGTCCCGGAGCTTCCGCCCGTTCCGGAGCCCGCGCGCGCGCCGCCGCTTCCGCCGCCAGAGCCGCCGCTGGTGCCTGCCGCGCCGCTGGGGCTGGATCCACCGCCACCGCCGCCTGACGCCGTCGCGCCGGTCCACGCATTCTGCAGCTGTGCCAGCCCCGACGGGTTGGGAACGGAAAGGACCAGGCTGGCCCCGGTTCCGCTCCGCGTGGTCATGCTGTACCAGTCACCGTCCTTCAGACCGACCCAGTAGAAGCTGCCCATGTTCCAGGCGCGCAGCTGGCTGCTCATGCCGCGGATGTAGGCCTCGAAGTAGTTGGTCGGAGACTTGCTGTAGTCGAGGGAGCCGTAGCTGACCCCGTTCTTGCTGCCCGGGCTCATGGGTCCGCCCCATTCCGTGCACACGGTGCGGTCGGCGTAATTGCCGACCTCGCCTTTGAACTGGCTCACCCATTGCGATTCGCTGGTCCAGGTGTCGGAGCCAAAGAAGCTGTAGTCGTGCACGGCCAGGAGGCAGCTGGCCAGCGCGCTGGCCGAGCCGATGTTGGGAACGTTCTGCGCGTTACCGGTCCCGTCCAGGATGACCCTGTTCTTCGGAACCGTCGGAAACTGCGCCAGCCAGCTGCTGTACAGCGAGATGAGATCGGTCGTGCTGTACATGTTCGGTTCGTTGAAGACTTCGAAGTAGACGTTGGCGTTCGCGCCGTACTTGTCGACCACCGTCTTCCACATGTTCCAGAACGCGTTCATGTCCGCCGGCTTGTTGGTCTTGGCGCTGTCCCAGTAGCAGAGGACCACGCTGCCCTTCGACAGGACGCCGTCGATGGCGCCCGTGTAGGTGCTCCAGTAGCCGGCGACGGTCGCCTCGTTGATGGGCATCCGAACGGCGTTGGCGCCCAGCTTCGAAACGAACTGGGTCATGACGCTGGTTCCGGTCGCCAGCGCCGACGCGTACGTGTCGGAGGAGGACAGCCCCGACACGTAGATCACGCCCGACTGGAAATTGTCCCTGGAATCCCCCCAGTTGACGCCCCGGAACTGATTCGTGGCCGCCGGCGCGCTCGGCGCGGCGGCGAACGAGAGAGCCGACAGAACGGCGACAGCCAGGAGGCGAGGCGACGGGACCATGAAGGAAACTGTGAACCGAGGGGTGCTTGTTGACCAAAAGCTCCTTTGCAAAAACGGCTACCGACGAACCGCGGGCTGGTCGGCACCGTGCGCGGCGGAGGCGCCCCGCGGACGTGCGCCTGCCGCGCGGTCCCGGGCCCGTCCTATAGTGGCGGCATGTCGCAGGCCGCGCCGAACGTCGAGACTCGCCGCACCGAGGTCGCCACGCGCGACGGCGTCTGCCCGACCTGGGTCGTGCGCCCGTCCGGGGCGGCCGTTCTGCCGGGCGCGATCCTCTACATGGACGGGGTCGGCATGCGGCCGGCCATCCTCGCGCTGGGCGAGAGGCTGGCCGCCGCCGGCTACCACGTGCTGGTGCCCGATCTCTACTACCGCTCCGGGCCCTATGCGCCGATGGACGCGAAGGCGATGTTCTTCGACCCGGCCAAGCGGGCCGAGCTGACCGAGCGGTTCATGTCGAAGGCGACCGTCGACAACATGATGAGCGACACCGCCTCCTTGCTGGGCGAGCTGGCCGCGCGGCCCGACGTGCGGCAGCCGAAGGTGGGCGTCGTCGGCTACTGCATGGGCGGGCGCCTGTCGCTGTGCGCCGCCGGGCACTTCCCGGACCGCGTCGCCGCGGCGGCCGCGTTCCACCCGGGAAGAGTGGTCACCGACGCGCCCGACAGCCCCCACCGGTTCGTCCCCGCCATCCAGGCCCGTGTGTACGTGGCGGGCGCCATCGAAGATCCCAGCTTCCCCGACACGCAGAAGGCGGCGCTGGAGCAGGCCCTCCGGACGGCCGGCGTCGACCACCAGGTCGTGACCTACCCGGCCCGGCACGGGTTCGTCCCCGCCGACACGGGCACGTACGATGCGGCCTGCGCCGAGCGCCACTGGCAAGCGCTGCTGCAGCTCTTCGGCGACACGCTGTAGCTGGCGATCGCCGCCGAGGCGCGAAGCGGACGGTCAGCCGTGGCGCGCGGCCGCGACGTCGACGTCGAAGACGATCTCGTCGACGGGGATCTGCCGATCGATCGAATGGTTGCGGAAGAAGATCTGCGAAACCTTCTCGACGCGCGCGCGGTCGGTGGCGGTCGGCACCCGGTACGACGGCAGCACGCGCGTGTCTTCGATGGCGTCCTTCAGTTCCTCGCCGGAGAGCGCGGTCGGGCCCTTGTCGCGGAAGATGTTCTGAAACTTCTCCGGGGCCTGGTGCGCCAGCGCGGTCAGCTCCTGCGCGACGCGCAGGATGGTCTGGAAGGCGGCGGGGTTTTGCCGCAGGGCCGTTTCGCTGGCGGCCAGCACGCCGACGTCGTCGGAGTCGATGTCACGTTCGACGGTCAGCACGTGCGCGCCGTTGCGCACGGCGGTGTTGAAGAAGGTGCCGAAGGTGGACCAGGCGTCGATCTTGCCGGTCGCGAAGGCGGCGGCTGCGTCGGGCGGCTGGATGGGGACACGCTCCACCTGCGCCGTCGGGATCCCGGCGTTCGCCAGCGCCTTCAACAAGATGTAGTCGCCGTGGGCGGCCCAGTTGACGGCGACGCGCTTGCCGACCAGATCCTTGACCGCGTGGATGGCGCTGCCGGGCGGTGAGATGATCCCCGCCCGCACGGTGCTGCCCGGATCGGCGATGCCGTAGATCTTGAACCGCAGGTTGTGCGACAGCGCGCCGATGATCGGGCTGATGGCGCCGCCCGACGCGTTGATGGCGCCCGAGTTCATGGCGTCGAAGGTGGCGCTGAACGCGCCCGGCGACGGCACCCACTCGACGGTGGCGTTCACCTTGGCCAGCTCGCGCTCGAGGATGTGCTCGCGCCTGGCGTAGGCGAAGATCCCGGCGTTCGATTGTTCGGCGAAGCGCACCACGAACGGCGGCGTCGTGGTCGGGGCCGGGGCCACGCTCGTCGAAGCGGGTGGCGGTTGGGACGTGGCGCGGCGGCAGCCGAGCGCCAGCGGCGCCGACAGCAAGAGGGCCAGGCTCAGACGAAAGACGGTGGAACGCGGTGACGACGGGAAGATTGTGGAACGCATGGTCTCCTCGGCAGGGATCGCGGGACGTGGTTGGTACGGGAGATGCTCGTGAGGACGCCCGTCATGCATCAAGTGGTGTGCCAGGCGAGGTTCTTGGGACGGCCGCAGCCGCGCGGACAGCGCGTTGCTGCGTTGGCCGCAACGGGGGTGGGCCGCTGCTGCTCAGGCAGCAGCGCGGGCTGGACTGCTTCCAGCGCCGCTGGCGAGGAGATCAGGCCATGAGACAGGTCTCCGCCATCGACTCCCTCGATCCGGGCGGTTCGCTCGGCGGATCGGTCGATCCCTGGGCGCTGGCGACGCTGCCCCTGCGGGCGGTTCCGTCGGACGCCGCCCTGCTGAAGAAGCCCCGCTACCTCGGCGTGCGGCCGCGGTCGCGGCGGGTGTCGCTGCTGGTGCGGATCACTGTTCCGGCGCTGCTGCTGGCCGGCTGGTGGTTTGGAACGGCCAGCGGCCGCATCCCCGAGAGCGTGCTGGCCTCTCCCCGCCAGGTGATCACCGCGCTGGCGGAGCTGCGGCAGACCGGCGAGCTGCGCGAGTTTCTGTTCGCCTCGCTCGGCCGGGCCGGGTTGGGCCTGGCGCTGGGGGCCGGCGCCGGGCTGGTGCTGGGGGTGATCGCCGGGCTGACGGCGCTGGGCGAGGAGCTGGTCGACCCGACGATGCAGATGCTGCGGGCCGTGCCGTTCCTGGCGCTGGTGCCGCTGCTGATCTCGTGGTTCGGCATCGACGAGCGCTTCAAGGTCGTTCTCATCGCCGCTGCGTCGGCATTTCCGATGTACGCGTACTCGTATCTCGGCGTGCGCGGCGTCGACCGCAAGCTGGTGGAGGCCGCGCGCAGCTTCGGCCTGCACGGCTGGCGCTTGCTGGCGAAGGTGATTCTGCCCAGCGCGCTGCCCAACCTTCTGATGGCGCTGCGCATCTGCATGGCGATCTCCGTCGTCGGTCTCATCGCGGCCGAGCAGGTCGGGACGACCAAGGGGATCGGCTACCTGGTGCTGCTGGCCAAGCAATACTACCGCCAGGACTACATGGTCCTGTGCATCGTCTTCTACGCGGCGTGGGGGCTGGTGCTGGACGGGATGATCCGGATCCTCGAGCGGACACTGATGCCCTGGCGCCGCGGGAGCACGGCGCGATGAGCGCGCTGGGCCTGAGCGGCGGCGAGGCGGCACGCGCGCCGCTGCGCCCGGGGCGGCTGGCCGTGCACCTGCGCGGGCTGTCCAAGCGCTTCGGCGCGAAGATGGTGCTCGACGAGGTCGCGCTGGAGATCCGACGCGGCGAGTTCGTCGCGCTGCTGGGGGCGAGCGGTTCGGGGAAGACGACGTTGCTGCGCATCCTGGCGGGTCTGGAACGGCCCGACCGCGGCGTCGTGCTGGTCCCCGGCGTCTGCACGACGGTCTATCAGGAGCCGCGCCTGGTCCCGTCGCTGCGGGTCGCCGCCAACGTGACGCTGGGCCAGCCGGGCGCGAAGGCCACCCGGGCCGCCGCCGAAAAGGCGCTGGGTGAGGTGGGGCTGACCAGCCACGCGCGCGCCTGGCCCACCACGCTGTCGGGCGGCGAGGCGCAGCGGGTGGCGCTGGCCCGGGCGCTGGTCCGCGAGCCCGAGCTGTTGCTGCTGGACGAGCCGTTTGCGGCGCTGGACGCACTGACGCGCCTGCAGATGCACACGCTGGTGCGCGAGCTGGTGGCGGTCCACCAGCCGGCGGTGCTGCTGGTGACCCACGACGTCGACGAGGCGATGCGGCTGGCCGATCGCGTGCTGGTGCTGCGCCAGGGCCGGTTCGTGTCCGACACACGAATCGACGCGCCGTCGGACGAACATCGCCGGGCGCTGCTGCGCGAGCTGGGCGTTCAGGTGGATGGCACGCCGCCTGCTTGGGTCGCGACCCCGTCATGACCGCGGGCGTCGCGCTGGAGGTCAGTCCGGATCCATTTGCCGAGGCCCCGGACGTCCCGGGCCGGCGCGGGTGGCTGTCGCGCCACCCGCTGCTCCGGTGCGTGGCGATCTACCGGCAGATGCCGATCCGGTTCGCGATCTGTCTGGCGCTGTTCGTGGCGGTGAACGTCGGCCTGGCGGCGCAGCAGCACCTGGTCGGGCGCGCCGTCGAGGACCTGCAGCGCGGGCGTGCCGTGGTGCGGCTGGCCGGCGGCGCGCTGGACATGCGGCCGGCGCTGATGTGGGTCGCGATCCTGGTCGGCGTGGCCACGGCGCGCGGCGTCTTGCAGTACGCGGCCGGCGTGCTGTCGCTGACGATCGGGCAAGAGCTGCTGAGCCGCCTGCGGGACGGCATCCTGGTGCAGGTGCAGCGGCTGGACCTGGCGTACCACCTGCGCCACGGCGTCGGCGAGATGGTCACGCGCACCACGCGCGACGCCGACAAGGTGCGCGACGCGCTGATCAGCGTCTGGCGCAACGTCATCGAGACGACCCTGGTCATCGCGGGCGCGATCGGGCTCATCGCCTGGTACGCGCCGTCGCTGGCGCTGGGGCCCGCGCTGGCCACGGTGGCGGGGCTGGCCTGGCTGGTGCGCCAGGTCGACAAGCTGGTGGTCCTGGACCGCACGGTGGGCGCGGCCTTCGACGCCGTCAACCAGGACGTCAGCGAAGGCGTGCACGGCGTGCGCGTCATCAAGGCGTTCGGGCTGGAGCCGTCGCGCATCGCGCGGTTCGAAGGGGCGGTGGGCACGTTCGTCGGCGCGGCGCGCGAGGCCCTGCGCTTCGCCAGCACGCATATCCCGGTGCCGCAGGTGATCGTGGCGTTCAGCCAGGTGTGGGTGCTGGTGCTGGGCGCCTGGCTGGTGGCGCACGCGCGGCTGGACGTGGGCAGCCTGGTCGCGTCGCTGCTGATGATGAACACCGTGGTGTTCCGCGTGGAAGCCATCGGCCGCGTCATGCAGACCTTCGCCGACGCGCGGTCGTCGGCCGCGCGCATGATGGAGCTGCTGGACGCGGAGCCGTCGATCGTCGACGGCACGACGGGGCAGGGGACTGTGCCGGCCGGCCCGCTGGGCGTGCGGCTCAGCGCGGTGCGCGTTCGCTCGCCGGGCGGCGACACGGACATCCTGACCGACTGCTCCCTGTCCGTCGCGCCGGGCGAGATCGTCGCGCTGGTGGGCGCCACCGGATCCGGCAAGAGCACGCTCAGCGCGCTGCTGCCCCGGCTGGTCGACGCCGACGCGGGGTCGGTGCTGGTCGGATCGGACGCGCGGGGCTGGCGCGACGTGCGCGACATCGGCCTGGCGGACCTGCGCCGCCACGTGCACGTGGTCCCGCAGGAGGTGTTCCTGTTCTCGGACAGCGTGGCCGCCAACCTGCGCGTCGGCGCGCCGGGCGCCGGCGAGGCGGACCTGTGGAGCGCGCTGCGCCTGGCCGCCGCGGACGACGTCGTCCAGCAGCTGCCGCAGGGGCTGGAGACGCGCGTCGGCGATCGCGGCGTCACGCTGTCCGGCGGACAGCGGCAGCGGCTGGCGCTGGCCCGCGCGCTGGTGGCGCGCCCGCCGGTGCTGGTGCTGGACGACGCGACCAGCGCGCTGGACGCCCTGACCGAGCGGCGCATCCTGGACGGCCTGCGCACGCTGTCGGCGCCAGGCGGCCGGCCCGTCACCGTGCTGGTGGTGGCCAGCAAGCTGTCGACGGTGCTGCTGGCGGACCGGGCGGCGCTGCTGGTGGGCGGGCGCATCGTCGCCACCGGGACGCACGCGCACCTGGCGCGCACTCAATCCGGCTACCGCGAGCTTCTGGGGATCGACGAACATGGCCAACCGACCTAGCCACATCGCGCGCGAGAAGGCCGAGCAAGACAAGGCGCGGCTGGAGGACCTGCAGGTCGAGCAGGAGCTGGCCAAGCAGCAGCTGGAACGGAGCGTGTGGGGGCGCATGGTGCCGCTGCTGCGTCCCGTGCGCGGGCGAATCGCCGGCGTCGCGCTGCTGGAGACGGTGCTGGTCGGCTTCATCTTCCTGCGCCCCTGGTTCATCCGGAACGTCATCGACCACGGACTGACGCGCACCGCGGCGGGCTGGACCTGGAACCTGCACGTCGTCACCGTCATGGCGGCGGGGCTGGCGGTCTGCTGGGTGGCGCGCTTCGGCCTCTCGGCGGTGTCGCAGTACCTGGCCGGCACGGCGGCGCTGGCTGTGCTGGCCGACCTGCGCGCCCGCATCTTCCGGCACGTGCAGGGGCTCAGCGTCCGCTACTTCGACCGCGCCAAGGCGGGGCGGATCGTGGCGCGCATGGACCGCGACGTCGACGCGCTGGAGCCGCTGGTGATCCAGGGCCCGCCCGAGCTGTTGTCGGCGCTGCTTCGCTGCGCGGTGGCCAGCGTGCTGCTGTTCCAGCTGTCGCCCCGATTGTTCCTGGCGCTGGCGGCGGTGGTGCCGGTGCTGGTCCCGGCGATCCTCGTGTTCCGCCGCGTGGCGTCCTCGAACTACGGCAAGGTGGCCGAGCGGCGCAGCCGGTTCACGGCCCACCTGGTCGAGAGCGTGGCCGCCGTGCGCATCCTGAAGCAGACCGTGCAGGAACAGGCGAACCGGCGCCGCTACCGCGACCTGGTGCTGGACTTCAACCAGACGCTGATCCGCGGAAACGTCCGCACCGGCTGGTTCCTGCCGCTGACGGGCGTGCTGTCCGCCGCCGGCATGGCGCTGCTGATCCTGGTGGGCGGGCGCGAGATGGCGCTGGGGCGCATCACGCTGGGCCAGGTGGCCGAGAGCCTGTTCTACGTGTTCCTGTTCCTGGGCCCGCTGCAGGACCTGGGCGATCTCTTCGATCGCTACGCGACCGGGGCGGCGTCGGCGCAGAGGATCTTCCTGCTGCTGGACACGCAGCCGGAGATCGTCGACCAGCCCCACGCGCGCCACCTGGGCGGCGCGGGCGAGCCGCGCGGCGAGGTGTCGTTCGCGGGCGTCACGTTCAGCTACGACCCGGGCGTGCGCGCGCCGGTGATCCGCGACCTGTCGCTGACGGTGCCGGCCGGGCGGGTGGTGGCCATCGTGGGCCAGACCGGTCACGGCAAGAGCACGCTGGTGCAGCTGTTGACCCGGTTCTACGAGCCGCAGCAGGGCGCGGTGCTGATCGACGGGCAGGACATCCGCGACTTCACGCAGCGCAGCCTGCGCCAGCACGTCGGCGTGGTGCTGCAGGACAACGTGCTGTTCTCCGGGACCGTGCTCGAGAACCTGCGGCTGGCGGCCCCTGGCGCGCCCGACGCGGAGCTGATCCGGGCCTCCCGCGAGCTGGGCGTCGACGAGGTCATTCGCCGGCTCCCCGCGGGGTACGCCACGGAGGTCGGTCCGCTGGGCGCGCGC
>CAZJMY010000320.1:0-11597 GCA_964546845.1 uncultured Myxococcales bacterium | reverse complement strand
CCGGTGGCGTGCCCGCCGGTGCCTGCGCCGCCTGCCCCGCCGCAGCCGACCAGGACCGCGCCTGCGGCGAGAATCAACAGACGGCGAACGGCACGATTTGCGGGCATCGAGTCCAGCGTTGCAGCCCTCCGGTGACGCGCCGTACACGGTCCGCGTAGCGCGTTCGCTCAGCGTACCACGCGGGCGAACGCGGCTGGTCACGGCGGCGACTACAGGTCGGTGGTGGCGATCCCAGAAACCGTCGCGTCGTAGATCGTCACCGGCGGGCCCGACTTCGGCGCGATGGTCGAGCCGTTCATGAACGAGACCCCGGTCGCGTGGAAGATCTTCAGGCCCGTGCTCGCGGAGATCCTCACGTTGTCCAGTGTGATGCTGGCGATCTTCGCCTCGGGCAGGCCCCACACCTGTCCCGCCGCGGTGGCGCCCGTGGCCGTGAGGTTCTTGATCGTGATGTTCTGCCAGAACGGCGTCGTCGAGGTCACCGGCATCGCGCCGTCGGCCTTCGGGTCCGCCGGCAGGGACGGGTAATACGACGTGATGAGGATCGGCGTCGCAACGTCGGTCATCGTGACGTTCGAATACACGAGATCGGTGACCAGCCCGCCGCGATCGCGCGCCGACTTCATGCGAATGCCGGAGGTCGTCCCGTTCATCGTCAGGTGATCGACGGTGACGTGCGAAACGCCGGATTTCGTGATGCTTCCGATCGAGCAGCCGTGCCCCACGCCGAACGTCGAATGGCCGATGTAGAGATCTTTGCCGCTCATCGCGATGTTGTCGTCGCCGGTGGCGATGTCGTTGTGGCAAAAGAACATGCCGTTCGCGGTCACGTCGACGCCGTCGGTGTTCTTGGGCGGCGACCTCCCGGACACGGCCAGCGTCGAGATCTTGATGCCGGTGATCGTGACGTGCGTGTCCCCCTTGACCCAGATGTGCTCCTCGGGCGAGTCGATCAGCGTGATGCCGCTGACCTGCACGCGCGTCGTGTTGCCCAGGCTCATCTCCTGAGGGCGCGCGACGGACGCGTCGGCCGCGAAGGCGTCCCACCACGCCTGGCCCTGCCCGTCGATCGTGCCGGAGCCCGTGACGGCGATGTCGTGCGAGGCGCCGGCCGTGGTGATGAACGCCGGCGGCGGCGTCGGGTAGGTTCCGTACGGCAGCATCTTCAGGACGGCTCCCGCCGCGAGCTGGAGGTTCGTGCCGCTGCCGATCACGAGCGGGCCGCAGAGAAACGTGCCGGGCGGTACGACCACGGTGCCGCCCGCCGCCTTCTGCGCGGCGGTCAGCGCGGCCTGGACGGCCCTGGTGTCGTCGGATTTTCCGTCGCCCGTGGCGCCGTAGGCCTTCACGTCGAACGTTCCGGGCGGAATGCTCGGTAGCGGAACCGCGGCCGGGTTGTTCGCGCACGGATCCGAGCCGCCGCCCGCACCCGCCGAGCCGCCTGCGCCGCTGTCCGGGGCGCCGCCGCTGCCGGTTGCCGACGTACCGCCGCCGAGGCCGCCCGAGCCACCGGACGACGTGCCTGCCATCGGGCCGGCGGCCGGTGGACCGCCGCCGCATCCGACGGCGAGCGCGGCGAAGGCGATGACGCGCAGACCGATCTGGATCGTCCCTCTCATGTCCAAGGCTCGCGCCCCTCCATGTCGCGGGGTCCGCGATTCGATCACGAATAGCGCGCGTCGGTCAGGCGCGGCGCGGGCGAGCCGGCATCGCGATGTAGCGTTCGCCGGTGTCGGGCAGCACGGTGACGACCGTCTTGCCGGGGCCCAGCGTGCGCGCCAGGTCCAGCGCAGCGCGGACCGCCGCGCCGGCGGAGATGCCCACCAGCAGCCCTTCGCGCCGCGCCAGGTCGAGGCGCGTGGCTTCGGCCTCTTCCTCGCTGACGCGCCGGACCTCGGTCAGCAGCGACCGGTCGAGGATCTCGGGGACGAACCCGGCGCCGATGCCCTGGATGCGGTGCGGGCCGGGCGAGCCGCCGGACAGCACGGCGCTGTTGGTGGGCTCGACGGCGACCAGCGCCACGTCCGGCCGCCGCGCGCGCAGCGCCTGCCCCACGCCGGTGATCGTCCCGCCCGTGCCGATGCCGGCCACGAACGCGTCCGGCGCGCGCCCGCCGAGCTGGGCCAGGATCTCGGGGCCCGTGGTCGTGCGATGGACCACCGGGTTCACCGGGTTGCGGAACTGCTCGGGCATGAACGCGTTTGGGTTGGTCGCGGCGATGGCGGCGGCCTTCTCCACGGCGCCGCGCATGACGCGCTCGGCGGGCGTCAGGTGCAGCTCGGCGCCGTAGGCGCGCAGCAGCTCCATCCGCTCGGGCGACATGTTCTCGGGCATCGTCAGGATCAGCCGGTAGCCCTTCACCGCTGCGACCAGGGCCAGCCCGATGCCGGTGTTGCCGGACGTCGCCTCGACGAGAATCGACTGCCCGGGGACGAGTCGCCCCTCGCGCTCGGCCGCCTCGACCAACGCCAGCGCCGTCCGGTCCGTGACCGACCCGCCGGGGGTGAACTGCTCGCACTTGCAGAGCACCTCGGCCGATCCGGCAGCCGGCAATCGCCGCAGCCGCACCAGGGGCGTCCGGCCGATGCGGGCCAGGATGTCCTGGTCGATCCCCCAGCCGTCCATCAAATGAAGTACATCGTGGCCGGCGCCACCGCGCGGCGCACGCCAGCCGCCTCGGCGCGCGCCACGAAATCGGCCAGCGTCGTCCCCTCGAGCACCTGGATGAGGCGCTCGCCCACCTCGCCCCAGACCAGCGTCGGGATGTCGCTGCCGCCCGGGTCGGGGCCGACGCCCAGCAGCTCTTCCAGCGGGCCGCGCACGGCGCGCAGCACGTCGGCCATCGAGATCTCGGCGGGCGGCCGCGCCAGCACGTAGCCGCCGTGCGGCCCGCGGCGCGCGTCGACCAGCCCGGCCCGCCGCAGGTCCTGCAGGATCTGCTCGAGGAACTTGAACGGGATCCCCTGCCGTTCGGCGATGTCCTTGGCCTGGGCGGCGGGCGCGGTCCCGGCATGAAAGGCCAGGTCGTAAAGGGCCCGGATCGCGTAACGCGTGCGGGTGGTCAGCCTCAAATCGAGTAGTCCTCGAGGAAGACCTTGGCGTCGCGCGGGCTGGCCATCACCAGGTCCCCCTCGTTGATCGACAGCGCCTGAACCTCGGCCTTCGGCATCTCGACGGTCATGGGCGCGCCGTCCGAGAGCTTCAGCGACAGCTTGACGGTGCCGCCCAGCCAGGCCATGCGCTCGACGCGCGCGACGGAGACCTCGGGCGCGCCGGCCGCCGCCTTCGTCAGCGCGACGTCGTGCGGCCGCACGTAGGCGTGCACGGCCGCGCCGTCGGGCGCGCTGCTGCCGTCGGCCAGCGACACGGCCAGCGAACCGACCGTCAGGCGGCCGTCGACCATCATCCCCCGCAAGACGTTGGCCCCGCCCACGAACGCCGCCACGAAGGGCGTCGCCGGGCGGTCGTAGACCTCGCGCACGGTGCCGGTCTGCGCGACCCGCCCCTCGTGCATGACGACCACCCGATCCGAGACCTCCATCGCCTCGGCCTGGTCGTGCGTGACCAGCAGGGTCGTGACCTCACGCTCGCTGTGCAGGCGCCGCAGCCAGTCGCGCAGCTCGACGCGAACCTGCGCGTCCAGCGCGCCGAACGGCTCGTCCAGCAGCAGCAGCTTGGGGCGAATGGCCAGCGCGCGCGCGAACGCGACCCGCTGCCGCTGGCCGCCCGAGAGCTCGGCCGGGTAGCGCTCGCCGAGCCCGTCCAGCTGCACCAGCGACAGCAGCTCGTCGACGGTGCGCCGGACCTCGGCCGCCGGCACCTTGCGCACGCCCAGCCCGAACGCGATGTTCTTTCGCACGTTCATGTGCTTGAACAGCGCGTAGCTCTGGAACACGAACCCCAGCCCGCGCTTCTGCGCCGGCAGGTTCGTCACGTCCTGCTCGCCGAACAGCACCTGGCCCGTGTCCGGCTGCTCCAGCCCGGCCACGATCCGCAGCACGGTCGACTTGCCCGAGCCCGACGGGCCCAGCAGCGTCGTGATCCCCCCGGGAGCCGCCGAGAACGACACGTCCGCGACGGCCGGCGTCCCGGCCGCCGTGAATCGCTTGGTGAGGTTCTTGACGACGAGGCTCATGCAGCGCGAACGCGTCCCGTCTGGCTCACGCGGCGCATTCCCCTTCCATCTCCACGATCTCGAACGCCTTGCTCTCTCCGAAGTCGACGAAGTCCTCGGCGGTCGCGGCCGCCGCGTCCAGCTCGGTCAGGTCCTTGATGCGCGCGGTGACCTTCGCCGGCTCGATGCGGCTGAAGAACGCCAGGGGCGTCTCGCCCGCCTGCTTCTCCTGGCTGTACATCGCGACCAGCCGCTCGAGCGCCTGCGCGACCCGACGCGCCGGAACCTTGCCGGCGATGCGCCCGAACTTGGGGCCGGTCTCGTCGAAACCGCCGCCGATGTAGATGAAGTACTGCGGCACCGGCTTGCCGTCGATCTTGCGCATCCCACCCTGCAGCCCGATGACGGAGCTGTAGTGCTGGCCGCAGCCGTTCGGGCAGCCCGACATCTTGATGTCGAGGCCCGGCACCTGGGCGACCAGGTCCGGCCGCGCGTCCAGAACCTCGGTCAGGTGACCGCCCAGCGCCTTCGAGTTCGTGACGGCAATCTTGCAGCTGGAGGCGCCCGGGCACGACAGCACGTCCGCCATCGTCATCGCCCCGGCCTGCCCCAGCCCGATCGCGGTGAGATCGCGATGCAGCTCGGCGACGCGCCAGGTCTCGACGAAGCGCAGCACCAGGTTCTGCTCGTTGGTCGTGCGCAGCTCGCCGTCGCCGTACTTGGTGACCAGCTGGGCCAGCCCGCGGAACTGGGCCGGCGTGATGTCGCCCTTGGGAAGCCGGACGATCACCGCCGAGTAGCCGGCCTGCTTCTGCGCGCGCACGTTGGTCTTCTGGAAGGCCTCGAACTCCGGCAGCGGCTCGACCGGCGTGCCCGGGACCGGGACGGCCCGTGGCTTCGGCGCCGGCGCCACGCCCAGCGGGCGGCCGCCCTCGGCCCGCACCGCCTCGAGGTCCTTCTGGTACTCGGCCAGGAACCCGGGCGTCCCCAGCTTCTGGATGGCCCACTTGAGCCGCGCCTTGTGCTTGTCCTTGCGGTTGCCGATGCGGTGGAACGTGCGCACCAGCGCCTCCGAGACCTCCAGCACCTGCGTGACCGGCAGGAACTCGTGCACCAGGATGGCTGCCTTGCGCAGCGTCGACAGGCCGCCGCCCATGTACACCTTGAACCCCGGGTTGCCGGCGGCGTCGGTCGTCACCAGGAAGCCGAGGTCGTTGATCTGCGCCTGCACGTCGTCGAAGCCGCAGCAGCCGCCGAACGCGATCTTGAACTTGCGCGGCAGCGCCGACGAGTACGGCCCGCGCAGCAGATGCCGCGTGACCGCGTCCGCGTAGGGCGTGACGTCGAACGGCTCGTGCGGGGCCACCCCGGCGAACGGGCAGCCGGTGATGTTGCGGACCGCGTTGCCGCAGGCCTCGCGCGTGGTCAAGCCGACGTCGGCGCAGAGGCGCAGCGCCAGCTCGGCGTCCTTCTCTTTCACGAAATGCAGCTGGATGTTCTGGCGCGTGGTGACGTGCCCGACGCCGCTGCCCGCCCACTGCTCGGCGATGGTGGCGAACGCCTCCAGCTGCTTCACGTTGGCGATCCCCTGCGGCAGCTTGACGCGGATCATGTACACGCCCTCTTGCCGCTGGCCGTACGTCCCGTTGATGAGGCGGAACGCGCGCCATTCGTCCGGCGTGATGTCGCCGGTCTCGAACCGCTCGAGCATGTCGACGAACGCGTCGACGTCCTCTTGCTCGGCGAAGCCGGGGCGGCCAGCGTTGTCGGGAACGAAATCGACGATGGGGTTCGCGCTCATGACTGTCCTTTTTCCAGTTGCGGGGTATCGGAAAGTTCCACGGCCAGCTCGGCGGCCAGGCCGACGACGGCGCCGATGACCAGCATCCCGGCGGCGCCCACGGACGCAGCGGGGATCGCGGCGGCGCCCAGGCCATCCAGCGTTCCCACCCAGCGGGCGCTCTGGGGCGTGGCCGCGCCCAGGACCAGCGCCGCCGGCGTCGACGCGGACCAGCCGCGCGCCATCAATCGCTCGGCGATGCGCGCGCGCTGCCCGAGGCCCATCAGCACGACGATGGTGACGCTGTCGGGGGCCAGCGGGTCCAGGATGGGGGCGTAGGTCGCCTCGTGGTGGCCGGTGACGACCAGGAAGCTCGACGCGAGGCCGCGGTGCGTGACGGGAATGCCGGCCAGCGCAGGCGCCGCGACGGCGCTCGACAGGCCGGGGACGATCTCGAACGGAATCCCGGCCCGCGCCAGCGCCAGCGCTTCCTCGCCGCCGCGGCCGAAGACGAAGGGGTCGCCGCACTTGAGCCGCACGACCCGCAACCCGCGGCGGGCGTACCGGATCAGCAGCCGGTTGAGGACGTCCTGCGCGATCGACTGCCGGCAGGCGCGCTTGCCGACGAAGAACCAGCGCGCGTTCGGGGCGTAGACGCGCATCTCCTCGGAGGCGAGCGCGTCGTAGAGCACCAGGTCGGCCTCGGCCAGCCGGCGCGCGCCGCGCATCGTGATCAGATCCGCGCTGCCCGGTCCCGCGCCGACCAGCGCGACGTGCCCGGCCTTCGCCACGGGCGCCGTCATCCCGCGACCCTCGGCTCGCGCGCGGTGTAGAGCCGGTTCAGCGCATCCAGCAGCATGGGACGGCGCTGGGCCATCGGCGTGCCCGCCGCCCGCCAGACCGCCCGCTGCCGCTGCGCCTCGGCGCTCCATTCGGAGAGGTCCTCGGGCAACAACGCATCCAGCCCCTCACGCACCAGGCCAGCCAGGGCCGGCGCGCGCCCGTCGGTCGACACGGCGACTGTGACGCCGCCCCGCCGTAGAATCCCCGCGCCATACGCGCTCGCGGCCGATGGATCGTCGACCGCGAGCACGTAGAGACGCCGGGACTCCGCCGCCGCCGCCACCACGCGATTGACCTCGGGCAGGGCCGCCGCCACCACCAACCACACCGACCCGAGGTCACTCGCCTCGAAACAACGTCTCTCGATCGAAATCTTTCCTGAATTTTCGAGCGCTTCGAGCTCGGGCCGGAGCTCCGGCGCGACCACCAAGATCTTTGCCCCCGTCTCCAACAACGCCCCAACCTTGGCGGTCGCGACCGGCCCGCCGCCCACCACCAGCACCTGTCGCCCGGACAACTTCAAGAACAACGGAAACAGCGCCTCCGGCGGTGACTCCTGCGCGGGCTCTGCGCTGCTTCCCATTGTTGACATTTCCAGTTCAGAATCTTTCCCGGACGAAATGCCCGAGAACGGCGCCTACTGTAGCCGATCGGGGCCCGGCGTTCAATTCGGTCCCGCCAGAACCATACCATTACAGTCAGGAATCACGGGCGAGCCATTTCGAGTATGCTGGCAGCCCATGCCCGTCGATGCCGCCGAGATCCCGGAGGCCGCCGCCCGCCTCCGGAACGCACCACCCCCCGATGTCGTGAAATGGGCGATGAGTCGGTACGGAAGCCGGATGGTGATCGCCTCCAGCTTCTCGATCGAAGACTGCGTGATCATTCACATGGCCGTCCAGGCCGCGAAGGCGGACGTCCGCGTGTTCGCGCTGGACACGGGCCGGTTGCCCGACGAGACCTACCTCACCGCCGAGCGCGTGCGGATGAAGTACGGCGTCGACATCCAGTGGTTCTTCCCCGAGCGCGCCGCCGTCGAGAAGCTGATCACGACGAAGGGGCTTTACAGCTTCCGCGACTCGCTGGACGAGCGGCACGAGTGCTGCGGCATCCGCAAGGTCGAGCCGCTCGCGCGCGCGCTGGCCGGACGCGACGCCTGGATGACCGGGCTGCGCAACGAGCAGTCGGTCACGCGCACGGACACACCCGAGGTCGAGATCGACCACGCGCACGGCGGCATCGTGAAGGTCAGCCCGCTCGTGCGCTGGACGACGGGCGACGTCCGCGCCTACGCGCAGGAACACCGGGTCCCCATCCACCCGCTGCACGATCGCGGCTATCCGTCGATCGGCTGCGCGCCCTGCACGCGCGCCATCAAGGAAGGCGAGCACTTCCGGGCCGGCCGCTGGTGGTGGGAGGATCCCGAAAACAAGGAGTGCGGGCTGCACCTGCCGGTCACGACCTGACCGGCGGGCGCGCCTACTGCAGCTCGAGCATCATCGTCATGGTGTAGGTGAGATGTGACGGGGTCGGTACGTAGCCGGTCAGCTTCCTGTACGTCATGTCCGCCGAGAGGGTGATGGTCTTGGTGGGCGAGCTGCCCGCGTAGGTGGCCGTCAGGGCCACGCTGCTCGACGGCACACCCAGCTTG
Source organism: uncultured Myxococcales bacterium (assembly GCA_964546845.1). Taxonomy (GTDB): domain Bacteria; phylum Myxococcota_A; class Polyangia; order Fen-1088; family Fen-1088; genus JADGRB01. Next base: position 3,209 of record CAZJMY010000320.1, on the reverse strand, counting down.
GTGAGATCGGCCCGCGCCACCTGCACGGCCAGGGCGCGCGGATCCGGAGACGCCGTCTGCGCGACCGTCACCCCCTGCCGGACGCCGTCCCGAACGGCGTTCGCCAGGTTGAACTTCTGAAGCAAGATCCAGCCGTATTCGAGCGTGCCGAAGAGCACGGCGGCCAGCAGCGGAAGAATGAGGGCGAACTCGACGGCGGCCGCACCGCCCTCGCGACGCCGCGGCAAGAGATTGCGCATCGTCACCGCACCAGAGCGATCGGGACGTTGCCGGCGATCTCGGTCAGGATGCTGGACAGCTGGGTGCTGTCCGGCGTGTCGTAGGCCGTGCCGATGCCGCGCGCCAGGGAAGCCACGTACGCGGCCTGATTCGGGTCGGCGCCGAACGACACGCCGAAGATGTTGATGCCCTCGGCGGCCGCCGCGTCCGCCATGTCCACGCCGTATTGCGCGCGCTGAGCCGTGCATTCCGGCAGGGAGACGCACCCGCCGTCGGGCTTGCGGTACGAGCAGCACGCCGGCGCGCCGTCGGTGACCAGCACGATCACCCGCGTCTCGTAAGGGTTGGTGTTTGCCAGGAGCTGGTTCGTCGCCGCCCGGATAGCCTCGCCCTGATTGGTCGCGTCACCGCCGGTGGAGCAGGCGGGCACCCAGGTGTAGTCGTAGGGCGCACCGACCCCCGGGATGATGTCGATTGCGTTGCAGACCGTGATGCCGGAGGTCTTGTTCGGCGAGCCGGTCGGCAGGCCGTCGCCGTACCACTGCGCGCGCACGGACGCGTACCCGGTGCTGACGTTGGTCAGCGGCGTCCACTCGGTGCCGGCGCCGGTGAACATCTGCATGCCGATCCGATCCGCCGGCGAATGAAACGCCTCCAGCTGGTCCAGCAGCGCCACGTCAGCGCGGCCAGCGTCGTCGATGCTCGAGGTGAAGCTCATCGTGATGTCCTGGGCGATGACGATGCTGCGAATGCGAAAGGCCGCCGTGCCCCGGTCGGAGAGGTTCATCCTCGATTTGCCCAGGACGCGCGCGAAGGTCGTGTTGATGGCGCCGTCCGCGCCCGCGACTGCGCTCCGCTCGCCGTCGACCTGCACGGCGTTGGGCGGCGACATGCCCGCGGTGAACGTGTGGGTGGCAAAGTTCCACCCGCCGTACGTGATGTCCGACGGCCGCAGCGTCAGATTCTTGTCCCAGACCCTGTTCGCCCTCGCCACGGAGATCGCCGCGTTCGTGGCCTCTGCGAGGCTTCCCGTCGCCCGCAGGCGGACCAGCGCCGCGTGCGCGGCGGCGTCGGTTGCGTTCTCGAGCTGCAAGCGCGCGTAGCGGGCGACCGCCAGATCCAGCCCCAGCGCCGCCATCCCGAGGAACACCGTCATGCAAATGGCCATCGTGACGGCGACGCTCCCGCTCTCGGAGCTGCGAGCCCGCCGCCTGTCCACAGCCGCGGGATCGGCGGAATTTCCCCCGGACTTGACGTCACGCCGCGGCGCTCGCGGCTCTTTCCGCTAGCGGGTGATGCGCGCGCGCAGGCCGTCGCGCGGCGCGGGCGGGATGCGTGAATAGTCGAGCGACAGATCCTGCCCCTCACTGAAGGTCCAGGTGACGCCGCTGCGCAGCAGCTCGACGAGAAACACGTTCAGCAGCAGCGGCGCGTACTCGTAGCCGGCGCACTTGTGCCCGGTGTGCGGGTCGCCGGCGCCGTTGGGCACGAACGCGTGCGGGTGGCGGTCCTGCTCGCTGCGGGGCGCGGCGAAACGCTCGGGGTCGAACTTCTCGGGGTCCGCGTAGATCTCCGGACGCAGGTGCGACGAGCGGATCCCGAACAGCACCATCCAGCCGCGCGGGATCTCGTGCCCGGCGAAGGTGAACGTCTCGCGCGCCTTGCCGAAGAAGACGTGGACGACGGGGCTGATCCGGCGGATCTCCATGGCGACCTGCGACAGATACGGCGCCGCCGCGAACGCCGAGGGCGTCAGGCGCCCGGCGGGCAGCGTGGCCACCTCGGCGCGCAGGCGGTCGCGGACGGCCGGGTTCCGCTCCAGCTCGACGACGGCCGTGACGAACCAGGCCCACACAATCAGGCCGGCCACCACGATGTGGTGCAGCTCGCGCTTGGCCGCGTCAACGCCGATGGCGCGCCCGTCGCGGGGCGAGCGCGACTCCAGGATGCGCGTCAGCCCGTCCATCGACCCGCCCGGCGCGGCCAGGTGCTCTTTCACGTTCTTCTCGTAGGCGGCCAGGATTCGATCCAGCGCCTGCGTCGCCTTCTTGTACGTCGTCCCCGGCAGCGCGATCGGCAGCGCCGAGAACCCCTTGCCGAAGATCTCGTAGTCGCGCGCGATCTGGTCCAGCGCCGGGCCCGGCTGCAGGCCCAGGATGGTCGTGCAGATCACCTCCAGCGCCAGCCGCTTGAGCTCGTCCAGCCAGCGCACCTCGGGCTGCGCCGCCCAGCGCGCCACGGCCTCGCCGACCTGGCGCTGCATCTCGGGAAGGTAGGCGGCCAGCGCCTCGCGCGTGAACGCCGCCATCACGAACGACTTGCGCTCGCGGTGCTCGTCGCCGTCCAGCACGGGCAGCGCGTTCCCCCCGAACAGCGCCTGCACGTGCGGCAGCATCGCGCCGCTGCGCTGGATCTTGGTCTGGTCGATGAACTGCCCCGCCGCGTCGGGTCCCACGATGACGGCCGTGTCGCGCCCCAGGATGCGGGTCTTGAACACGGGCCCGTGTTTGCGGACCCGGTCCTCGACGAACGCGAACCCGTCGGCCAGGAACTTGTTCACCTCGCCCAGGAAGGGCAGCCCCGTGTCGCCGGGCGGCAGCGGCGGGGTGGTCACGGCAGGTCCCGGTGGCGGAACGCGCGCTTGCCGGGACCGTAGGAGGCCGTCTCTTGCCCGTGGCCGCGCAGCAGCCACCGATACGTCAGCAGACCGTCGACGCCGACCGGACCGCGCGCGTGCAGCTTGTCCGTGCTGATGCCCACCTCGGCGCCGAGCCCGTAGCGATAGCCGTCCGCGAACCGGGTGCTCGCGTTGTGGAACACACCGGCGGCGTCGACCTCGGCCAGAAATCTTTCGGCGGCGCCCGCGTCCTCGGTGACGATCGCCTCCGTGTGCTTCGAGCCGTGCGCGGCGATGTGGGCCAGCGCGGCGTCCATCCCGCTGACCTGCTTGACGGCGATGACGTTGGCGCCGAATTCGTAGCCGAAGTCGG
>CAZJMY010000319.1:0-9790 GCA_964546845.1 uncultured Myxococcales bacterium | reverse complement strand
TCTCGCCGGCGAGCACGGCGTCTTCGTCTGGGCCGCGCGCGTGGGCTATCAACTGCGCTCGAGCGCCGCGCTCGCCCCCGGCGACGAAGTGACGGGCGGGCTGGCGGTGGGATGGCGCGTCTGGCCGACGGTGCTGCTGGGTCCGGAGCTGACCGCCAGCAGCAGGCGCTCGGGTTTCGGCAAGGCCATCACGACACCGGCTGAGCTTCTCTTCGGCGGTCACGTGGCCGTCGCCCCCGACTGGCAGATCGGCGTGGGCGTGGGCCCTGGACTCACCGACGGCGCCGGCTCTCCCACCGTGCGCGTGCTCGCCTCCGTCGCGTACTGGCCGGCCATCGTCGAGCGAGCGCCGGTTCGACCGCTGCCCGTCGCGCGCGCGCCGGAACGCCCGCGGCCGGCGCCGGCCGCGAGGCGACCTGTCGCACCGCCGCCGCCACCTCCGCCTCCGCCCGACACCGACGGCGACGGCATCCTGGATTCCGAAGACGCGTGCCCCAGCGAGGCCGGCGTCGCGTCAGAGGATCCGCAGAAGAACGGCTGCCCGGCGCCCAAGGACCGCGACGGCGACGGCATCGTCGACACGGAAGACGCGTGTCCGGACGCCGCAGGTCCGACAAACACCGACGCTGCCCGCAATGGTTGTCCCGTCGTGCGAATCGAAGGCGGACAGATCCGGATCCGCGAGCAGATTCAGTTCAAGACGGCGAGCGCGTCAATTCGCAAACAGAGCAATTACATCCTCGAGGCGGTCGTCAAGGTTCTGCGAGAACATGACGACATAACGAAGGTACGGATCGAGGGACACACGGACACGCGCGGCAAGCCCGCGGCGAACAAGTCCCTCAGCAAGCGGAGAGCCGCTGCGGTTGTCAAATGGCTGGTCAAGCACGGCATCAAGAAAGGTCGCCTCACCAGCGAAGGCTACGGGCAGGAGCGCCCGATCGCGACCAATCTGACCGACGACGGACGCCAGCAGAACCGGCGCGTCGAGTTCCACATCGTCGAGGGTCCGGGCGCGGAGCCCTAGCCGCCGCGGCGCTGGTGGCGGCGCTGGTCGCCGGGCGGGCGCACGCGGCGACGCTGCGCTATCAGGTCAACCAGAACGGCGACTTCACGCTGATCGGCAACACGCTGGGCTACGACTGCGGCGCCGGCGTTCCGGCGCCGGTCGTCGGCACCATCAGCGGCGGGTGCGGCTCGAACACCAGCGACACCGCTCCCGACCTCTTCTGGCAGGCGCAGGACCCCGGCGCGGCCATCGCCAAGACGGCGTGGACCGCCGCCGACGCGCGGAGCACCGCGATGCTGGTGTTGCCAGCCGGCGCCGTCATCACCTACGCGCGCCTCTACTGGAGCGCGGCGCTGGCGGGCTCCCCGGACACGACCGTGACCCTGGACCGGGTCGGCACCGATGCGTTCTCGCAAGCCATCACCGCCGACGCGTCGTTCAGCGCGACCTCGACGACGCCGCAGACCTACTACGAGTCGACCGCCGACGTGACGGCGCTGGTCCAGGCGCACGGACCGGGCGCCTACCGCGTCAGCGGCGTGGACGCGACGGCGTTCCCGAACGTCAGCAACGACACGATCTACGCGGCCTGGACGATGGTGGTCTTCTATCAGCTGGCGGCGGCCCCACCCCGCAACCTGGCGATCTTCGACGGGCTCGATCTGATCAACTCGACGGGGCCGTCGGTGACGGTGTCGCTCTCGGGGTTCCTGGTCCCGAACGCGGGCTTCGACGCCAAGCTGGGCGTCGTGACCTACGAGGGTGACGACTCCCTGACGGGCGACTCGCTGTCGTTCAACGGCGTCAAGCTGTCGGACGCGCTGAACCCGCAGGACAACTTCTTCAACGGCACGCATTCCTGGCTGGGCAGCGCCGTCTCGAACGTGGGCGACCTGCCGCAGCTGACCGGCGCGGCCCGCAGCGTCAGCGGCCTGGACCTGGACGTCGTCGACGTCACGGCGCGCGTCACCCGCGGCGACACGAGCGCGACCATCACCGCCTCGACGAATCAGGACTTCTATCTGCTGGGCGCGTTCGTCACGTCCATCTCGACGTACAAGCCGGACTTCAGCGGCGCAACCAAGACAGTCACGGACCTGACCACCCACCCCGGTGGGGCGGTCCTGCCGGGCGACGTCATCGAGTACACGATCAGCGCCACGAACACCGGCAACGACGGCGCCACCAACGTGGTCCTGAACGACGTCGTCCCCAACGGCCTGACTTACGTGCCTGGCTCGATTCGCATCGTGACGGGCGACAACAGCGGCTCGAAGACGGACGCCACCAACGACGACCAGGGCGAGTACCTCGCGGCGTCGCGCACGGTCCGCGTCCGGCTGGGCGCCGGGGCCACCAAGAGCGCGGGCGGCACGATGGCCATCGGCGCGTCGGCGACGGTGGCGTTCCGCGCCACCATCAACTCCAGCGTCAACGGGCTCATCAACAACCAGGCGATCGTGACGGCATCCGGCCAGGCGGGGGCGCCGCCGACGGACTACGTCTCGGACGGCAACGGCAGCGCGTCCGGGGCGCCGCCCACGCCGGTGATCGTCGATGGGTGCGCCACGAACAGCGACTGCTCGGGGACGACGCCTCTGTGCATGACGACGTCCTCGCCCCACGCCTGCGTCGGCTGCCTGACGGCGTCGGACTGCAGCGGCGTCAAGCCGACCTGCGACCCGGGCACGCACGCTTGCCGCGCCTGCGCGGCCGACGCCGATTGCCCGGCGGGGGCGCCAGCCTGCCAGCCGAACGGCGCGTGCGGCACCTGCTCGGCGACTAACGCCACCCTGTGCGGCGGCGCCACGCCCGTCTGCAACGTGCCGGCGGCCCAGTGCGTGGCCTGCGTGAACGACAGCACCTGCGCTTCGCCGGTCCCCGTCTGCAACGTCGCGTCGCATTCCTGCGTCGGGTGCTTGACGAACGCGGACTGCGGGGGCGCGACGCCGGTCTGCGATCCCGCGCTGCAGATGTGCCGCGGCTGCAGCGGCGACAACGAGTGCGGCGGCGCGACGCCGGCCTGTCAGCCCACCGGCGCGTGCGGCGTCTGCTCGGTGACGAACGCGGTCCTGTGCGGCGGCGCGACGCCCGTCTGCAACCCGCCCACCGGCACCTGCGTCGGGTGCGTGACGTCGGCCCAGTGCGGCGGCAGCGCCCCGGCCTGTGACGGCACCACCCACACCTGCCGCGGCTGCGCCGGCGACGGCGAGTGCGGCGGGACGACCCCGGCGTGCCAGCCGAGCGGCGCCTGCGGGACCTGCTCGGCCACGAACGCCAGCCAGTGCACCGGCGGCACGCCCGTCTGCAATCCGGCGACGGCGACCTGCGTCGGCTGTCTCAGCGGCGCGCAGTGCGGCGGCACGGCGCCGGCCTGCGACACCGCCACGCACACCTGCCACGGCTGCGTCGCCGACGCGGACTGCGGCGGGGCGACACCCGCCTGCCAGCCGAACGGCGCGTGCGGCGCCTGCTCGGCGACGAACTCCAGCCGGTGCACGGGTGCGACGCCCGTCTGCAACGCGGCGGCCGGGACCTGCGTCGGCTGCCTGACCAGTGCCGAGTGCAGCGGGACGACGCCCACCTGCGATCCGGGCACCCATGCGTGCCGCGGGTGCTCCGGTGACGGCGAGTGCGGCGGCGCGACGCCGGCCTGCCAGCCCAGCGGCGCGTGCGGCGCCTGCTCGGCGACGAACGCCGCGACGTGCACGGGCACGACCCCGGTCTGCAATCCGGCGACGGGTACGTGCGTGGGCTGCGTCGTCTCGGCGCAGTGCGGAGGTGCCACGCCGGCGTGCGACGCGGCGACGCACACCTGCCGCGGCTGCTCCGGTGACGGCGAGTGCGGCGGCGCGACGCCGGCCTGTCAGCCGAGCGGCGCCTGCGGCACCTGCTCGGCCGCGAACAAGACGCTGTGCACCGGCGCGACGGCCGTGTGCGACGTCGGCACCGGCCAGTGCGTGGGCTGCGTCGCCAGTTCCGACTGCCCGGCGGCCACGCCCGTCTGCGACGGCACGGCGCACGCCTGCCGGACCTGCAGCCGCGACGCCGAGTGCCCGGCCCAGACGCCGGTCTGCACGGCGGCCGGAACGTGCGCGATCTGCGGGCCCGGAAAGCCGGGCGCCTGCCCGGCGACGCAGCCGGTGTGCGACGGCGCGACGTCGACCTGCCGTCCTTGCAGCGGCAACAACGAGTGCGGCGCGGCGGCGCCGCTTTGCCTGCCCAGCGGCGCGTGCGGCGCCTGCACGGCCGCCGACACCTCGCACTGCCCGTCGTCACGCCCGCTGTGCGACACGGCGTGGGGCGGCGGGACCTGCGTGGGCTGCCTCGCCGACGCGGACTGCGGCGGCGTGACGCCCAGCTGCAGCCCGACCATGCACGTCTGCGTGCCGTGCACGGCGGACGGGGCGCCCAGCTGCCCCGATCCCAAGCGGCCCGCGTGCCAGACCAGCGGCCCTCTGGCCGGCGCGTGCACGGAGTGCACGGCGTCCAACGCCGCCCGGTGCGGCGGCGCCAAGCCGGAGTGTCTGCCGGACACGGGGCTCTGCGGCTGCGCGGACGACGTCGCCTGCGGCGACACGAGCTCGGGCCTCGTGTGCAGCGGCGCGAACGGGATCTGCCAGCCCGGGTGCGGCGCGGCGCCGCACAACGGGTGTCCGGCCGGCCAGACGTGCGGGAGCCAGACGGCTGGCCTCGGCATGTGCATGCCGCCGACCGGGTGCGCGAAGGACGCCGACTGCGCCGATCCGCTTCCGCGCTGCGACGTGACCGGCGGCGGGCAGTGCGTGCAGTGCTTGATGACCGCGGACTGCGCCGGGGGGCTGGTGTGCGATCCGGGGTCGCACACGTGCCTCGAGTGCACGCCGGCCGCGGCGGGAGCCTGCAGCCCCGACCTGGCTGGCGCGAGCTGCCTGGCCGGCGGACAATGCGGCTGCACGAAGGACGCGGACTGCGGCGGCGCGACGTCGGGGCGGGTGTGCGACCTCTCGCTGGCGCGCTGTGTTCCCGGCTGCCGCGACACGACCGCGACCACCGGCGGCAACGGCTGCCCGGTCTCGGAGGTCTGCTCGTCGACGACCATGGCGATCGGCACCTGCCACGTGGTCACGCCACCGCCCGACGGTGGTGTCACGGACGGCGGCCCTGGCGCCGACGGCGGCGTCCCCTCCGGCGCGGGCGGTGCCGGTGGAAACACGGGCAGCGGCGCCAGCAGCGGCAGTGGCGCGAGCGGCGGCAACGGCGGGAGTGGGGCCAGCAGCGGCGGTGGCGCGAGCAGCGGCGGGGGGGCCAGCAGCGGCAGCGGCGCGAGCGGCGGCCATGGCGCGAGCAGTGGCGGTGGGGCCAGCAGCGGCAGCGGCGCCGACGCTGGCACGGATGCCAGCCCCTCCAACATCGGCGCCTGGAACTACGTGGCGGGCGGCGGCTGCCGCTGCGACGCGGGCGGCGAAAGCCCGATCACGGGACTGGCGGCCATCCTCTTCGGCCTGTTCGCGCTGGCCGTCCTCCGCCGGCCGCGGCGGCGGTCTCTCGCCTCGCCGCGCCGGCAGCGCCGCAGGCGCTGAGCGCCTCCTCCATACCCGCGACCGGTGCGCAGCCGAGAGGCTACCGCCGGGGCAGGCTGGCCAGGCCCTTCTGAAGGTCCTGCGGGCTCATCGCGGGCGTGAATTGAACGTCGGCGCCCATGCCGAACAGGGGCTCGCCGACGACCGGCAGCTGGCTCGGCTCGGACAGGTCGAAGAACATGAAGGCCGTTCGCTTTCCGTCCTCGACGGTGAAGTAGGCCGCCTCGGGCTTGATGCGCTCCATCGTCTCTTGCATGACCCGGCCGAGGGTGCCGTCCCCGATCGCCTTGTTTCCCGCTTCGACCGGCAAGCTGATCTTCATCATCGTTCGCATCGTGGGCTCCTTTGCTTTGCCGGTGACCGTCACTTTCGGCCCGGCAGAGGGTTGTACGTGCCGGCGCGCCGATCGGATCACCGCGAATGCCGTCGTGTAGGATGCCGCCGTGTCTGCCAGGCTGTTCCTGAACATCGACGTCCCCGACATCGAGCGCGGCGTCGCCTTCTACACGGCTGCTTTCGGCCTGCGCGTCGCGCGCCGGTTCGGCCCGACCGTCGCCGAGCTGGCGGGTGCTCCGACCCCCGTGTACCTGCTGCAAAAACCCGCCGGGACGCCGCCCTTCTCGGGGTCGGGCGTCGCGCGCGATTACGGCCGCCACTGGACGCCGGTACACTTCGACATCGCCGTCGAGGATCTCGAGCCGGCGGTGGCCCGCGCCGTTGCCGCCGGGGCGACTGCCGAAAGCGACGTCGAGTCCTTCGCCTGGGGCCGCATCGTCTACCTGGCCGATCCGTTCGGCCACGGCTTCTGCCTGCTGCAGCTGGCCGCGGCCGGCTACGAAGCGCTGGCCACGTCCTGACGCCGTTCGCTAGACGGCGCGTGGGCTGGCGATGGCGCGGGCGATCTCCTGCGCGTCGCGACGGATCTGGTTCAGCATGCCGCGCGTCGAGATGCGGAAGCCGCACAGATGCAGCCCCGGACGAGGCTGTGTGACACCGTCGGGCCGCAAGCCCGTCGGCGCGCAGAGGTCCGCCAGCGCGCCCAGCGTGTCGCCCAGGCCGGGCGTATACCCGGTGGCGGCGACGACGGCGTCGAACGGCTCCGCGCGCCCGTCGGCGAACCGCACGCCGTCCGCGGTGAAGCGCTCGACGCCGCCCCGAATCGCGATTCGACCGGCGCGCACGTGCGCGATCGTCCCCGAGTCGATGAGCGGTACGCGGCCGTGCGCGTCCACCTGGGTCAGCGCGCCGTAGGGGAGGCGCCGCAGGCCCAGCGCCTCGACGTTTCCCAGGGCCAGCCGGATCAACGGACGGCCCAGCAGGTCGCCCAGGCGCGGCGGCAGCGCGCGCAGCAGCGCGCCGACGGCGAGGATGGGGAGCCCCAGGACCTCGCGCGGGATGACGTTCACGGGTCCGCGCACCGACAGGACCGCCGTCGCGCCGTGCTCGAGGAGGTCGACCGCGATCTCGCCGCCGGAGTTGCCGATGCCGATCACCAGGGCGCGGCGGCCGCGCCAGGGGGCGCCGTTCCGGTACCTGGCGCTGTGGAGGACCTCGCCGCGGTACTGGTCGCGGCCCGGCCATTCCGGCAAGCGCGGGACGCGGGCAAGCCCGGTGGCGAGGACGACGTGGCGGCAGCGATAGCGCGCCCGCTCCGTCTGGACGGTCCACCGGTCGCCGGCCGGATCGGCGGCGTCATGCTCGGTGGCGGCGACGGCCGTGACCGGCTCGCGCAGGCGCGGGCGCAGCCCGGCGGCCGTCACGTAACGTTCGAGGTAGTCGATGACGTCGTCGCGCGACGGGTAGCGCGGCGCCGCGCGCGGGTAGGGGACGAACGGCAGCGCCGAGATCCCCTTGGGCGTGTGCAGGTGCAGGCGATCGTAGTGCCGCCGCCAGCTGGACGCGACTTCGGGGTCCGACTCGACCAGCACGTGCTCCACCCCGGCACGGGCCAGGCAAGCCGCCGTCCCCAGGCCGGCCGGGCCCGCTCCGACGACGACGACGGGCGTTCTCACCTCCGTGGTCTGCGGCTCCGGCATGCCGGCATCTTACGCCGTGGCGCCCCGGATGAGGCGCACGGGTCGGGCCACCCGCCTCCCAGCTTTGGTGCTACAAAAGGCCCGTGGCGCGAACCCGACGCCGCCGGCGGGCGGCCAAAGCCAGCGGCGGAGCTCTCAGCTCGCTGCGTGGCGGGTTTCGGTCGGTGGCCCACGGCGTGGTCGGCAAGGGGCCGGCCCGTCCCCAGTCGCGCGCCCGCCGCGTGATGGGCAACGTGCTCACGGTGCTGCTGCTGCTCGTCGCCGTGGCGCTGTTGCTGCGCCGGTTCGGCGTGCACCCTCGCCGCTGATCCGCCCGTGACGACCCCCGCCACCGCCGGGCCGGCGCGGACGGTTCATCACGGCGACGCGCTCGTCTGGCTGCGCGCCGCCGGCAGGCTGCCGGGCGCCAGCGTGGTCACGTCGCTGCCGGACGTCTCGGAGCTGCCGTCCCTCAGCCTCGACGGGTGGCGCCGCTGGTTCGACGAGGCAGCGGCGCTGGTCCTGCAATCCGTGCCCGACGAGGGCGCGGCGATCTTCTTCCAGAGCGACGTGCGCCACGGCGGCCTCTGGATCGACAAGGGGGCCATGGTCGCGCGCGCGGCCGAGCGCGCCGGCATGGGCGCCCTGTTCCACAAGATCGTCTGCCGGAAACCCCCGGGAACGCTGACGCACGGGCGGGCCAGCTACTCGCACCTGCTCGGCTTCGCGCGCGCCCTGCGGCCCACGCTGCGGCGGTTGACCCCCGACGTGCTGCCGGACGGCGGCTTTCAGCCCGGCGCCAAGTCGATGGGCGTCCTGGCCTGCGTCGACGCCTGCCGGTTCGTCATGAACGAGACCCCGACCCGCACCATCGTCGATCCGTTCTGCGGGTGGGGCACCGTCCTGGCCGTGGCCAACGCGCTGGGCCTGGACGCCGTCGGCGTCGACCTCTCGGCGCGCATGTGCAAGCGCGCCCGCCGCCTGACCGTCGCGCTGCCGCGCTGAGGGCTGGTCAGCGGGTCTGCACAGCGTCGCAGGGGAACGCGAAGCCGATCTTTTGGCCGCCGGGTGTTCGCCAGCTGGCGCACGCCTGCCCATTCAGCCGGACCGTCGTCGGGTTCGGCATGCTCCAGCCGGCCGTCGGGTCCAGCGGCAACGGTGTGCCGTCGACGGAGACCTGCCCCTCGGAGACCTTGGCGGGGTCGATCTGGAAGGTGGCGAGATCGAACAGGCAGGCCCGCATCGACGCGAAGGCGGTGTTCACCGCCGACGGCAGGTCCGGCGTGGACGCGGCGCCCGCCCGGTAGAAGGGCGCGGTGCCGGCGCTGGCGGCGTAGGTCGCGATCGCGCTGGTCCCGGTTCGGCCGGCGGCGGTCCAGTCGGCGTTCCAGGTCGCGGCGAAGCTGCATTGGCTGTAGATGTCGGCCGTCGTCGTGGCTCCGGCGGGCAGCGACACCGGTTGGCCGGCGCCGGCGTTCGCGAAGCTTTGCAACGCGGCGGGTGGGATCGTCGTCGGCAGCCCGACGACGACGGTGCGAAGCCCGGACGCGAACGCGATTTGCAGCCGGCCCACGACGTCGTCGGTGGGGCAGACGACGTTGACGTCGTCGCAGAAGTCGGTGTTGCCGGTGGTGCCGAAGAGAATGAACTTGTCACCCGTGCCCGCGTCGGCCAGCAACGCGTTTGCGGCGTTCGGGAGGGCGGCGGACGCAGGCACCTCGGACTTCGAACCAAAGGGCTGGACGGGACCCAGCGACCCATAGGTCGCCTGAATGGCCGCGGCGTTCTGGGACGCGATGGGCACCGAGGTGTAATTGAGCGCGCAAACTCCCGTCGAGGGGTCACCGACGTACGCCGCGAATCCGATCCGCATCTCGGACTGGTACTGAGCGACCGCGTCCAGCAGCGCCGCGCGCAGGTCGAAGAAATTGCCGGTCGTCGCCGTGGTGAACTGGGGCGACGCGCGATCGACGAGGATCTCGACGGACGGAGCCCGGGGCGTGAACCGGATCGAAAGACTCTGACAGGCGCCGCCCGTCGCCGCGCCGCCGCCACCGGCCGCGCCTCCTTTCCCCGCGAATCCGCCGCCGGCGCCCGCCACGCCACGTCCGCCCGTTGCACCACCGGCCGCGACGACGCCCTTGCCCGCTGGGCCGAGCTGGAAGGCCGCAAGGCCCGGCCGCTTCACCTGGTCGGCTACGAAG
>CAZJMY010000318.1:0-12061 GCA_964546845.1 uncultured Myxococcales bacterium | reverse complement strand
ACGGCGGAGCGCTTCGTGGCGGACCCGTTCGCGGGTGAGCCCGGGGCGCGGATGTACAAGACGGGAGATCTGGCGCGCGGGCAGGAAGCCGGGCGGCTGGAGTACCGGGGGCGGACCGACTCACAGGGGATGGGGGGGGGGTCCCGGATCGCGGTGGGGGAGGTGGTGGGACGGCTCGCGGAGCTGGTGGGGGTGACGGACGCGGTGGGGGTGGTGCGCGGGGAGGGAGCTGGAGAGAAGCGGCTGGTCGCGTACTACACGGGGGCGCGGGCGCCCGAGGCGGAAGCCGCGCAGGCGGCGCTGCGGGCGCGGCTGCCGGAGTACATGGTGCCGGCGGCGTGCGTGAAGCTGGAGAAGCTGCCGCTGACGCCGAACGGGAAGTTGGACCGCAAGGCGCTGCCGTCACCGGAGGAGCTCGAAACGGCGCGGGAGTACGAAGCGCCGCAAGGGGCGACGGAAGAGAAGCTGGCGCGGCTTTGGGGCGAGGTGCTGCGGACGGAGCGGGTGGGACGGAAGGACAACTTCTTCGCGCTGGGCGGACACTCGCTGCTGGCGGTGACGCTGATCGAGCGGATGCGGCGTGCGGGGCTGGCGGCGGACGTGCGGGCGCTGTTCACGGCGCCGACGCTGGCGGAGCTGGCGGCGCGCGTGGGCAAGGCGGGCGACGAGGTGGTGGTGCCGCCGAACCTCATTCCGGCAGACGCCACGGCGATCAGGCCGGAGATGCTGACGCTGGTGCAGCTGGATCAGGCGGCGATCGACCGGATCGTGGCGGGGGTGCCTGGTGGGGCGGGAAACGTGCAGGACGTGTACCCGCTGGCGCCGCTGCAGGAGGGGATCCTGTTCCACCATCTGATGGGTGGTACGGGAGACGTGTACCTGGAGGCGACGCTGCTGGCGTTCGCCGACCGGGCCGGGCTCGACGCATTTCTGGCGGCACTGCAGGCCGTGGTGGACCGGCACGACGTGCTGCGGACGGCGGTGGTGTGGCAGGGGCTGGACCAGCCTGTGCAGGTCGTCCAGCGGCACGCGACCATTCCGGTCACCACGGTCGACCTGGATCCGGCAGCCGGTGAGATCGCCGACCAGCTCACCAGCCGCTACGACCCCCTTCATCATCGCATCGACGTGGCGCAGGCGCCGCTGGTACGCGGGATCGCCGCCCGCGATGACCGGCAGAACCGCTGGCTGCTGCGCCTGCTGACCCATCACCTGGCGATGGACCACACGACGCTCGAGCTCGCGCTGGAAGAAGCCGCGCTGATCCGGCAGGGGCGGGGCGCGGAGCTGCCGCCGCCGGTCCCCTTCCGGAGCTTCGTCGTGTCCACGCGCTCGTCCGAGCGGGCCGCGGAGGACGAGGCGTTCTTCCGAAGGTTGCTCGGCGACGTCACGGAGACCACCGCCCCCTTCGGGCTGGTCGACGTTCATGGCGACGGGCGCTCGATCGCCGAGGCAGAGCGGCTGCTCGATCGGCCGCTGGCGCTGGCGTTGCGCCGGCACGCGCGCGCGCTGGAGGTCAGCGCCGCCAGCCTGTTCCATCTGGCGTTCGGCCTGTTCCTGGCGCGGGTCACCGGGCGTGACGACGTCGTGTTCGGGACCGTGCTCTTCGGGCGCATGCAGGGGGCGGCGGACACCGATCGCGTGATGGGCATGCTGATGAACACCGTCCCCATCCGGCTGCGGTTGCCCGGACAGACGGTGACGGAGAGCGCGCGGGCGGCCCAGGCCCTGCTGGCCGAGCTTCTGCGGCACGAGCAGGCGCCGCTGGTGCTGGCCCAGCGGGCGAGCGGGGTGGCCGCGCCCGCGCCGCTGTTCTCGGCCGTGCTCAACTACCGCCACACGGCCCTGGATCGAGACGCGGACGAGCCGCCGGCCGGCCGGTCGGTGATGCTGGCGCGCGGCGGGCTGAACATCGTCTCGTTCAAGGAGGTCAACAACTACCCGCTCACGCTGTCGGTGGACGATCTCGGAAGGGACTTCATGCTGACGGCGCAGGTGAGCGCGCCGATCGCGCCCGAGCGCGTCTGCGCCTTCGTCCACACCGCCGTCGAGTCCCTGGTGCAGGCGCTGGACGAACGGCCGGACCTGTCGATCGGCGACGTCGACGTCTTGCCGGCGGACGAACGAGCCCGGCTGTTGCGCCACTGGAACGCCACGGACAGGGTGTTTCCAGAGGCGCTGTGCCTCCACGAGATGATCGAAGCGCAGGTGGCGCGAACCCCGGAAGCCATCGCGCTGGTCTGCAGCGGTCACCGGTTGACCTACGCCGAGCTCAACGCGCGCGCGAATCGGCTGGCGCACCACCTGCGGGACCGCGGGGTCTGCCCCGACGCGCGGGTTGCGATCTGCGCCGAACGCAGCGTCGAGATGGTGGTCGCGATCCTGGCGACCTTGAAGGCGGGGGGCGCCTACCTGCCGCTCGAGCCCAGCTACCCTGTCGAGCGGCTGGCGGCGATCGTGAAGGACGCCGCTCCCGTGGTCGTCCTGACCCACGGGACCGCGCGCGGCACGGCCGAGAAGGTCGCCGCCGCGGGGACGCGGGTCCCCGTCATCGACCTGGATGCAGACGGCGACGCGTGGCAGGCAGAGTCGTCGCACAACCCCTCCAGCGACGCCGTCGGTCTGACGTCGCGACATCTGGTGTACGTGATCTTCACGTCCGGCTCGACCGGCGCGCCCAAGGGAGCGATGAACGAGCACCGCGCGGTGGTCAACCGGCTGGCGTGGATGCAGCGGGCGCACCGGCTCGCCGCCGACGACGTGGTGCTGCAAAAGACCCCCTTCGGATTCGACGTCTCGGTCTGGGAGCTGTTCTGGCCGTTGATGTACGGCGCCCGCCTGGTGATGGCGCGTCCGGAGGGCCACAAGGACCCCGCCTACCTGGGCGAGACGATCGCCGCGGAGCGGGTGACCACGCTGCACTTCGTCCCCTCGATGTTGCAGCTCTTCCTGGAGCAGGACGACGCGGTGGCGGGTTCCCGCCGGGTGCGGCGGGTCATTTGCAGCGGCGAGGCGCTGCCGGCGGCGGTGGTCAGGCAATTCCACCAGCGGCTGCCGGGAGTCGAGCTGCACAACCTGTACGGTCCGACGGAGGCCGCCGTGGACGTGACTGCCTGGCCGTGCACGCCGGGCGACGATCGCGCATCCGTCCCCATCGGGCGGCCGATCGACAACACGCGCATCTACGTGCTGGACGCGCAGGGGCGGCCGGCGCCGATCGGGGTGGCGGGCGAGCTGTTCATCGGGGGCGTCGCGGTCGGTCGTGGCTACCTGAACCAGGAACATCTGACCGCCGAGCGATTCGTGGCGGATCCGTTCGCGAACGAGCCGGAGGCCCGGCTGTACCGAACGGGAGATCTGGCGCGCTGGCTGGATGACGGCGTCCTCGAATACCTGGGAAGGAACGACTTCCAGGTCAAGCTGCGCGGCTTCCGCATCGAGCTCGGCGAGATCGAGAGCCAGCTCCTGCAGCTGCCCGGCGTCCGCCAGGCGGTGGTTGTCGCGCACGGCCTCACGCCGGCGGACCGGCGGCTGGTCGCGTACGTCGCCGGGCCCGGGGACCTGGACGTCGAGGGGCTGCGCGCGGGCTTGCGGGCCGTGCTGCCCGAGCACATGGTCCCCGCGGCCTTCGTGCGGCTGCCGGAGCTCCCGTTGAGCGCGAACGGCAAGCTGGATCGCAAGGCGCTGCCGGCGCCCGACGGCGCGGCGTACGGCGCGCGGGAGTACGAGGAGCCGCGAGGAGAGATCGAGGCCGCCGTGGCGGAGGTCTGGAGAGACCTGCTGGGCGTGTCGCGCGTGGGGCGGAACGACAACTTCTTCGGGCTGGGTGGCCATTCGCTGCTGGCCGTGACGTCGATCGAGCGGCTGCGGCGCGCCGGGCTGCGAACGGACGTGCGCTCGCTGTTCGGGGCGCCGACGGTCGCCGAGCTCGCGGCCCGGCTCGCCGAGCCCGCGTCCGAGATCAGGTTGCCGCCGAATCTCATCCCGCCCGGCGCGACGGTCATCAAACCCGAAATGCTGCCGCTGGTCACGCTGGGCCAGGCGGCCATCGACCGGATCGTGGCGCGAATTCCCGGCGGCCCGGCCAACCTGCAGGACGTCTACCCGCTGACGCCGCTGCAGGAGGGGATTCTCTACCACCACCTGGCGGACACGGCGGGCGACACCTACCTCGTCGCCGCCTTGCTGGGATTCCTCGACCGCGGCCGGCTGGAGCGATTCGTCGTCCAGCTGCAACAGGTCATCGATCGGCATGACGTCCTGCGGACGGCGGTGTTCTGGCAGGGGCTCGACCAGCCCGTCCAGGTCGTGCATCGCGGGGCTCGCTTGCCGCTCGAGGAGGCGGTCCTGGACCCGGGCGGCGGCGACGGCGCGACCCAGCTGCGCGCGTGGCACCAGCGCCGGCGCTGGCGCACGGACGTCGGCACGGCCCCGTTGATGCGCGCTCTGGCCGCGCGCGATCCGGCCACCGGGCGGTGGCTGTTGCTGGTCCAGGCGCATCACCTGGTCATCGATCACACGACGCTGGAGCAGGTGTTCGAGGAGACGCGTCTCCTCGATCGGGGGCGCGCGGATCTGTTGCCGGTACCGGTGCCGTTCCGCGAGTTCGCCGCCAGAGCCCGGGAGGACGGCCGCGCGACCACGCACGAGGGGTTTTTCAGGGGGCTGCTCGGCGACTACGACGAACCTGTCGCGCCGTTTGGGCTGGCGCAGGCGGCGGACGACGAGAGCGTCTTCGAGGCGCGCCGGCGCCTGGATCCGGAAATGGCGCGCGCCCTGCGGCGACAGGCGCGCGTCAGGGAGGTCAGCGCCGCCAGCCTCACGCACCTGGCCTGGGCGCTGGTCCTGGCGCGTGCGTCGGACCGGGACGACGTCGTGTTCGGCACCGTGATGCTGGGACGCATGGAGGGCCAGGCCGACGCGGGGCGGGCGCTGGGGATGTTCATCAACACGCTGCCGTTGCGGATCGATCTGCGCGATCGCAGCGCGATCGATGCGTCGCGCGCCACCCACCGACTGCTGGCGCAGCTGATCGAGCACGAGCACGCCTCGCTGGCGGCGGTGCAGCGCTGCAGCGGGGTGGCCGCCGGCGTGCCGCTGTTCTCGACGCTGTTCAACCATCGACACACGCCACACGGTCGCCTGGCCCTCAGCGACGACGGACAGGTCGAGGAGCTGTGGAGCGAGGAACGCTCGAATTACGCGCTGACCATGTCCGTTGACGACCTGGGCGACGAGTTCGAGCTCACCGCGCAGGTCGTCGGCACGACCGTCGCGCCCGAGCGGCTCTGCGCGTTCATGGACGGGGCGTTGCGCGCGCTCGTCATGGCGCTGGAGCGGGCGCCGGAGACGGCGCTGAGCGCGCTGGATCTGCTGCCGGCTGACGAACGGCAGCAGGTGGTGGCGGACTGGAACGCGACGGCGCGCCCCTACCCGCGCGGGGTCGCGCTGGGCGAGCTGTTCGACCGGCAGGCGGCGCGCGCGCCCGACGCCCTGGCGGTGCTCGACGGCGACCTGCAGGTCACCTACGGCGAGCTCGCTCGTCGCGCGAATCGGCTGGCGCGCGCGCTGATGCGGGCGGGGGTCGAGCCGGGCGAACGGGTGGCCGTGGCGCTGGAGCGATCGGCCGCCCTGGTGTGGGCGCAGCTGGCGGTGGTGAAGGCCGGCGCGGCGTACGTGCCGCTCGATGCCGTGCTGCCCGGCGCGCGCCAGGCGCTGATGCTGCGTGACTGCGGGGCCCGGCTCATCGTGAGCGCGCGCGGTCGTGTGCTGCCCAGTGAGCTGGAGGCGCTGGTCGCGGCCGGCGAGGCGCGTCGCCTGGATGCCGATGACTCGGCCCTGGACGGCTTCGAGGACAGCGCACCTGTGACCGGAGCGGACGGAGGCTGCGCGGCCTACGTCATGTACACGTCGGGTTCGACGGGAACGCCGAAGGGGGTCGTGATTCCGCACCGCGCGGTCAGCCGGCTGGTGGTGAACAACGGCTATGCGGCGTTCGAGCCGAGCGACCGGGTGGCGTTCGCGGCGAATCCCGCCTTCGACGCCAGCACGATGGAGGTCTGGGCACCCCTGCTGAACGGCGGCAGCGTGGTGGTGATCCCGCAAGCCACGTTGCTGGAGCCGGTCGCGCTGGCGGAAACGCTGCGTGAGCGCGGGGTGACGGTCCTCTGGATGACGGTCGGGCTGTTCAACCAGAGCCACGCGGCACTCTCGGTGGTGATCCCGAGGCTGCGCTACCTGATCGTGGGCGGCGACGCGCTGGACGCGGCGGTGATGAGGCAGGTGGTGGGCGCTTACCGGCCACAGCACCTTCTCAACGGCTATGGCCCGACGGAGACGACCACCTTCGCGCTGACGCACGAGATCGTCGACGTGCCGGCGGGGGCTCGCAGCGTGCCGCTGGGGCGGCCGATCGGGAACACGACGGTGTATGTGCTGGACGCGCACCGCCGGCCGGCTCCCGTCTCCGTCCCGGGTGAGCTGTACATCGGCGGTGACGGCGTCGCGCTGGGATATTTGAATCGGCCGGAGCTGACGGCGGAGCGTTTCGTCGACGATCCCTTCAGCGGCCAGCCCGGGATGCGCCTCTATCGGACCGGCGACGTCGGCCGGTGGCTGGCCGACGGAACCGTCGAGTTCCTGGGCCGGAACGATTTCCAGGTCAAGGTACGCGGGTTCCGGATCGAGCTGGGCGAGATCGACGCGCGGCTGCGGATCGCGCCCGGCGTCGAGGAGGTCGTCACCGTGGCGCGCGACGACGGCGGCGACAAGCGACTGGTCGCCTACTACGTCGGCGCGGCCGACGCGGGTGACCTCCGTGAGCATGCGCGCGGCGGGCTGCCGGAGTACATGGTCCCCTCGGCCTACGTGCGGCTGGCCGCGCTGCCACTCACCCGCAACGGGAAGATCGACCGCAGGGCGCTGCCGGCGCCGGACGCCGACGCCTACGACGCGCCCGTCTACCAGCCGCCGCGCGGAGCCGTCGAGGAAACCGTGGCGCGCATCTGGGCGGAGGTGCTGTCCGTCGAGCGCGTGGGGCGCAACGACAACTTCTTCGCGCTGGGTGGCCACTCGCTGCTCGCGCTGGCGGTGGCGGAGCGGATGCGCGCAGCCGGCTTGCCGACCGAGATTCATGCGCTGCTGACGCGTCCGACCCTCGCCGAGCTCGCCGCGACCGTCGGTGACGCGCGGGCCGACGTGGTGGTGCCGCCGAACCTGATCCCGGCAGACGCCGACGCGATCACCCCGGCGATGCTCACGCTGGTCCAGCTGGACCAGGCGGCCATCGACGGTGTCGTCGGCCAGGTGCCGGGCGGCGCCGGCAACGTGCAGGACATCTACCCTCTGGCCCCGCTGCAACAGGGGATCCTGTTCCACCACCTGCTGGGGAACGAGGGCGATCCCTACCTCCTCAGCGTGCTGCTGCGCCTGGCCGACCGCGCCGCGGTGGATCGTTTCGTCGCGACGGTGGATGCGGTCATCGCTCGCCACGACGTCCTGCGCACGGGGGTGTACTGGCAGGGGCTGGACCGTCCCGTGCAGGTCGTCCAGCGGCAGGCGCGGTTGCCTCTGGAAGAGATCGCGCTCGACGGGTGCGCCGACACGGCGCAGGAATTGAGACGGCGGTACGATCCCCGGCACTGCCGGCTCGACCTGCGCCGCGCTCCGCTTCTGCGGGCCGTCGCGGCGCCCGAGCGGGTGGACGGCGCGGCGACCGGGCGATGGCTGGTCCTGGTGCTCGCGCATCACCTGGCGATCGACCACGCCACCCTGGACGTGATCTTCGCCGAGGCCCGGCAGATCGAGACGGACGTCGACCCGCTGCCCCCGGCGGTGCCTTTTCGCAACTTCGTAGCGCAGAGCCTTCTCGGCGATCGCGACGCCGAGCACGAACCGTTCTTCCGTGGGTTGCTGGACGGCGTCGACGAACCGACCGCGCCGTTCGGGCTCCGGGAGGTTCTGGGTGACGGGCGTGACACTGCCGAGAGCCGCCGGGAGCTGCCGACTTCGCTGGCGCGTCGCGTGCGGCAGCTGGCGCGCGCGACCGGCGTGAGCGCCGCGACGGTGATGCACGTCGCCTACGCGATGGTGCTGGCGGCCGCGGCGGGGCGTGACGACGTGGTCTTCGGGACGGTGCTGCTGGGCCGAATGGACGCCGGCGCGGGCGCCGATCGCATGCTGGGGATGTTCATCAACACCTTGCCGGTCCGGATCGCGGTGGGGGACCGGGGCGCAGGCGACGTCGTCCAGGAGATGCACGCGCTGCTGGCGCGCCTGGTGCGCCACGAGCACGCGTCGCTGGCGCTCGCGCAGCGCTGCAGCGCGGTCGCGCCGCCGACGCCGCTGTTCTCCGCGCTGCTCAATTACAGGCACTCGACCGCGCACGGGCTGAGCTCCGCGTACCCGGCCGGAGCCGAGGAGCTGTGGGGAGAAGAGCGGAGCAACTACCCGCTGACGGTCTCGATCGACGACCTGGGGACGGGCTTCGCGGTGACCGCCCAGGTGGCGCGCCCGCTGGACCCGGACCGCATCCAGGCGCTGATGGAGACGGCGCTCGGAAGCTTGCTCGACGCGCTGGAAGGGGCTCCGGCGACGCCGATCGGCCAGCTGGCGGTGCTGCCAGAGTCCGAGCGTGAGCGGGTCCTGGTCGAGTGGAACTCCACGACGCGCCCCTATCCCGAAGCCTCCGGCCTGGGCGCGTTGTTCGCGGCGCGGGCGCGCACGGCCCCTGAGATGCCGGCGGTCATCGAGGGCAATCGCGCGCACAGCTACCGGGAGGTCGACGACCGCTCCGACCGCCTGGCGCGCGCGCTGGTGGACCGCGGCGTGGCGGCGGGCGAGCGGGTGCTGCTGGCGCTGCCGCGCTCCGTCGCGCTGATCGTCGCCGAGCTGGCTGTCGCGAAGGCGGGTGCCGCCTACGTTCCGCTGGACGCCGGGTGGCCCGGCGCGCGTCAGGCGACGATCGCGGGCGACTGCGGCGCCCGGTTCGTCCTATCGAACTCGTCGGTGACGCTCCCGCCGGAGCTGACCGACGTGCCGGGGCTGCTCCGGCTGGATGTCGACGGCCCCGCCGGCGGCGCGGAGCCCGTCTCCCCCGCGCTGAATGACGTCGCCGGCGATGCGCCGTTGTATGTCATGTACACCTCGGGCTCGACCGGTGTGCCCAAGGGGGTGGTGGTGCCGCACCGGGCGGTCGCCCGACTGGTCGTCAACAACGGCTACGCCGACGTCGGGCCGGCGGACCGGGTGGCGTTCGCCGCGAATCCGGCCTTCGACGCGAGCACGTTCGAGGTGTGGGCGCCGCTGCTGAACGGCGCGACCGTGGTGGTGATCGACCAGGACGTTTTGCTGGCCCCGGCGCGGTTCGCGCGCGAGCTGGCGGCCCAGCGGATCAACGTGCTGTGGCTCACCGTCGGACTCTTCAACCAGTACGCCGACTGGCTGGCGCCGGTCATCCCGCGGCTGCGCTACCTGATCGTCGGAGGCGACGCCCTGGATCCGAAGGTCATGGCGCGCGTTCTGCGCGATGGTCCGCCCGCGCACCTGCTGAATGGCTACGGCCCGACCGAGACGACCACCTTCGCGCTGACTCACGCGATCACGGCGCTGGCCGACGACGCGCGCAGCGTGCCGCTGGGTCGGCCGATCGGCAACACGCGCGTGTACGTGCTGGACGGTCACGGCAAGCCGGCGCCCATCGGCGCGGCCGGTGAGATCTACATCGGCGGGGCCGGCGTCGCGCTCGGCTACCTGAATCGACCAGAGCTGACCGCCGAGCGTTTCGTGGCCGACCGCTTCGCGGGCGCAGGGGCCGGCGCGCGGATGTACCGGACCGGCGATCGCGGGCGTTGGCTGGCCGACGGGACGATCGAGTTTCTGGGGCGAGATGACTCTCAGATCAAGCTGCGCGGGTACCGGATCGAGCTGGGAGAGATCCAGGCGCAGATCGAGGCGGTCCCGGGCGTCGGGCGGGCCGCCGTGCTGGTTCGCGAGGACCAGCCTGGCGATCGGCGGCTGGTTGCCTATTACACGCCTGCCGATGCGGCGATCGCGCCGCCGGACCCGGGCGCTCTGCGGGCGGCGGTGCGGGTGCAGTTGCCCGAATACATGGTGCCGGCGGCATACGTGTTGCTGCCCGCGCTGCCGCTGACGGCCAACGGCAAGGTGGATCGGGCGGCGCTGCCTGCGCCGGAGGGAGAGGCCTACGGCGCGCGCGAGCACGAGCCGCCCCTGGGACCGGTGGAGGAGGCGGTGGCCCGCATCTGGGCCGAGGTGCTGGGGATCGAGGAGGTCGGACGGCAGGACAACTTCTTCGCGCTGGGCGGGCACTCGCTGCTGGCGGTGACGGTGGCCGAGCGGATGCGACGCGCCGGCCTACCGCTCGGGGTGCGCGAGCTGTTCGGCACGGCGACGCTGGCGGCGCTCGCGGCCGAAGCCGATGCGGGCGGCGCCGTCGAGGTCGTGGTCCCACCCAACCTGATTCCAGCGGGTGCCACGGCGATCGGGCCGGAGATGCTGACGCTGGTCCGCCTGGACCAGGCGGCGGTCGATCGGATCGTGGCGGCGGTGCCCGGCGGCGCGGCGAACGTGCAGGACGTCTATCCACTGACGCCGTTGCAGGAGGGAATTCTCTTTCACCACCTGATGGAGGCGCAGGGGGACCTCTACCTCCTGCCGAGCCTGCTGGGGTTCCAGAGTCAGGCGCGGCTCGAGAGCTTCCTGGCAGCGCTGCAGCAGGTGATCGATCGACACGACATCCTGCGGACGGCCGTGATGTGGGAGGGGCTCGACGAGCCGGTGCAGGTCGTGCAGCGCCGGGCGCCACTGCGGGTCGAGAAGGTCGAAGCCGGGCTGGGCGGCGAAGAGCTCGTCGAGGAGCTGAAGAGACGCTACGACGGGCGCCGAGCCCGGATGGCGGTCGACCAGGCGCCGTTGCTGCGGGCGTACGTCGCCGAGGACGCAGAGCGCGGGCGCTGGCTGCTGCTGGTGCAGGCGCACCACCTGGCGCTGGATCACACGACGCTGGAGCTGGCGCTCGAGGAGACGCGCCTCATCGAAGCGGGGCGCGCGGACCTGCTGCCGGCGCCGGTGGCCTTTCGGGAATTCGTGGCGCGGGCGCGGCTCGGCGTCAGCCGGGAGGAGCACGAGGCCCACTTCCGCAAGCTGTTGGCGGACGTCGAGGAACCGACGGCGCCTTTCGGTCTGCTGGACGTGCCGGCCGACGGCGGGGAGGTCGACCAGGTGCGGCGCCCGCTGGCGCCGGCGTTGGCCCAGCGCGCACGGGAGCAGGCGCGGCGGGCGGGGGTCAGCGCAGCCAGCCTGATGCACCTGGCGTGGGCGGCGGCGCTGGCGCGCGTGAGCGGCCGGTCCGACGTGGTGTTCGGGACAGTGCTGTTTGGACGCATGCAGGGGTGGACGAACGTCGACCGCGTGATGGGCATGTTCATCAACACGCTGCCGGTGCGCGTCGCCGTGCAGGGGAACGGCGTATCGGCGAGCCTTGCGGCGGTTCACCAGCAGCTGACGGAGCTGATGGGGCACGAGCACGCGTCGCTGGCGTGGGCGCAGCGGGCCAGCGGGGTGCCGGCGCAACGGCCGCTCTTCGGCGCGCTCTTGAACTACCGGCATACGCCGGCGGCGCCGGAGGGCGCGCTGGGCGGCGACGTCGAGGAGCTGTGGAGCGAAGAGCGGACGAACTACCCGGTGTCTGTGGACGTGGACGACGAGGGAACGGGGTTCGTGCTGACGGTGCAGGTGAGCGGGGGCGAGAAGCGCGCGGAGCGGGTGTGTGGCTACCTGGAACGGGCGATCGCGGGCGTGGTGGAGGCGCTGGAGGAAGGTGGGGACAAACCGCTGAGGGCCGTAGAGGTGCTGGGGGAGGCGGAACGTTGGCAGGTGGTGGAGGGGTGGAGCGGGAAGGGGGAGGGGCTGGGGTCCGGACGGTGCGTGCACGAGCTGATCGAAGAGGTGGCGCACGGGCAGCCTGAAAAGGTGGCGGTGTGGGCGGCGGGCAAGGAGGTGCGTTACGGGGAGCTGAACGCGGGAGCGAACCGGCTGGCGC
>CAZJMY010000317.1:0-1713 GCA_964546845.1 uncultured Myxococcales bacterium | reverse complement strand
CACGAACCTGATGTACACGGCCCACATCTACGCGCCCAACTGGAACGCGTCGTTCCAGAGCCAGGTCGCGACGGCGACCGCCAAGGTGCCGGTGTTCATCAGCGAGTGGGGCTATCAGAGCGGCGATCCGGCGTCGTTCGGGACGTCGCTGCAGGCGACGGTGAACGGCGACGGCGCCAGCTGGACGGCCTGGGTGACGGACAACGCGTGGACCCCGCAGATCTTCGCGGATGCGAGCCTGACGACGCTGACCGACTTCGGGATGCTGGTGAAGAGCTGGTTGGCGGCGAAGGCGGGGAGTGACTGGATTCAGTGACGGGGACGGGGACGAGGACGGGTCAGAGGACGCAGGCGAGCAGGCGTTTTTCCAGGGAGCGGCGTTCGGTGGGGTTTCGGGCCAGGGAGAGGGCGGTTTGGAAGCGCTGGCGGGCTTCGGCGGGGCGGCCGCGGGCGAGCTCCATCTCGCCCAGGGCGGCGGAGTAGAAGGGGTACTGTTCCAGGCGGTCGCGGCCCGGGATGGCGGCGATTGCGGCCAGGCCTTGCTCGGGGCCCTGGTGCTGGCCGACGGCGATCGCCCGGTGCAGCGCGACGACCGGTGAGGGGCGCAGCGCGAAGAGCGCGTCGTAGAGGCGCACGATCGCGGCCCAGTCGGTTTCGCCGGGGGATGCCGCCGCCGCGTGGACGCCGGCGATGGCGGCCTCGATGTGGTACGGCGTGACCTCGGGTCCGACGGCGGAATCGTGCAGCAGCCGCCGGCCCTGCGCGATCAGCGCCGCGTCCCACAGCGCGCGGTCCTGGTCGAAGAACGGTGTCAGGTCGCCGGCCTCGTCGAGCCGCGCCGGCATCCGCGCGGCGTGCAGGCACATCAGCGCCGCCAGCGCGCGCGTGGCCCCGGTCTGACCGGTCGGGTGCTCCAGCAGCAGCGACACGAGGCGCATGGCCTCCTGCACCAGCTCGACGCGCACCGCCGACTCCGGAGACGCGCCGTGGTACCCCTCGTTGAACAGCAGGTACAGCGCCCGGTGAACGACCGGCAGCCGCGCCGCGACCTGTGCCGCGTCACCCAGGTCGAACAGCGACTTCGAGGCGGCCAGCGCCTTCTTGGCGCGCCCGACTCGCTTCTCGACGGCGGCCGGGCTGTCCAGGAACGCGCTGGCGATCTCGCCGACGCTGAACCCGCAGAGCACGTGCAGGATGACCGCCAGCTGCGCCGCCTCGGGCAGGCGCGGCTGGCAGCACGACAGCATCATGCGCAGCTGGTCGTCCTGGATCGCGTCCGCCGCGAACAGCGCGTCGATCGTCGGGCGCAGCGTCCACTCCGTCTCCAGCCAGCGCCCGACCTCGGGCGCGAACGTCCGCGCGGTCCGTTCGCGGCGCAGCACGTCGACCGCGCGGTTCTTGGCCACGGCCATCAACCACGCGCCCGGGTTGGGCGGCGGGCCGTGGAACTTCCAGGCCTCCAGCGCGCGGCAGAGGGCGTCCTGGGTCACGTCCTCGGCCAGCGCCAGGTTGTGGACCCCGAACAGGCGCGTCAAGGCGGCGGTCAACCGCGCGGCCTCCCGCCGAAAGAAACGCCCGTCCAGGTCCATGCGCGCCGCTCACATCTTCATGATGGGGCGCACCTCGACGGCGCCCCCGTACAGGAACACCGGGCAGCCCATCGACAGCTCAGTCGCCTGCGCGAGGTCCTTGGCCTCGACCAGCGTGAAGCCG
>CAZJMY010000316.1:0-1414 GCA_964546845.1 uncultured Myxococcales bacterium | reverse complement strand
CGTCTGGAACGCCGAGGAGTTCGACACCAAGGTCGCCTGGGGGCTGCAGCAGAGCCCGCGCGGCGAGGTGCTGGTCGAGCAGTCGGTGCTGGGCTGGAAGGAATACGAGCTGGAGGTGATGCGCGACCGCAAGGACAACGCGGTCATCATCTGCTCGATCGAGAACTTCGACCCGATGGGCGTGCACACCGGCGACTCGATCACGATCGCGCCGGCGATGACCCTGACCGACAAGGAGTACCAGGTCATGCGGGACGCGGCGCTGGCCGTGATCCGGGAGATCGGCGTCGAGACCGGCGGGTCCAACATCCAGTTCGCGGTCAA
This sequence comes from uncultured Myxococcales bacterium, assembly GCA_964546845.1. Taxonomy (GTDB): domain Bacteria; phylum Myxococcota_A; class Polyangia; order Fen-1088; family Fen-1088; genus JADGRB01. The sequence goes on along the minus strand of CAZJMY010000316.1, from coordinate 1,090 downwards.
CCCGGCCGACGGACGGATGATCGTCATCGAGATGAACCCGCGGGTCTCGCGGTCCAGCGCGCTGGCGTCGAAGGCCACCGGCTTCCCGATCGCGAAGATCGCGACCAAGCTGGCCATCGGCTACACGCTGGACGAGGTCCCCAACGACATCACGCGCGAGACGCCGGCCTGCTTCGAGCCGACGATCGACTACGTCGTCACCAAGATCCCGCGCTTCGCGTTCGAGAAGTTCCCCGGCGCCGACGACGAGCTGGGCCCGCAGATGAAGTCGGTCGGCGAGGTCATGTCGATCGGCCGCACGTTCAAGGAGAGCTTCGGCAAGGCGCTGCGGTCGATGGAGATCGGCCGCTCGGGGTTCGACCTGGAGAACCCGCCGGCCGTCGACGAGCTGCGCCGGCGCATGGTTCGTCCGGGACCGGACCGGCTCTGGTACCTCGCCGAAGGGCTGCGCGCCGGCGTGACGGAGGCCGAAGCCCACCAGCTCACCAAGATCGATCCCTGGTTCCTCCGCAACCTGAAGCAGATGATCGACGAGGACGAGTCGACGCGGCTGCTCGTGGCCAGCAAGGGCGCGGCCGCCGTGCTGGACGACGGGCCGGGGCTGGCCCGCCGCAAGCGGCTGGGGCTGTCCGACCGCCGCCTCATGAAGCTGTGCGGCGTCTCGGAAGAAGAGGTGCGCCAGGCGCGCATCAAGCACGGCGTACGCCCGGTCTTCAAGCGGGTCGACACCTGCGCCGCCGAGTTCGAGGCCCAGACCCCCTACCTGTACTCGACATACGAGATCGGCTTCGAGGAGCGCGTGGGCGCCCCCGAGCTGGTCGAGAACGAGAACCGGCCGACGAAGAAAAAGAAGATCGTCATCCTGGGCGGCGGCCCCAACCGCATCGGTCAGGGGATCGAGTTCGACTACTGCTGCGTGCACGCCGTGCAGGCGCTGCGCGAGGACGGGTTCGAGACCATCATGGTCAACTGCAACCCGGAGACGGTGTCGACCGACTACGACACGTCGGACCGGCTGTACTTCGAGCCGCTGACCCGCGAGGACGTCCTCGAGATCATCGACACCGAGAAGCCGGAGGGGGTCATCGTC
>CAZJMY010000315.1:0-3993 GCA_964546845.1 uncultured Myxococcales bacterium | reverse complement strand
AAGGGGACGGCCGCGCAGAACATCGCCACGGCCAGGCCACGAACGTTCATACATACCTCCGGTCTAGCTGTTTGGGACCTAGCTAGTACGGACGGGCATCGGCCATGGATGTGTAGGTAAAAAGGCGCATTCCAAAAAATCGTTCGGGGCCGCCGACGGTCGTGTCCACGCAAGCGACCGGCACGTCGCAGGGAGGCTGCTAGACTGCCCCGCCTCGTGAGCCGCAAGGACCCGATTGTTCTCAACTCGACCCGGCGTGGCGCGGATGAGCCCGACTTCATCGTCGTGCGTGGCGCGCGCGAGCACAACCTGGCGATCGACGATCTGAAGATTCCCAAGCGGTCGCTGGTCGTGTTCACCGGCGTGTCGGGCTCGGGCAAGTCATCGCTGGCGTTCGACACACTTTACGCCGAAGGTCAGCGACGCTACGTCGAATCGCTGTCGTCGTACGCGCGCCAGTTCCTGGGCCAGATGGAGAAGCCCAAGTACGAGCAGCTGCGCGGCCTGTCGCCCACCATCGCCATCGAGCAGAAGTCGGCGTCGTCGAACCCGCGCTCGACGGTCGGGACCGTGACGGAGATTTACGACTACCTGCGCGTCCTTTATGCGCGCGCCGGCGAGCAGCGCTGTCATCTGTGCGGCGGCGAGGTGTCGGCCCGGTCGGCGGCCGAGATCGTCGACGAGCTTCTGACGCTGCCGGCGAAGACGCGCGCCACGCTGATGGCGCGCAAGGCCGACAACCGCAAGGGCGAGTTCCGCGACGTGTTCGAGGATGCGCGCAAGGCCGGGTTCTCGCGCGTGCGGATCAACGGCCTCATCCAGCGGCTCGAGGACGTCACCTCGCTGGACAAGAAAAAGAAGCACACGATCGAGATCGTGATCGACCGGGTCAGCATCGACCCGGGCGACCGCGCGCGGCTGACCGACTCCGTCGAGACCGCCGTGAAGGTCGGCAGCGGTTCGGTGCTGGTCGCCGTCGAAGGCGAAGCGCGCGAGCGGGCCTACAGCGAGGCGCGCGCCTGCCCGGATTGCGGCGTCGGCCTGCCCGAGCTGTCGCCCCAGTCGTTCTCGTTCAACAGCCCGCTGGGGATGTGCGTGGACTGCAACGGCCTCGGCTCCAGCATGGAGATCGACGCCGACCTGATCGTGCCCGACCCCAGCAAGTCGATCAGCGAGGGCGCGATCGAGCCGTGGGGCGAGCGCGCCGGCAAGGAGTCGGGCTGGACCGGCAACGTCGCGGCCGCCGTCTCGCGCGAGTTCGGCATCCCGCTGGACAAGCCCTGGAAGTCGCTGACCCCGCGCCAGCGCGAGGTGCTGCTCTTCGGCGCCGGCGACAAGCGGGTGAAGGTCAGCTGGGCGGGCAAGCACGGCGCCGGCTCGTGGGCGATGCGCTTTTCGGGCGTCGTCAACACGATCAAGAAGCGCATGCAGGAGAGCACGTCGGAGGTGACGCGCCAGTGGTACGGCCGCTACTTCCGCGAGCAGCTTTGCCGCGCCTGCAGCGGGCAGCGCCTGCGCCCCGAATCGCGCGCCGTGCTGCTGGCCGGCAAGAGCATCGTCGACGTCACGGGCATGACCGTGGCCGGGGCCGCCCAGCACTTCACGGGGCTGGGGCTGAAGGGCGCGCGCGCCCAGATCGCGACGGAGATCCTGAAAGAGGTGAACGCGCGCCTCGGCTTCCTGCTGGACGTGGGCCTCGAGTACCTGACGCTGGACCGCGCGGCGGCGACGCTGTCGGGCGGCGAGGCGCAGCGCATCCGCCTGGCCTCGCAGCTGGGGTCCGAGCTGTCGGGCGTCATGTACGTCCTCGACGAGCCGTCGATCGGCCTGCACCAGCGCGACAACCTGCGCCTCATCTCGACGCGGCGGCGGCTGCGCGACCTGGGCAATAGCGTGATCGTCGTCGAGCACGACGCCGAGACCATCGAGGCCGCCGACCACGTCGTCGACTTCGGGCCGGGTGCCGGCCGCCTGGGTGGCCGCGCCATCGCCGAGGGCACGCCCGACGAGCTGAAGCGAAACCCGAAGTCGGTGACCGGCCGCTTCCTGTCGGGCGCCGAGCGGATCGAGGTCCCGACCGAGCGCCGCAAGCCGCAGGGCTTCATCACGGTGAAGGGCGCCCGCGAGCACAACCTGAAGAACATCGACGTGCAGTTCCCGCTGGGCGTGCTGGTCGCGGTCACGGGCGTCTCGGGCGCCGGCAAGTCGTCGCTGATCGGGGGCATCCTGCAGCCGGCGCTGCGGCGCAAGCTGCTGGGCAGCTACGACCAGATCGGGCGCCACGCGTCGGTGCAGGGGATCGAGCAGCTGGACAAGGTCATCGACATCGACCAGAAGCCGATCGGCCGCACGCCGCGCTCGAACCCGGCGACCTACACGAAGGCGTTCGACTGCATCCGCGAGGTGTTCGCCGAGACCGCGGAGGCGCGGGCCTACGGGTATCAGCCGGGGCGCTTCTCGTTCAACGTGCGTGGCGGCCGCTGCGAGGCGTGCGAGGGTGACGGCGTCCGGCAGGTCGAGATGCACTTCCTGCCCGACGTCTACGTCACGTGCGAGGTCTGTCGGGGCAAGCGGTACAACGAGGCCACGCTGAGGGTGAAGTGGAAGGACCGCACCATCGCCGACGTGCTGGACACGTCGGTGTCGGACGCGATGGGTCTCTTCCAGCATCACCGCACGCTGCGCGGAATCCTGCAGACCCTCGGCGACGTCGGGCTCGGCTACATCGCGCTGGGGCAGTCGGCGACGACGCTCTCGGGCGGCGAGGCGCAGCGGATCAAGCTGTCGCGCGAGCTGGCCAAGCGCGACACCGGGCGGACCTTCTATATCCTCGACGAGCCGACGACCGGGCTGCACTTCGAAGACGTGCGCAAGCTCCTGTCGGTGCTGGGGCGCCTGGTGGCCGCCGGCAACACGGTGCTGGTCATCGAACACAACCTCGACGTCATCAAGACGGCGGACTACGTCATCGACCTGGGGCCCGAAGGCGGCTCGCGCGGTGGCGAGGTCGTCGCGGCCGGAACCCCCGAGGAAGTGGCCCGCGTGGGGGGCTCCTACACGGGGCAATTCCTGGCGCCGTTGCTGGGGATTCGACGCGCCCGGGCGACCACCGCGGCCTGATGCGTCACGGCAGGATGCAGCGCACCGCGGCGGCTAATTTTCCCCGCCCGGAGCGTTTCTCTCCGCTTGCAATTTTTCCGTGAATGCCGGCCTCATAGTGTCGGTAGGGGTGTTCAGCGCGCTTACACCTTGGCTGGGCGCTGTTGAGGATTCCGCTGGTTTCACACATACGTCACGGCCAAGGCTCGTGGAGTAAAGCTTGTTAAAAAAATCGTGGGTGGCGATCGGTGCGCTGTGCGTGGCGATCCTGGGTGGATGCGGGAGCGGCGGCAACGGCACCGGCCACGCGGGGCACGGTGGCGGCACCGGCGGCAGCGGCACCGGCGGCGCCGCACACACGGGCGGACACGGCGGCGGATCCACGGGACAGACGGACGGCGGGGCGGATCGACCGACCACGGGCGGCGGCGGACACGCCGGCGACGGGACCACGTGCAAATCCGGCGCCTCGAAGGGCCTCGGGCAGTCCTGCGGCTGCGCCGCCGAGTGCGCGAGCGGCTTCTGCGCGGACGGCTTCTGCTGTAACAAGGGCTGCACCGAGGGCTGTCTCAGCTGCGGCGAGCCCGGCTCCGAAGGAACCTGCATTTCGCGGTCGAACGGCGCCAAGCCGCGCACGGCGTCCGCCTGTCCCGCGTCGGCGGTGAGCACCTGCGGCCTCGACGGTTTCTGCGACGGCACCGGCAAGTGCCGCGACTGGCCCACGGGCAGCGTCTGCACGCCGGGGACCTGCCAGGGCTCGGCGCTGATCGGCGTCGGCGTGTGCGACGGTAGCGGCCAGTGCCGGCCGGGCCCGACGATGATCTGCGCCCCGTTCCAGTGCGACCCGAACAAGGGCGCCTGCTACGAGAGCTGCACCTCGCAGGCGCAGTGCTC
>CAZJMY010000314.1:0-3823 GCA_964546845.1 uncultured Myxococcales bacterium | reverse complement strand
ACAGGCGGGAGGGGGCGGCGCGGCGGGCGGTCACGCCGGCGGCGGAGGTCGCGGCGCGGTCGCGGGGCACGGGGGCGGCGGGCAGGGCGGCGCGACCGCGTCCGGTTGCACGCCCGCCTGCACCGCCGGGTCGATCTGCGTCGGGAGTGGGATAGAGGGCGGGGCGGTCTTCGAGGCCGACGCGGGCGTCTGCCCGCCGGGGCGGCACGCCGTGAACAACATCTGCGTGCAGGACCTGAGCTACGCGTGCCGGCCGATCCCGGCCGCCTGCACCGGCGCCGTGACGTGCAGCTGCGCAGCGACCCTGTGCAGTGAGCGGCCCTGCACGTCGGCCACCGACACCGAGGTGCGCTGCGTGCTGCAGGTCCCCTGAGGCTACTGGCGGATGATCTCGATCCCCTCGACCGTCGCGTTGTCCTTGACGGTCGTCAGCGTCACCACGATCTGACCGGACGCGTTCGCGGTGGTCGTGAACTCGCGCAGGGTCGCCTTGAAGGCGGCGCCCGTCGCCGCGAAGATGTCGAAGCTCGACAGGACCGTCGTGCCGTTGATCGCGACGTTGAACGTTCGCTTGCCCGCCGCCGTCTGAAACAGCTCGGCGAAGTGCAGCCGCACGGTGTAGGCCGCCGCCGGCACCAGGCTGGGCAGCGTGTAGGTCACGTTGCCGTAGCGCTCGCTCTGGTAGACGCCCTGCGGGGCGGCGTTGGTCAACCCCGTCGTCGAGATGGTGTTGGTGACGGTGCGGGCCGTTCCGCCGCTGAAGAACTGGTCGGCCGTGAACGGCGAGACGGCGCTGCCCCCGCAGTTGATCCGGTAGACGGTCGTCGCTCCCGACGACACCGTGACGCTGGCCGTCCCGTGGACGCTGCCGCTGGTCGCGGTGACGGTGAAGGGGCCCCCGGCGCTGCTGCCGGCCGTGAAGAGGCCGCCGCTGCCGATCGTTCCGCCGCCGCTCACGGTCCACGTCAGTGACGGCTGGGCGACCAGCGCCGTGCCGAACTGATCGCGCGCCGAGGCCGTGAATTGCTGCGTCCCCGACGGCGCGACGGTCGCGCTGGCGGGCGAGACGACGATGCTGGTCAGGGTCTGGTTCACCGTGACGGTGACCGCGCTGGTGACCGTCTGATTGCCGCGGTCCGCGACGGTGACCTGCAGCGTGTACGTGCCCGCCTTGGTGAAGGTGGCCGTGGCGTTCTTGGCCGCGTTGGTGCCGTTCGCGCTGAACGTGACGGCGGCCGGCGGCGATCCGGTGGCCGCCCAGGTGTAGGTCAGGTTGGCTTCGCCGCCGTCGTCCGCGCCCAGCACCGAGAGAGCCGTCGTCGCTCCGGTCACCGGGTTGGGGTTGGCAGAGGCTGCCGTCGCGATGGTGGGCGCCGCGTTCGGCGCGGCCGGGACGATCTCGATCCCTTCGATCGTCGCGTTGTCCGTGACCGTGTTGAAGTTGACGACGATCTGACCCGACGCGTTCGCGGTGGTCGTGAACTCACGCACCACGGCCTTGAAGGCGGCACCGGCGGTCGCGAAGATGTCGAACTGCGACAGCACGGTGGTCCCGTTGATGAGGACGTTGAACACCCGCTTGCCGGCCGCCGTCTGGAACAGCTCGGCGAAGTGCAAGCGCACCGTGTAAGCCGCCGACGGCGTGAGGCTGGGGAACGTGTAGGTCGAGGTGCCGTACCGCTCGCTCTGGTACACGGCCTGGGGCGCGGGGTTGGTCACGCCGCTGATCGTGATCGCGTTGGTGACCGTGCGGGCGGTGCCCCCGCTGAAGAACTGATCGGCGCCGAACGGCGACACGGCGCTGCTGCTGCCGGTGTCGATCTGGTAGACCGGCGCCGCGGCGGTGCAGGTCGCGTTCGCGCAGCAGACGCCGGCGACGCAGAAGCCGGAGGCGCACTCGTTCGCGCCGCCGCAGGTCTGGCCGTTGGCCTTGTCGTCGCGCGCGCCCGCCTGCACCCAGCCGCACACGGCCGCGACGGCCGGCGCGTTGCGGACCACCAGGTCGGTCGGCATGAACGCCAGGACGCCGGGCGGCGCCGTGGGCCGGCCGAACCAGGCCAGCGGCGATCGCTCGGAGTCGGCCAGCGGCGACGTGGTGGGGCTGGCAGGCGTGATCTGCCCAACGCTGACCAGTCCGGCGTAGCAGCTGTCCTTGTCGGCGCCGCAGGCGAAGTTGGCCAGCGTCGAGGCGTGGCACTCCGAGCAATGACCGGCCGTGGCGCCGGTCGTCGTCCCGGCGAAGTACGTGTTGTAGACGTACGTCCAGTTGGTCGGCTGCGGCGCCCCGCCGTCGACGGTCGCGCAGGTGAGGGTGGGCAGGACGCCGCCGTCGGCGCCGCCCGCGCCGCCGCTGCCCGACGACCCGGCCGAACCGCCCGCGCCGCCGACGCCACCGTCGGTGCCGCCGTTGAACAGACCGTAGACGGCCACCTCGCCGCCCGATGACGGCGCCGCCCCCAGCGTGCCGACGTACACCTTGCCGTTCGCGATCGTCGGCGAGATGTACTTGGGGGCGTTGGCCAGCTTGTCGGCCGCGACGAGGGTCGAATCCCAGAGCTTCGTCGCGACGTTCTCGGCGTCGAACGCATACAGCGCGCCGCCCACGGGCGTGTTCGAGTTGAAGCCGCCGCCGCCCGTGCTGCCCAGCGCGCGCGTCGCCCACACGATGCCCGTGCCCGCCACGGAGCCGTTGGCGGACAGCGACAGCTGCGCGCCCTGCGCGTCGCCGCCGGTGGCCGTGACCGTCGACCGGCTGGTCGCCGTGGTGTTGAAGAGGTTCGTGCTGCGGTTGAACGCGAAGGCGCCCAGCGTCGAGCCGCCCGGCCAGACGTAGAGGCGCGGCCCCGCCGGGCTCTCCCACCACACCGGGCCGCCCACGATCTGCCCGTTGGTGCTGGAGGCGGAGAAGCGCTGGACGATCTGCGTGTCCGGCGGCGTGCCCGCCTGGAAGTGCCCCATCGAATCACCCGTGGTATTGACCACGTACATGATCCCGTTCTTGCCGCCGGCGGTCAGCAGCGACGTCCCCGGGATCAGCATCGGCCCCGAGCTGCCGATGTCGACGTCGCCGTTGTCCAGCGTCGCCACGTCCGACGGCATGAACCAGGACCCGACCGTGGGCGTCCCGCCGATGCCGACGTTCGTCAGCTTGATGAACGCGTTCGCCAGCTGCGTCCCGTCGGTCCGGGTGGTCCCCGACCGGCCGTCGCCGCTGACCATGTAGAGGTTGCCGGAAGCGTCGACCGGGAATCCGCCGCCGCCCTGCCACAGGCCGCCGTGGCCGGTGTTCGGATTGGTCATGAAGGGCGCCAGCGGCCGGATGGGGGACGAGGTCGTGTCGAAGCGCAGGACCCACCCGTGATAGTTGTTCTGGTCGCAGTGCGACGCGAACCCCACGGTCAGGACCCCTTGGGACAGGGTCAGGCCGACCCGGTTCTGGTGGCGGATCGGATCGAACACGATCTTGCCGCCCGACGTTCCGTCGCCTGATCCGGTCACGGACAGCGGCTGGCCGCCGGCGTCCAGGCCCATGTCGATGGGGCTGCCCGGCTTGTCGGCGCCCGTGGTCAAGTCCAGCGCGTGCAGCATGTACTTGAACACGCCGTTCGCGTTGCGCTTGGCCGTCAGGTACATCGTGTTCGTCGAGGGATCGATGACCGGCGTGCTGCTGATGCCGATGAGGGGCTGCGTGTTGACGCAGGTCGAGGCCGACATCCAGGGCGTCTCGATGCTGGTGCGCGACCAGATCAGGTCCCACGGGCTGTCCGCGTTGTAGGCGTAGACGTTGTTGGCCTCGGTGGCCAGATAGACGACGTTCTTGCCG
>CAZJMY010000313.1:0-15669 GCA_964546845.1 uncultured Myxococcales bacterium | reverse complement strand
ACGGGCGCATGGGCCGGGCTCTCACCCGGGCGACCACCGCGGCCGGCCCGGGCGCCGAGCTGGCGGCCGCGTGCGAGCGCGCCGGCCACCCGGCCCTCGGCAAGGACGCCGGCGTGCTGGCCGGCGGTGAAGCGCTGGGCGTCGCCGTCACGGGAGCGCTGCCGTCGAAGGGGGCGGCGGACGTCTGGATCGACTTCACGAGCCCCCAGTTCACCGAGACCGTCTGCAAGGCCGCCGTCGCGGCCGAAGCGGCGCTGGTCGTCGGGACGACCGGTCTGGGCCCCGAAGCGCGGGCCGCGATCGAAGCGGCCGGAAACAAGGTCCCGGTCGTGTACGCCACGAACTACTCGGTGGGCATCAACGTGCTGCGCGCCGTGGTGGCGGAGGCCGCCCGCGCGCTGGGCCCCGCCTACGACATCGAGATCGTCGAGACCCACCACCGCGCGAAGCGCGACGCCCCATCGGGCACGGCCCTGACGCTGGCCGAAGCGCTGGCGGCGGCCACGGGCCGCCAGCTGGACACGGCTGCCCGCTACGCGCGCCAGGGGGACGTCGGGCCGCGGACGGCGGGGGAGATCGGCCTGCAGGCCGTGCGGGGCGGTGACGTCATCGGGGACCACACGGTGTTCTTCCTGGGAAACGGAGACCGCCTGGAGATCACGCATCGGGCGACCACCCGGGACACGTTCGCGGTGGGCGCCGTTCGGGCGGCCGTTTGGCTGGTGGGCCGGCCACCGGGCATGTACGACATGCGCGCCGTGCTCGGCCTGGCGTAGAATCGAAGCGTGCCCCCCGGGCGCAGGACAGCGACGGACTTCGCGCGCCTCGCCACCGAGGCGACGCACCCGCGTGCCGCCAAGCTGGACACGCTGGCGCCGGAAGCCATCGCCGAGCTGATGCTGAGCGAGGAGGCCCGGGCCGTGAAGTCCGCCCAGGCCCGCGCGCCCGAGATCGGCCGCGCCGCGCAGCTCTGCGCCGATCGCCTGGCGGCGGGCGGCCGGCTGGTGTACGTGGGCGCCGGAACCTCCGGCCGGCTGGCGACTCTGGACGCCGTCGAGTGTGTGCCGACGTTCGGCGTGCCGCCGTCGCGGCTGGTCCCGATCGTGGCCGGTGGACCGGCCGCGCTGACCAAGTCGATCGAGGGCGCGGAAGACAACGTGCGCGACGCCGAACAGCGGATGCGACGCGCGGCGGTCGGGCCGATGGATGCCGTCATCGGCGTGGCCGCGTCCGGCGTGACGCCGTTCGTGCGCGCGGCGCTGGACTACGCGCGCTTTCGGCGGGCGGGGACCGTGTTCGTCACCTGCGCCGCCCCACCCATCGATTCGACGGTGGACGTCATCGTCGCGCTGGACACCGGCCCCGAGGTGATCGCCGGGTCGACCCGGCTGAAGGCGGGGACGGCCACCAAGATCGCGTTGAACGCCATCTCGACGGCGGCGTTCGTGATGCTGGGGAAGACCTACGCCGGTTTGATGGTCGACGTGCGGCCGACCAACGCCAAGCTGTGGGCGCGAGCCATCCGCATCGTGCGGACGCTGTCGGGGGTCGACGAGGCCGCCGCGCGCCGGCTGATCGAGAAGGCCGGCGGCCGGGCCAAGGTCGCGCTGGTCATGCACCATACCGGGGTATCGGCGGCGAAGGCGCGCGAGTTGCTGGTCACGCACAAGGGTTCGCTGCGGGCCATCGTCGGCGACCTGCCGCTTCACCCGATCGAGGAACGGTGACCGGACCGGGGGGCCCGCTCGAGCGGCTGGCCGCCGCGCGCGCGCGTCCCCAGCGCCTGGTGATCGGGCTTCTGTCGGGGACCAGCGCCGACGGCACCGACGCCGCCCTGTGCACCGTCGAAGGCTTCGACGAGAGCACGCGGTTGACGATGCGGTCGTTCGTCAGCACCCCCTTCCCGCGCCCGCTGCGCGAACGGATCTTCCGCGTGTCCGAGGCGGACGCCTCCGAGCTGTGCGACCTCGACGTGTTGCTGGCGCACGCCTTCGCCGACGCCGCGCACGCCGCGTGCGCCGCCGCGGGCGTGAAGATCGAGGAGGTGGACCTGATCGGCTCGCACGGGCAGACCGCCGTTCACCACCCGCGCTCGGCCGGCCGGCTCGGGGCGACCCTGCAGATCGGGGAAGCGGCCGTCATCGCCGAGCGCACCGGCTGTCCGGTGATCAGCGACTTCCGCGTCCGCGACGTCGCCGCCGGGGGCGAAGGCGCGCCGCTGGTGCCGCTGGTCGACCACCTGTTGTTTCGCGCCCCGGGCCGACGACGCGCGCTGCAGAACATCGGCGGCATCGCCAACGTCACCCTGGTGGGCGAGCGGCTGGCCGACCTGGTGGCGTTCGACAACGGCCCGGGCAACATGCCCCTCGACACCGTTGCGCGCGCAGCGTCGGCGGGCGCCGAGAGCTTCGACCGGGACGGGGCCCGGGCCGCGCGTGGCCACGTCGACGCCGAGCTCCTCGCCGAGCTGCACCGGCACCCGTACCTCGCGCGCCCGATCCCCAAGAGCACCGGCCGCGAGGACTTCGGCAAGGAGTTCGTCTATCCCCTCATCGCGCGGCTGGCCGACCGGAAGGACGACCTGCTGGCCACCCTGACCCGCTTTTCGGCCGAGGCGATCGCGCGCAGCTATCGCGAGATGCTGCCCGCGATGCCCGACGAGGTGTTCGTCTCCGGCGGCGGCGCGCTGAACCCGACTTTGATGCAGCACCTCGCCGAGCTGCTGGCCCCCATCCCGGTCGCCAGCACCGCCGCGCTGGGCGTGAACCCGGAAGCCAAGGAGGCCATCGCCTTCGCCGTCCTCGCCAACCAGACCCTCTTCGGCGCCCCCGGCAACGTCCCCGCCGTCACCGGCGCCGCCGGCCCCCGTGTCCTCGGTAAGCTGTCCTTTTGACTGAACAGGAACCCTGGAAGGGTTCCTGCGACCTCCCGCGACGGGCTCGGTCGGGCAAAGCCCGACCTCCCCCACGCGCCGTCCTTCTAGAGGTGCCGCCCGGATTTGAACCGGGGAATGAGGGTTTTGCAGACCCTTGCCTTACCACTTGGCCACGGCACCGAAAACGCCGAATTCATACCACAAGATGGGCCGGGGAATCCGCCACGATCCGCGAGAACCGGGCGAGATGGCCCATGTTAGGCTGCTCCCATGAGAAGCCCCCTTTCTTACCGGTCGCTCGTGACTTTTTGCTTCCCGGTGCTGCTCCTCGCCGCCTGCTCCAGCGGAAACGGAGGCAGCGGCAGTGGCGGTCAGACGGGCACCGGCACCGGCGGGTCGTCGACGGGGGGAACGCCCGGCACGGGAGGGACGCCCGGCACGGGTGGCTCGCCCAGCACCGGCGGCTCGACGGGCTCCGGCGGCATCAACGGGACCGGCGGGACCACCGGCACGGGCGGGACCACGGGCACGGGCGGCACGGCAACAGGCGCCGGCGGTTCCGCGACAGGCGGAGCGGGCGGCAGGGGTTCGGGCGGAGCTGCAGGCAGCGGAACGGGCAGCGGCGGCTCGAGCGGCGCGGCCTACACCTGCCCGACCGGCGTCACCGCGCCGGCATCGCTCCCGTCCGGCAGCGGCGCCACCAAGGTCGCCGGCGCGCCCCCCAACGATTCCTTCAACAACAACGGCAACGACTTCACGAACGTCGAGGGGCCCGTCTGGATCGGAAACGCGCTGTACTTCTCCGAGATGACCGGCAACCCCAACCCGCCGCCGTCGCGCATCCTGAAGATTGACGCCAGCGACGTCGTGACCCCCTTCTTCCCGGCCGCGGGAATGACCGGCGACTCCGGTTCGAACGGGTTGGCCGTCGATGGTCAGGGTCGATTGATCAGCGCCAACCACGGCATCGGCGGACTCCTGGCCTTCGACGTGCAGACCGGGATGAAGGTGAATCCGCCGATCATCAGCACGTACAGCGGCAAGCGCTTCAACTCACCGAACGATCTCACCATCCGCAACGACGGAACGATCTACTTCACCGACCCCTCGTTCCAGGCCGGGAACCCGCATCCCCAGAGCACGACGGGCGTCTACATGGTCCCTCCAGGGTCGTCGACTGCAACCGAGCTCTTGTCGAACCTCAGCAACCCGAACGGCGTCGCCCTGTCACTCGACCAGAAGACGCTCTACGTGGGCCACGGCGGCGGCGTCTACTCGTACCCCGTCAACACCGATGGGACCATCGGTTCGAGCGCCACTCACGTCGACCCGAGCAACCTGGACAACAACGCCACCGACGGAATGACCGTCGATTGCGCCGGCGATCTCTACGTCGTCCGCGTCAACCAGCACGACGTCGACGTCGTCAGCTTCGGCAGCAACCCCGGCGGCGCCGGCACCCACCTCGGCACCATCGGCAACATCCCCAACGCCGGCCAACTCACCAACGTCGCCTTCGGCGGCACCGACCACAAAACCCTCTACTTCACCGCCCAAGGCAGCGGCACCCAGCGCGGCGTCTTCAAACTGGCGATGCCCGTCCCGGGCATGCCGTACTGATCCTCAGGGGGTTCCGTTCCATCGCGCCGCCTGTCGACGCGCCAGGCGCGCATACCGGGTTCGGGTCGGAGTCACCTTCGGCTCTTCACCGCAATCGGCTTTCGGTTCGCGACCGCTCGCACTACCAGCCGGTGACTTGAACGGGAGTTGATGAGGTCGCCGTTCCGTTGCCAAGCTCGCCGAAGTCGCCGCGACCCCAGCACCAGACAGATCCGTTCGACATCACGACGCAGGTATGGTCGAACCCGGCGGCAACGGATGTGGCCTGAAGCCCGGCCGGCAAGCCCGTGACTTGGACGGGTTTGACGGAAAACGCTTCCTGCATCAGGACGCCGTTGCCCAGCTGCCCGTAGGTCTCATTTCCCCAGCACCAAACCGTACCGTTCGTGAGGAGGACACACGAATGGTACACCCCCGCCGTGATCGCCTTCGCGCCCGATGGAAGGCCTTGCACTGCAACCGCCGATGTCGACTGAGCTCCGTCCGCAACTGCGGTGCTTCCGAGTGTTCCGTCGATGTTCCAACCCCAGCAGCTCACAGAGCCCCCTGAAACGATCGCGCACCCATGGAACCCCATTGTCGCCACCGCCGTGGTGGGGCTTCCGCCATTTCCTACGCCAATCACGACCTGAGGCGTCGAGACAGCACCGTCCGTAGGCATCGTCGCGCTGCCAACCTGACCGCTGTCGTCATCTCCCCAGCAGTACGTGAGACCGCCGGACACTGCACACATGACGTCTTCTCCGCCCGAAATGCTGGAAACGCCCGTCAGACCACTGACGGGGCCGGGCGGTTGCCCACCTGTTGAGCCGCTGGTTCCCCTTCCCAAGTTTCCCCAGATGTTGATGCCCCAGCACCATACGGCGCCCGTGGACGAAATGAGAGCGCAGGAGAAATCCGGGCTCGCCGTAATCGCAGTCGCCGTTCCTGGCAGCCCCGGGACCGTCAGCGGCGTCGGAGAGCTCTGATTGACGCTCGACACCGAGCTGCCGAGCTGCCCTGAAGAGTCGCTGCCCCAACATTGAACGGCTCCACTGCTCAGAAGCGCGCAGTTATGGTCGGCGCCGTGGCCGGAAATTGATTTGACAGTTCCGCCAAACCCAGTCACAGCGACGGGGGCACTCGTCGACACGGCAGGCCCGCTCGATCCCAGCTGACCGAATTGGTTTCGGCCCCAACAGCGCACCGTTCCGTCAACGAGCAGGGCGCAACTATGTTCGGAGCCGCAGATCACTTGCGTCGCGTCCGGTTCGCAGACGCCAGCCTCGCAGTAGTGATCCGGTTCGCAGTCGGCGTCTGAAACGCAGCTGGTCCGACAAGCCGAACCAGAGCAGACGAACCCACCGGCGCAGCTCGTCGGAGAAGGGGGAACGCACGTCCCGGCGCTGCACGTTCCTTTGTCGACGAACTTGTCAGCAGAGCACGATGCCGTGCCACAGGAGGCCGTCGGATAGCTGCAGACCCCTCCTCCCCCGCACGTCCCAGCACAAGGAGTACCGCTGCCGGCACAAGAGGGATGCCCGGTGTGCGGCGAGCTCGCCGCCGCGAGATTCGTGCACGTGCCGAGATGCCCGGCTAGATCGCATGCGACACAGGAACCGGTGCATGCGGTGTCGCAGCACACGCCGTCGGGAGAACAGGTGGTGCCTGAGACGCACCCGCCGGCAACCGTGTTGCAGGTTTGTCCCTGTTTGCTTTTGCACGCGCCCGATGAGTCGCATGTTCCTGCGCACCGACCATTCGGATCGTCCATGCCCTTGGCCGGTACGCACGCATGGGTAGACGTATCGCATTTCACGCATGAACCAGTGCAGTCGCTGTTGTTGCAGCACGCCGTCATGGGAATGCAGGTCGTCGTCGAACCAACCGTGCAGGACTTCGTCGACCCCGAGCAGGCGTAATTGCAGGCGTGCGTTGTCGTATCGCAAGTACCGGTCTGGCCACCGGCGTTGGTAGGACAATCCGTGTTGCCGCAGCAACCGGTCGATCCGACACAAATTCCTGCGGCCTGGCATTTCTTTGGGGTCGATCCGCCACAGGTAAAGTCGCACGTCGTGCCGTCGCAACTCGGTGTCCCACCGGCCGGTGCAACGCAGGCGTCACATCGGCTGCCACAGGTCTGCACCGACTTGTTGTCGGAGCACACGCCCGCACAAAGATGTTGCGTCTGCGAGCAGCCCGTCGGAGAGGTTCCACCGGCTCCGGACGAGCCGCCGGTGCCTGGGATTCCTCCGCTACCTCCGCCCCCACCAGCGTGGGCACCACCGAGCCCGGCGGCTCCGCCAGCGGCCCCGGAACCACCTCCAGCCCCGTTGCCAGCCGTTGCCCCCGCGGAGCCAGTGCCCGCCGCCCCTATTCCGGCAGTGCCGGCGCTTCCTGCTTTACCGCCGACGCCATTCTTACCAGCGGCGCCACCATTGGCTCCACCGAGCCCGCCACCCGCACCTCCGTCGGCGTCGTAAACGGTTCGGGTCGGACATCCGACGATCAGTGGAAGGAATAGAAGAACCCAGGTGAGTCTCGTGGCGTCCATACGACCTCTTCGGCGGCCACGATAATTTGTTGCCTGGCGTGTAGCCAGTGCAGCTGTCGGCAAAAATCCGCCCGCCCCATCACTCGCAGACGGGGCGGGCGCAAGGTCACGCGGCTCTCACGGCCAGCGGAGCCCGTCTGTCACATCGGGTAGAAGTTGCCGCTCAACGTGAGCGCGCTCAAAAGCCCGACCGTCGCGTTGAAGTACGTGTAAGCAATCTTGCCGCCCGTATCCTTGATGAACGACGCCGGGCTGTAAGAGGCGTCGAGCAAGAACTGCCACGCCGCGCTGGCGAACGCTGCATTACCCGCGGCCATCGCGCCCACGCCGGCCGTTCCGATGATCGACATGGAGTTCGGCTGTGCGTCGCCGTTTGGCGTCCCACCGAGGGTGTAGATGTCGACGATTCGCCCAATGCCTCCGGCGGCGAGCCCGGAGAAGAACGTCGCGTTGTTTTGCAGGAAGGTCTTGCCGCTCGTGCTGCTGTTCCAGCACGCGTCGATCCCGTACCGCCAGGGGACGCGGTGAGCGTCGTACTGGTAAACGGAGTCATCCGCGCCACCGTTGCTGCTGACGGTCGAGCAGTTCGAGCCGCACCAAGCGGGGACAAGACCAGCCTTCGACGCCTTTCCGGCGATCGAGCTCAGAGCCGTGTAGACGTTGGTCGCTACAGTGTTCCAGCCATGACCGCTATCGACCGCCGCGAAAGCCTTGTAGAAGGCGGGAGCAAAGTACGAGGGGTTGGTCGGGCTGGAGCTGGTCGTGGCGTAGTTGCTTCCGCCGGTCGGCAGCATCGAGGACTTGTCGATATCGTGCGCCCAGATGTCACCGATCACAGTCGCCGCATCCGCCGCGTAGGTTCCACCCCACAGCTTGCCAGCCTGGAGCAACGCGAACGCGATGTCTTCGTCCGCGTCGGTCGCCGACCCACCTGACGCCGAACAGCTGCCGCCACCAGCCGGGATGCACCAGTTCATGAGAATGCTGGTGCCGCTTGCGCGTCGGCTCGAGTCCTTACCGTACGCCCAGAGCTGGTCGAAGAGCGTCTTGTCGCCGACATACACAGCGATGAGCATTCCGTAACCGATCCCCTCCGAAACGGTGTCGTTTCCGTTCTCCGGGCGGATGATGCGCGTGGGGCCCGAAGCGACGAACGTGCTCTTCCACTTGTTGTACATCGGAATCAGGTACTTGCCCGATGCGCCCGCCGGCTTGGTGCAGCCCGCGTAGGTCTTGTCGGCGAACATCGTCGTCCCGCCGTTGTCGAGCTTGCCAAGCCCGTCGTCTCCCTTGTAGAGCGCGACGTCGTCGACCCAGAGGTCGTAGTTCAGGCTGGAGGACGAGGTGTAGGGCTGGACGGCGAACTGGGGGTAGATGCCGAACTGCAGGCCCAGGGCGTTCTTCGCGTCCCACGGCGGCGCCTGGCAGATGACGGACGCGTTCGAGCAATCCGACTCCGTCAGGTTCGGCAGGTAGCGGGGGGCCAGGGTGGCGAAGGGGATGAACACCTTCGTCCAGCTGCCCATGATTCCCGTTATCAGGTGGCCGCGCGTGTTGTACTGGTCGACGCCGGTGTACTTCGCCGTGCCGTCCGGAGCGGGAACGTTCTCCGTGTCCTGCAGCTCGAACCAGACCGGGGGCGCGGTGCCGCTGCCCGACTTGATGTTGAAGGAGATGCCGTCGTAAGCGCTCACGTCGTAGGCGCTGCGGGTCTTGGACGTCGACCCGGAAGCGGGCGGCGGCAGGACGGCGTTGAACGAAGCGCCGAAGCCGACGTAGGCGCTGGTGCCCGTGTGCCCCGTGCCCGTCGAGTGAACAGCGAACATGTCGCAGGTGTCGCCCGTGGGAGCGCCACCGGTGACGGCCGCGGCAGCTGCGGGTGCGGTCGTGCCCGCGGCCGGCGTCTGCGTGCCCGTGGTGTCGCCGAAGGCGGACCACCAGCCCTGGCGGCCGCCCTGCATCACGTTCTGGTTGGTGCCCTCTTCGAAGTCGGCGATCACGTCGCCGCTGGCGGGGGCGCCGCAGGCGCGGTTGCCGCTGTTGCCGGCCAGGCCGGTGCTGGAGCCGCCGGTGCCGGTGCCCGAGCCGCCGTTGCCCGAGCTCGAGCCGCCCGCGCCCGTGTTCGAGCCGCCATTGCCGCTGCCGTTGCTGCCGCCCGTGTGGGAGCCGCCGGTGCCGGTGTTCGAGCCGCCCTGGCCGGTGCCGATGGAGCCGCCGTTGCCGGTGCCGTTCGAGCCGCCGTTGCCGCTGCCGTTCGAGCCGCCGCGCGCGCCGTTGGAGCCGCCCGAATTGTTCGAACCGCCGTTTCCGCTGCTGGTGCTGCCGCCGTTGCCGTTCGAACCGCCGCTGCCGCCACCACTGGCGGGTTGGGCGCAGCCGGCGATGACGAGCTGCGAAAGCGCGAATGTCGCGCACAGACCTTGGACAAGAGAGGCTCGGCGTTGCATGAGGGGCTCCTTTTTCAACGTCTATAAGTGGACGCCGACTACTGGAGGGGCGGCGTCCGGTGGGAGGGGAGCGCCCTTCCCACCAGTCGGGCAACGAGGCCGGCCATCCTACACCTACCCTCAGGTATGCCAAGGCTTTTTAGCCTCCGATCGAGGCGCCCCCAGGTACCGGCGGCCCGCGCCGCCTGGGCAATTTCCGGGATCCGCTGTTGACCCCGATGCAACGTGACGGGACCTTCGGACAACAGCTTCCGGAACATCGCCGCCCGATCGGTGGGCCAAGTCACCGGAATCTTTACGTCGGTCAATTTCTGTTAGTTAGCATACGACTTGCACCAGGGGATATCACGATGACTTCCCTGGCTGGTTGCAGGAAACTGAGCTTCCTCACTGCTGGCGTCGGCGCCACGCTTGCCCTCTCGGCCATCGGGTGCGCGGAACAAGGGGATTTCGGAACGACGGAGCTGGTGGGCGCGCTGGACACGACGAACGGGCTCAGAAGCGTCAACGGGCTGCGGTCATCGAACGGGCTCAGCACCAGCAACGGCCTCAGCACCAGCAACGGCCTCAGCACCAGCAACGGCCTCAGCACCAGTAACGGCCTCATGACGACGGGCGACGGCCGCACCCAGGTCGCGTACCTGGTGCGCTGCGCGTTGCCGGCGGGAAGCTCGATGGTCAAGCAGGACCAGTACGGCGTCAGCTACACGTTCCAGGGCGAGCTGGGTCTCGCGCCCGCCTGGGCGACGGGCGCCTGCGACACGAACTGCCAGGAAGCCGTGTCCGCCTGTCTCGAGGCGCACGTCAACACGGCGGGCATCCACGTGCCGCTCTGGATCGACTCGGGGAACACCAACGTGGGCTGGGGCCTGGACCCGAACTACCCGAACCAGGAAGCCACGTTCTTCGGCAACATCTTCCAGCTCGGCGCCCACGGCGCGCCCTCGACGATCGCGCCGGCCTACTATTGTGCCGGCCCGCAGGTGCAGGTGCACGCACCGGATGGCCGCCTCGGCTCGGCGCAGACGAGCCCGCCCTACACGAACCCGCTCGGCTCGACGTATGCGCAGTGCAAGACGCCGTCGTGCACCGCGGCTGACTATCCGTACCAAGCAGATGGTTTCAAGGCCTGCCTCGGCTGGAACAACCCGGTGACCGTATGGCGGCAAAACACGTCCACCCCGGCGACGGGGACGGGCGGGACGAGTGCCAGTTCCGGAACAGGGGGCGCGGCCGGCACCGGCGGCGCGACCGGAACGGGCACCTCGTCTGGTACTGGCGGGACGGGCGCGAAGACGCCGCCGCCTCCTCCGGAGAAGCACGGCTTGAAGATCTTCACGTAGCCAACCCATCGCCACCACCGACCGGCGGGCCAATATGAAGGCCCGCCGGTTTTTTTTGTGTTTGCAGTATCGTCGGCGGATGCCGACGCTCCCCTTCTTTCAGGTCGACGCCTTCGCGGAACGCCCGTTCGCGGGAAACCCGGCGGCCATCTGCCTGGTCGAGCAGCCGCTGCCGGCCGAGCGGATGCAGGAGATCGCCGCCGAGAACAACCTGTCGGAGACGGCCTTCATCGATCTCGGCCCGGGGACGAACGCCGACGTCCTGGACCTGCGCTGGTTCACGCCGACCGTGGAAGTCGACCTGTGCGGTCACGCGACGCTCGCCTCGGGGTTCGTGATGCTGAACGAGGTCGCGCCGCAGCGTACGTCCGTGCGGTTCAAGACGCGCAGCGGGATCCTGACCGTCGCGCGCGGCAGCAACGGCACGCTGGCGATGGACCTGCCCATCTCGCGTCCCCAGCCGGTGGAGGCGCCGTTGTGCGAGCGCCTGACCGCGGCGGCCCGGCTCCCGCTCCGCGACGTGGTGCGCGGCGCCACCGCGTTTTTCGCCGAGGTCGCCGACCCCGCCGTCGTACGGGGCGCCGCCCCCGACCTGGCTGCCGTCGCGGCGCTGGGCACCAGCCTCTGCCTCATGGCGCCCGGCACCAGCGAGCCAGAGCCCGTCGACTTCGTGTCGCGCTTCTTCGCGCCGGCCCACGGGATCGACGAAGATCCCGTGACCGGCTCGGCGCACTGCACGCTGGCGCCCTACTGGGGAGCCCGCCTCGGCAAGACCACCCTGCGCGCGCGGCAGGTCAGCCGCCGCGTGGGCGAGCTGACCTGCGAGGTGCGCGACGCCCAGGTGCGCCTCGGCGGCCGCTGCCAGCTGGTGATCACCGGCCAGCTGCGCGCCTGAGCGCCGGCCGTCAGGCCGCCGGCGCCGTCGTCGAGGGCGCGGCCGTCGCGGCGACCGCCGCCGCCGCCGGCAGGTTCTCCTCGTCCTCTTCCAGGTCGGGCGGGTTCGGGAACGGCGCCTTCCAGGCGGCGATGATGCTGGGGATCGAGGCGACCAGCACGAAGATGAAGAAGCTGCGGTAGCCCAGCTTGTCGGCCAGGTACCCGCTGACCGACTGGGTCGGCACCAGCACCAGGTTCATCAGCGACGTCGCGAACGCGTAGTGGGTCATCTTGAATCGACCCGGCGCGATCTGCTGCATCATGTACAGCATGTTGCCGACGAAGCCGAAGTTGTAACCGAACTTCTCGACGCTCACGAGCGCGTAGATGGTCAGCAGCGACACGGGGTGGCCCGGCGACACCATGTGGCTGAGCGCGATGTAGCAGAGGTGCGGCACGTTCATGCACAGCGCCAGGACCAGCAGGCTGCGCCGCAGCCCGTAGCGCGCCACGAACAACCCGCCCGCGAGGCCGCCGGCGACGCTGACGATGGTCCCGACGCTGCCGTCGACCAGCGACTTTTGCGCCAGCGACAAGCCGAGGCCGCCCTGGGCCACGGCGGCCTGCATGAACAGCGGCGCCTCGACCAGCAGCAGCCCCTCGCCGCTGCGGTAGAGAAAGACGAAGATCAGCATTCCCCAGATCGACTTCTTCTGGAAGAACGCCTTCACCGCCTCGCCGAACGTGACGGCGACCTCGCGCGCGCTGTGCGGCTTTTGCGCCAGGCTGCCCGTCGGCAAAACGAAGTAGTGGTAAACGGCGATGGCCGCCATGGTCGCCGCCGCGATCAGCAGCGCGTAGGTCCACCCCGTGTGCGGATCCGACCCGTGGCCGATGAACACGCTGGCCAGGCCGACGATCAGGCTGGTGCCGAACATGCGCCCCAGGTTCCAGCAGCCCGACTGCGTCCCCATCCAGGCCGCCTGACGTTTCTTGTCCAGCGCGGTGATGTAGATCCCGTCGACGCAGATGTCCTGCGTCGCCGACGCGAACGCGATCAACCACAGAATGCCGGCGATGACCGTGAAGTAGTTCGGCAGCTTCAGCGCGAACGCGGTCGCCGCCAGCAGCCCCGCGATGACCAGCTCCATCGCCAGCACGAAGAACTTCTTCGTGGCGAACATGTCCAGGAACGCGGCCCACAGCGGCTTCAGCGACCAGGCAATCCCGATGCTGCCGGTGACGACGGCGATCTCGGTGTCGCTGTGGCCGAGATTCTTGAACATCGTCCCGGTGACCCAGATCGCCATCGCGAAGGGAATTCCCTCCGCGAGATAGGCGGTCGGGACCCAGGCGAGGGGGCGGCCTGCGTTCTTGCCGGCGCTTTTTTGAGGGGGGCTCATCGGCGCCATCCTAATTCACAGAACAGGCGCGCGGGTGAGCGAAAATCCCGGCGCGATCGTCTACGCTGCCGCCATGGCTGAGGGCAACGAACCGGCGGCCGAGCTTCGCGAGGTCGCGCGCGTGCGCGTCATCTACGGCGACACCGACCAGATGGGAATGGTCTATTACGGCAACTATCTCCGCTACTTCGAGATCGCGCGAAACGAGTACCTCCGCGCGGCGAATGTCCCCTACCGCGCCTTCGAGGAGGCGCACGGCCTGCGGCTGCCGGTCGTCGAGGCGACCGTGCGCTATCGCCGCCCGGCGCGCTACGACGACGAGCTGGCGATCCTGGCGGGCATCCCCGAGGTGGGCGGCGCGTCGGCGCGCTTCGTCTACGCGATCCGCCGCGTCGCCGACGGCGAGCTGCTGGTCGAGGGGCACACGGTCCACGCCTGCATCGACGACGCCGGCAAAGTGAGCCGCATGCCCGCCGCGTTCCGGGCGGCGCTCAGCGGATCAGCGCCACCGCCGCCGCCGGCTCGATCGTCCGGAACGTGAACGACTCCGTGATGTAGAGCTCGACGCTCTGCCGGTCGTGGAAGGCGTAGCCGATCGACAGATCCTGCCCGACGTGCAGCTCGTAGTCGCCGCCGCGAAGGGACAGCAGCACGGCCCCCTGGATGGCGGCCGCCCGGACGAGCGGCCCGTCCAGCACCTGCTGGGTGATGCGTTTGGCCAGCGGGTAGCCGTCCTCCGCCGCCGCCAGCACCTGCGCGTAGATGGGCGCCGCCAGCGCCAGCGCGTACGGGCCGCTGACGCCCGCCTGCCGCAGCGTCTCGCGCGCCGCCAGGATCGCGTTCGGCAGCTCGCGCACGTCGGCCGGCAGCTTGTGCGGGGCGTGCGGGCTCGCCGGGATGATCCCCTTGATGCCCGCCGCCGCCAGCCCGTTGAAGATGGCCGAATCTTCGGCGTGGGCCGCCTGCTCGGCCGCGGTCACGACGGTCGACAGATCCGGATCGGCCGCGCCGCGCGGCACCGCGTCCAGCTCGGACAGCGAGAGCTTCATCGGGACGCGCAGCTCGACCAGCGGCTGCGCGCGCCGGATCGCCAGCTGGACCTCGGAGGGGCCGCTGCCCGTCACCGGATCCAGCCGCCCGGTGTTGACCGCGGCCAGGTGCCAGCCGTGCGGCCCGTGGAAGTCGACCAGGCGGCGGCCGGCCAGGTTCAGCTTGAGGACGCGCATCGCCTCCGCGTCGACGGCCTCGAGCGCGTCGGAGGTGATGGGCGCCAGATCCCGCTTCAAAAGGTCGCGCGCCATCAGCCTTTGCTCCGCAGGCTGCCGACTCCCAGGGACCCCGGCTTGCGACCGGCGTCGCCGCCTTTGCCCGGTGCCTTGCCCGGGTCGTCACCCCCACCGGCTTCGTCCTTTTCTGCTTCTTCAATCTCGGTGATCGGGCGGTCGGTGAACAGGTAGGTGCGCGCGGTCTCGTCGATCTTGGCGTCGCGGCGCCGCAGCCACTCAAGGGTCATCATGGCGTGCTCGACCTCTTCGTTACGGTTGTGCAACAGGACGGCCCGAAGCGACTCGTCCTTGGTCGCGTCGGCGCGCTGCTGGTACCAGTCGACGGCCTCCAGCTCCTCGATCAGCGATTCGATGGCGCGATGGAAGTCCTTGGTCTCCTCGGGAAGGAGTTCGACCGGCTCGTGGTAACCCTCGTGGCTCATGCGCGGGGAATATAGACGCGCCACGTCCCGCGGGCCAGTGGACAGCCCAGAAACCCGTGAACACATTAGCGGCCATGACCCGATTGACGGATTCCCTGGATGACGGGCGCGTCAGCTTCGGCGATCGCGACGAGATCGAGCTGGCGTCCGCCACCGATCCCGTCTGCGGGATGGAGCTGAAACGTGCGGAGGCGGCCGGCGCCGTGGACTACCACGGCACCGTCTATTTCTTCTGCTCGGCCGCCTGCCGGGACCAGTTCAACGCCGACCCCGAGCTGTTCGTCGGCGAAGACGCGCGCGCCTGACTAAAGCAGGCGCGGCCCGGGCGGGCGCTTGCGGCCGACCGCGTGGAGCGAGATCGAGTTGATGCAGTAGCGCTGGCGGGTAGGCGCGGGCCCGTCGTTGAAGACGTGGCCCAGGTGCCCGCCGCAGCGGCGGCAGACGACCTCCGTCCGCAGCATGCCGTGGGCGTCGTCCGCGTGCAGCGCGACGGCCTCGGGCTCGACCGGGGCCGTGAAGCTGGGCCAGCCGGTCCCCGAGTCGAACTTCGCGTCCGAGGAGAACAACTCGGCCCCGCACCCCGCGCAGAGGTAAGCGGCGTCGCCGTGGGCGTCCCAGTAGGCGCCCGTGAACGGTGGCTCCGTCCCCTTGCGGCGCAGGACCTCGTACTGTTCGGGGGTCAAGATGGCGCGCCACTCTGCGTCGGTCTTCTCGACCTGTTCGGACGCAGGTTCCTCAAGCGCTTGGGCCCGATCGTGTTCCGACATGTCCGCAGTATATAGCGCGACATCCTGCTACACTGCCGCCGCCTTGGCTTCCGACCGAGTTCTCGTCACCGTCACCGGCCCCGATCGCACCGGGGTC
>CAZJMY010000312.1:0-24302 GCA_964546845.1 uncultured Myxococcales bacterium | reverse complement strand
CACCGGGCGGTGAGCCGGCTGGTGGTGAACAACGGGTACGCGGCGCTGGAGGCGAGCGACCGAGTGGCGTTCGCGGCGAACCCTGCGTTCGACGCGAGCACGCTGGAGGTGTGGGGCCCGCTGCTGAACGGCGGCAGCGTCGTGGTGGTGCCGCAGGAGGCGCTGCTGGCGCCGGCGGCGCTGGCCGAAGCGCTGCGTTCGCATCGGGTGACGGTGCTGTGGATGACGGTGGGCCTCTTCAACCAGGTTCACGGGGCGCTGGCGGGTGTGATCCCGCAGCTGCGGTACCTGATCGTCGGCGGGGACGCGCTGGACGTGGAGGTGATGCGACGGGTGGTCGGGGGCTATCGCCCGCAGCACCTTCTGAACGGGTACGGGCCGACGGAGACGACGACGTTCGCGCTGACGCACGAGATCGAGGAAATCGAGGCTGGGGCGCGAAGCGTGCCGCTGGGCCGGCCGATCGGGAACACGCGGGTGTACGTGCTGGACGAGATGGGACGGCCTGCGCCGGTGGACGTGGCGGGCGAGCTGTACATCGGGGGCGACGGGGTGGGCCTGGGCTACGTGAACGACGCGGAGCAGACGGCGGAGCGGTTCGTGGCGGATCCGTTCAGCGACGGACCGGGCGCACGGCTGTACAGGACGGGCGACCTGGGGCGGTGGCGCGGCGACGGAAGGGTGGAGTTCCTGGGACGGAACGACTTCCAGGTGAAGGTGCGCGGGTTCCGGATCGAGCTTGGAGAGATCGAGACGCGGCTGGCGTCGGCTGTGGGTGTGGAGCAGGTGGTGGTGACGGCGCGGCAAGAGGGGGCGGGGGACAAGCGGCTGGTGGCGTACTACGTGGGGGCGGCGGAGGTCGAGTCGCTGCGGGCGCACGCGCAGGCGGGACTGCCGGAGTACATGGTGCCGGCGGCGTACGTGAAGCTGGACGCGCTGCCGCTGACGGCGAACGGCAAGGTGGATCGCCGGGGACTGCCGGCTCCCGAGGCGGGAGCGTTCGGCAGCGGCGCGTCCGAGGCGCCGGTGGGTCCGGTCGAGGAGAGGCTGGCGGAGATCTGGCGGGAGGTGCTGCGGGTCGAGCGCGTGGGGCGGCAGGACAACTTCTTCGCGCTGGGCGGGCACTCGCTGCTGGCGGTGACGCTGGTCGAGCGAATGCGGCGCGCCGGCCTCGCGTCGGACGTGCAGGCGCTCTTCACGGCGCCGACGCGGGCCGCGCTGGCCAGCGAGATCGGAAGAGAGCGGCAAGAGGTGGTGGTGCCGCCGAACCGGATCCCGGCCGGCGCGGAAGCGCTCACGCCGGAGATGGTGACGCTGGTGCGGCTGGACCAGCAGGCCATCGACACGATCGTGGCGGCGGTGCCTGGCGGGGCTGGGAACGTGCAGGACATCTACCCGCTGGCGCCGCTGCAGGAAGGAATCCTGTTCCACCACCTGCTCCAGCCGAACGGCGACGCGTATGTGCTTCCCGTCCTCCTCGCCTTTCCGACGGAGACGCGACTGCTCCGTTTCACGGCCGCCCTGCAGGCGGTGATCGATCGCCACGACATCCTGCGCACGGCACTGATCTGGGATGGGCTGGACGAGCCCGTGCAGGTGGTGTCGCGGCGCGCGCGGATGGAGATCCAGCCGCTCGCTCTCGACGGGACCGAGGCGGAGCCGGATCTCGTGGAGGCGCTCAAGCGCTGGATCGATCCCAGGCGCTATCGGATGGACGTGACGAAAGCCCCCCTGCTGCGGGGCTACACCGCATACGACCCGCGACAGGAGCGCTGGCTGCTGATGATCGTGGCTCATCACCTCGTGGTGGACCACGCGACGCTGGAGCTGCTGGTCGACGAGACGTTGAAGATCGACCGCGGCACGCCGGTCGACGCGCTCCCGGCGGCCCAGCCGTTCCGGAACTTCGTTGGTCGGGCGCGGTTGGCCGCGCGGCGTGACCTCGACGAGGTGTACTTCCGCAAGCTGCTGGGGGACGTCGACGAACCGACAGCGCCGTTCGGTCTCCTCGAATCGCACCCGGCCGGCGCCGAGCTGGCCCAGGAGTCCCGGGAGCTGCCCGGCGAGCTGGCGCGCGCCGCGCGCGAGCAGGCGCGCCGCCTGGGCGTGAGCGCAGCCAGCGTGATGCACGTGGCCTGGGGCCTGGTGTTGGCGCGCGCTTCGGGGCGTGACGACGTCGTCTTCGGAACGGTGCTGCTCGGCCGCATGCAAGGCGGGGCCGCCGCGGAGCGTGTTTTGGGCATGTTCATCAACACGCTGCCGGTCCGCATGGCGGCCGGCGCCGAGCCCGTCACGCAGGCCGTGCAGAAGATGCACACGCAACTGGCGGAGCTGATTCGCCACGAGCACGCGTCCCTGGCGCAGGCGCAGCGGGCCAGCGGTGTGCCAGCCGGAACGCCGCTGTTCGGCGCGCTGCTGAACTACCGCCACACCCAGCTCGACGAAGCGCCGCCAGAGCACGACGCGGGCGACATCGAGGAGCTGTGGGGTGAGGAGCGATCGAACTACCCGCTCGCGCTCTCCGTCGACGATCTAGGCGAGCGGTTCATCCTGACGGCGCAGGTCAGTCGAGCAGCGGCCGGACCCGCCGAGAGCGCCGCTGCGCGTGTCTGCGATCTCATGGAGCGAGCGCTGGCGAGCCTGGTCGCCGCGCTTGCCGAAGCACCGGATGCATCCCTGTCGCGGCTGGATCTCCTGCCGCCGGCGGAGCGGGACCAGCTCCTGTCCGGCTGGAATCAGACCCTCTATCCGTATCCGCGCGAGAGCAGCTTGATCGAGCTCTTCGAGGAACAGGTCAGGCTGGCCCCGGACGCGATCGCCGTCGTCCAGGGCGCCGAGTCGTTCAGCTACCGCGAGCTGTCGGCGCGCGTCGAGTGGCTGGCGCGCGCGCTGGCGGATGCGGGCGTTGGTGCCGGTTCGTACGTGGCGGTGGCGCTGGAGAAGTCGGCGGCGCTGGTGCTGGCGGAGGTGGCCGTCATCAAAGCCGGCGCCGCGTACGTCCCGCTGGATCCTGTGTTGCCGGGCGCGCGCCAGGCATTGATGGTGGCCGACTGCGGGGCCCGTGTCCTGGTGTCCGTGGCCGCGACCACGCTGCCGGCGGAGCTGGACGAGGCCGTCGCCCGCGGCGAGCTACGGCGCGTCGATCTCGACACCGTGCTCGTGCCACATGAGCAGGCCTCGACGCCAGCGGACTGCGCCAAAAGCGCTGCTTTCCCGCGTCTGGACGGGGGCGCGACGGCTTACGTGATGTACACCTCCGGATCGACGGGCCTGCCGAAGGGGGTCGTCGTGCCGCACCGGGCAGTGTCCCGCCTGGTCCTCAACAACGGGTACGCGGCGTTCGACGCCACCGACCGGATCGCGCTGGCGGCCAATCCAGCCTTCGACGCGAGCACCATGGAGGTCTGGGGCGCGCTTCTCAACGGGGGCGCGGTGGTGGTGATCCGTCCCGAAGAGCTTCTCTCGCCCACCGCGCTGGCCCGCGCGCTGGAAGAACATCGGGTCACCGCGCTCTTCGTGACCACGGCGCTGTTCAATCAGTACGCGCAAGTGATTCCCGGGGCGCTGGCCCGGCTGCGCTTCCTCCTCACCGGCGGCGAGCGGAACGATCCCTCCTCGTTTGCCCGGGTGCTGGCCGCCGGCGGGCCCGCCCACCTGTTGCACGTCTATGGCCCCACCGAGACGACCACCTTCGCGCTGTGGCACGAGGTGCGAGAGGTCCACGACACCGCGCGGCCACTTCCGCTGGGGCGGCCCATCGGCAACACGCAGGTCTACGTTTTGGACCGGCACCGACAGCCTGCGCCGGTCGGCGTACCGGGCGAGCTCTACATCGGCGGCGACGGTGTCGCGCTGGGTTACCTGAATCGCCCGGAGCTGACCGCCGAGCGCTTCGTCGACGACTCGCTGCTGGGACGATCGGGCGGGCGTCTTTATCGGACCGGCGACATCGGCCGCTGGCTGCCGGACGGCACGATCGAGTACATCGGTCGCAACGACTTCCAGGTCAAGATCCGCGGCTTCCGCATCGAGCTGGGGGAGATCGAAGCGCGCCTGGCCGCCTTGCAGGACGTCGCGGAGGTCGTGGTGGTGGCCCGCGAAGAGCCGCTCGGAGAAAAGCGGCTGGTGGCCTACTACGTCGGCGCGCCGGCGCCAGACGTCTTGCGCGCTCACCTGCGCGGTGAGTTGCCCGAATACATGATCCCGGCGGCGTACGTGCGGCTGCCGGGCTTCCCTCTGACGGCGAACGGGAAGATCGACCGCCGCGCCTTGCCGGCGCCGGACGCCGAGGCGTTCCCGGCCCGCGTGTACGAGGCCCCGAACGGGCCGGTGGAGGAGGCGCTCGCCGGCATTTGGCGCGAGCTGCTGAACCTCGAGCGAGTCGGCCGCAACGATCATTTCTTCGAGCTTGGCGGCCATTCCTTGCTCGCCATGCAGCTGGTCTCCCGCGTGCAGAGCACGCTGGGCGCAAGCCTCGACCTCGTCGAGCTATTCAGCCACCCGGTCCTGGCGGACCTGGCCATCCGGGTGGCGCAGGCAAAAACCAAAGAGCTCCAGCCCATTCGTGTGCTGGCCCGCAGAGGGAGCCGGTAGATGTCAGCCATCGTCGACGAACCAATCCTCGAATTGCCGCTTTCGCCGGCGCAGCTGCGTCTGTGGTATTTGGCCCAGAACGAGCAGGCGAGTCGCGCCTATCACATCTCCGTGAACGTCCGCATCCGGGGGGCGCTGCACGTGCGCGCACTGCGCCGTGCCCTCGAGCGTCTGGTCGTCCGGCACGAGGCGCTGCGCACCCGTTTCGTTCGCTCGGACGAAGTCGCGATGCAGGTCATCGACGCTCCCTCGTCCAGCGCCCTGCCGATCGCCGAGCAAACGCTGGCTGCCGGGGCCAACCTGGAGGACGAGCTGGCCGCGCTGATCGACGAGGAAGCGGCGCGTCCGTTCGATCTCGAGCGCGGGCCGCTGATCCGGGCGCGCTGCATCCGCGTGGCCGACGACGACCACGTGCTGCTGCTCACCGTACATCACATTGTCTGCGACGGCTGGTCGACCGGCGTGCTGGTCGACGAGCTGTGTATGCTCTATTCGGGATACCGGGACGGAACGGGCGACCCGTTGCCGCCCGTTCCGCTGCAGTACGCCGACTTTTCGGCCTGGCAGCAGGAGTGGTTGGCCGGCGGCGAGCTGCAGCGGCAGCTCGACTTCTGGAAGAAGGAGTTGGCCGGCGCCCCCGTCAGGCTGGAGCTGCCGGCCGATCGGCCCCGTCCCTTCGAGCAGGACTACAGCGGCGACACCGTGCCCGTCGAGATCGATGGAGCCCTGGCGCGCGCGGCCAAAGCGCTGGGCCAGCGGCACGGGTGCACGCTGTACATGACGCTCCTCGCGGCATGGGGGACGACGCTGGGGCGTCTCGCGCGCCAGCAAGAGGTGGTCATCGGCAGCGCGGTCGCGGGCCGGACGCGCGTCGAGCTGGAATCGGTGATCGGCCTGTTCGTCAACACGCTGGCCATGCGCATCGACCTGGGCGTCGACGGGACGGTGACAGACCTTCTCCGTAGAGCCCGGGAACGGGTGCTGGCTGCTCAGCAGCACCAGGACGTCCCCTTCGAGCAGGTCGTGGAGGCGGTACAGCCGCCGCGCACGCTGGCTCACCCACCCATCTTCCAGGTGATGTTCGCCTGGCAGAACGTGTCGCAGGGGTCTCGAGACCTGGAAGGGGTGCAGCTGTCCAGCGTGCACACACCGCTGACCACGGCCAAGTGCGACCTCATTCTGGAGCTGCAGGAGGGCCCCGACGGGATCGCCGGCTCGGTGAACTACGCGACGGCCTTGTTCGAGCGGGCGACGGTCGAGCGCTACGTTGGCCACTTCGTGAACGTCCTGCGCGCCATGGTGGCGGACGATCAGCAGTCCGTCGCCCGGCTGCCGCTGATGGGCGCGGCCGAGCGCCAGCAGGTGCTGGTGGACTGGAACCGGACCGCCGCCGCCTTTCCGCAGGACCTCTGCATGCACGAGATGTTCGAGGCGCAGGCGGCACGCACGCCCGCCGCGCCTGCGGTGCAGGACGGGACGCGCGTCGTCGACTACGGAGAGCTCGACGGGCGGGCCAACCAGCTGGCGCGGCACCTGCGCGTCCTCGGCGTCGGACCGGGCGTTCGGGTCGCCCTGTGCGTGAGCCGGAGCGTCGAGATGGTCTGGGCGGTCCTGGCGACGCTGAAGGCGGGAGGGGCCTACGTTCCGCTGGACCCCGCCCATCCGCCCGAGCGGCTCGCGTACATGCTGAAGGACTCGGCCCCGGCGGTGGTGCTGGTCGACGCCGTGGGGCGCGAGGCTCTCCGGGAGGTGCAGAGCCCGCCGGCCATCGATCTGTCCGCCGGGGACGCCGGCTGGTCCCGCGAACCGGCCGACGATCTGGCGCGCGGCTCCGCACTCGGGCGAGCAGCCGCCGCGGACGACGTCGCCTACGTCATCTACACGTCGGGGTCGACGGGGCGCCCCAAGGGGGTCGCGATCCGCCATCGCGAGCTCACGAACTATCTGTGCTGGGCGACCCGATGGTACGACTACCACCTGGGCACGACGGTGCCGGTCAACACGCCGCTGGCGTTCGACGCGACCGTGACCAGCCTGCACGGCGCGCTGATCACCGGCAAGCGCATCCTGCTGGTGCCCGAGCAGCCCGCCATCCAGAGCCTGGCTGCCGTCCTGACGTCGGGCGAGGACCTGACGCTGGTCAAGCTGACGCCCGCCCATCTGGAGGCGCTGCAGTCGCTGCTGGGGGTGCGGGCGGCGACGGCGCGCGTCCGGCTGTTCGTGGTCGGGGGCGAAGCTCTGAAAGGCAAGGTCGCGTCGTTCTGGCGCGAGCAGGTGCCCGGCCTGCGCATCATCAACGAGTACGGGCCGACCGAGACGGTCGTGGGGTGCTGCGTCCACGAGGTGACCGCCGCCACCGACGCGCGGACCGACGTCCCCATCGGGCGGCCGACGCCGAACACCCGCATGTACGTGCTGGACGATGCAGGGCAGCCCGTCCCCATCGGCGTCACCGGCGAGCTCTACATCGGAGGCGACCAGCTGGGCGCCGGGTACCTCGACCAGCCCGCGCTGACCGCCGAGCGGTTCGTGGCCGACCCGTTCTCCGAGGTCCCCGGCGCGCGGATGTACAAGACCGGCGATCTCGGCCGGTGGCGCGCGGATGGTGTCCTCGAGTTCCTCGGGCGCAACGACTTTCAGGTCAAGGTCCGTGGTTTCCGCATCGAGCTTGGCGAAGTGGAGGCGCGCCTGGCCGAGCTCGAGGGCGTGGCGGAGGTGGCGGTCCTGGCCCGCGAGGATCAGCCCGGTGACACGCGCCTCGTCGCCTACTACACGGGCGCCGCCGCCCCTGAGGCCGACGCCTTGCGGACGTATGCCCGCAGCGCGCTGCCCGACTACATGGTCCCGTCGGCTTACGTGCATCTGCACGCGCTGCCGCTGACCACCAACGGCAAGGTCGATCGCACGGCGTTGCCCGCGCCCGAAGCAGGCGCATCGGCGATCCGGGGCGCCTTCGAGGCCCCCGTCGGAGACATCGAGGAGACCCTGGCGCACATCTGGGCGGAGGTCCTGGGCGTGGCGGCGGTCGGCCGGCACGACAACTTCTACGAGCTGGGCGGCCACAGCCTGCTGGCCATCACGTTGATCGAGCGGATGCGCCGCGCGGGCCTCTACGCCGACGTGCGGGCGCTCTTCACCAGCCCGACGCTGGCGGCGTTGGCGGCCGCCGTGACCGTCGAGCGTCGCCGCGTGGAAATACCGCCGAACCGGATTCCGGACGACGCCGCCCGGATCACGCCGGAGATGCTTCCGCTGGTGGCGCTCGATCAGGCGGCGCTGGACCGGATCGTCGCTCAGATCCCGGGCGGCGCGCAGAACGTGCAAGACGTCTACCCACTGGCGCCGTTGCAGGAGGGGATCCTCTTTCACCATCTGCTGGGTGAAGGGGGAGACACCTATCTGTTCCCCCACCTGGTGGCCTTTTCGTCGCGACAGACGCGCGATCGCTTCCTCGAGTCGCTGCAGGCGATCGTCGACCGCCACGACATCCTGCGTACGGCGATCTTCTGGGAGCAGCTGGACGAACCGGTCCAGGTCGTGCTGCGAAAGGTGGAGCTGCCCATAGAGCAGGCCGCGTGGGATCCCGAGGGCGGCGACGTCGTCGAGCAGCTCAAGGCCACTTACGATCCGCGCCGGGCGGGGATCGATCTGAGACGGGCGCCGCTGCTGCGCGTGGTCACGGCCGACCAGCCGGAGGCCGGGCGGTGGTTGCTGCTGGTCCTCGCCCATCACATCGCCATCGACCACGTCGCGTTCGAGCTGCTGGTCGACGAGATCGGGCTCATCGACGCCGGGCGGCTCGATCGGCTGGCGCCGCCGGTCTCGTTCCGTGAATTCGTCGCCGAAGCTCGCCTCGGCGTCGATCGCGAGCAGCACGAGGCGTTCTTCCGCCAGTTGCTGGGCGACATCGACCAGCCCACGATCCCGTTCGGCCTCGCCGACGTGCGCGGCGACGGGACCGCCATCGTCGAGGCGCGCCGCATGCTGCAGCCCGAGCTGGCGCAGTCGATTCGCAGCCATTGCCGCGCGCTGGGGATCGGCGTCGCGTCGCTGGCGCACCTCGCGTGGGCGCTGGTGCTGGCGCGGCTGGTCGGCCGATCCGACGTCGTGTTCGGAACGGTTCTCTTCGGCCGGCTACAGGGCGGCGCGGCCGTCGACCGCGTGGTCGGCATGTTGATGAACACGCTGCCGCTCCGCTTCAGCGTCGGCAAGCAGACCGCCGCGCAGGCGCTGCGGGAGACGCACGCCCTCATCGCCCAGCTGTTGCGGCACGAGCATGCATCGCTGGCGCTGGCCCAGCGCTGCAGCAGCGTGCCCCCGCAAACGCCGCTCTTCTCCACGCTGCTCAACTACCGGCACTCGCCCGCCGGGGAAGAGGTCGAGGGGGGCGGGGCGGACGGCGTGGCGGCGGACGAGCGGGACGGCGGCGAAGCGCTCTGGATCGAGGAGCGCACCAACTACCCCGTCACCCTGTCGATCGACGACCTCGGTCGCGATCTGATGCTGACCGCGCAGGTCAGCGCATCCATCGATCCGGACCGCATCTGCGCGTTCATGCAGGCGGCGCTGGCGGGCCTGGTCCAGGCGCTGGACGAGGCTCCGCAGGTGCCAGTCGCGCAGGTGGACGTACTTCCCGGCGACGAGCGCGAGCGACTGCTGGTGACCTGGAACGAAACGGCTGCCGCCTATCCGGAGGACCGCTGCATCCACGAGCTGTTCGAGGAGCAGGCCGAACGCACGCCCGAGGCCGCAGCCCTGTCCTTCGGTGGCCGGACCGTCAGCTACCGAGAGCTCGACGCCCGCGCCGCTCGTGTGGCGGCCCGGCTCCGGATGGACGGCGTCGGCCCGGCGTGCCGGGTGGCTGTCTGCTTCGAGCGGAGCGTGGAGATGATCGTCGCGTTGCTCGGCGCGATGAAGGCGGGGGCGGCGTACGTCCCTCTGGATCCGACTCACCCGACGCAGCGGCTCGCCGAGATCCTGTCCGATTGCCAGCCGGCCGCGACTCTGGTGCACCCGCCCGCCCGTGCGGCCCTGGACGCGGCGCTGCGTGACCTGGCGCCTATGCCCGTCATCGACGTTCACGACGAGGGGGGACGAGGGGCCGACTTCGTCGCGGCTGGGGCCGCGACCGTCGCCCGGCCGGGCGCCCGCGACCTTGCGTACGTCATCTACACCTCCGGGTCGACGGGGGAGCCGAAGGGGGCGATGAACGAGCACCGGGCGGTGGTGAACCGACTGGTGTGGCTGCAGCGTCACTGGCAGCTGGGGGCGCCCGACGTCTTCCTGCAAAAGACGCCGTTCACGTTCGACGTCTCCGTGGGGGAGATCTTCTGCCCGCTCATCTCGGGGGCCTGCCTGGTCATCGCCCGGCCCGAGGGCCATCGCGATCCGGCCTACCTCGCCGACGTCATCCGCGCCGAGCGGGTGAACGTCGTGCACTTCGTCCCGTCGATGTTGCAGCTGTTCCTGGATCACGAGGGGTCCACGAGCTGCCCGAGCCTGCGACGGGTGATGTGCAGCGGCGAAGCTCTCCCCGCGTCGCTGGTGCGCCGCTTCCACGAGCTGCTGCCGGGGGTGGAGCTGCTGAACCTGTACGGGCCGACGGAAGCGGCCGTCGAGGTGACGGCCTGGTCGTGCCGGCCCGAAGAGGACGACCGCGCGGCGGTGCCCATCGGCCGCCCCATCGCGAACGCCCGTCTCTACGTGCTGGACGAACGCCAGCGGCCGGCGCCCGTCGGCGTGGCGGGCGAGCTGTACATCGCGGGCGTTCCGGTGGGGCGCGGCTCCCTGAATCGCCCCGAGCTGACGGGGGACCGCTTCGTGACGGATCCATTCGCCGGCGACGCGACGGCGCGCATGTATCGAACCGGCGATCGCGCGCTGTGGCAGCCCGACGGGACGCTCGAATATCTGGGCCGCACCGACCTTCAGGTGAAGGTGCGCGGCTTCCGCATCGAGCTGGGCGAGATCGAGGGGCGCCTGGCGGCCGTCGACGGCGTCGGTCAAGCGGTGGTGGTGGCGCGAGAGGATCGGCCGGGGGACCAGCGTCTGGTGGCTTACCTGAGCGGTGCGGGCGCCCCCGACGCGGACGCCCTGCGCGCGCAGTTGCGCCAGGTGCTGCCCGAGTACATGGTCCCGGCGATTTTCGTTCACCTCCCCTCGTTTCCGCTGGGCGCGAGCGGCAAGGTCGATCGCCGCGCGCTCCCAGCGCCGGGCGCCGAAGCGGCTCCGGCGCGGACGTACGCAGCCCCGCAGGGGGCGGCCGAGGAAGCGCTGGCACGCATCTGGAGCGAGGTGTTGCGGGTCGATCGGGTGGGACGAAACGACGACTTCTTCGAGCTCGGCGGGCACTCCCTCTTGGCGGTCACCGTCGTCGAGCGCCTGCGGCGCGCGGGGATGCATCTGGAGGTCCGGGCGCTGTTTGTGACGCCGGTCCTGGCGGACCTGGCGCTGCAGATCGACGCGAGCCCGCTGAACGTCGTCGTCCCGCCGAATCTGAGCCCGGCGGGGGCCCAGGCCATCACCCCGCAGATGCTGACGCTGCTGGCGCTGGACCAGCCGGCAATCGACCGGATCGTCGAGCAGGTGCCGGGCGGCGCGGCGAACGTGCAGGACATCTACCCGCTGGCGCCGCTGCAGGAGGGGATCCTCTTCCACCACCTGATGGCCGAGCGCGGCGACGCGTACGTCCTCTCGGTGATGCTGGGGTTCCCCACCCGGGCGCGGCTGGACCGCTTCGCGAACGCGCTGCGCGCGGTGATCGCGCGGCACGACATCCTGCGCACCGCCGTGGTCTGGTGCGGGGTGGACGAGCCCGTGCAGGTCGTGCTGCGGAAGGCGGAGCTCCTGCTGGAGATCGATGAGCTGGACGACGCCGCAGGTAACGCCGGCGAGCAGCTGCGGGCCCGCCACGACACGCGGGCGGCGAGAATGGAGGTGGATCGGGCGCCGTTGCTGCGCGGGTACGCGGCGGCGGACGGCGCGAGCGGGCGGTGGCTGCTGTTGATCCAGGCTCACCACCTGGCTGTGGACCACGCGACGCTGCAGGTGCTCGTCGAGGAGGTGGAGGCGTTCGAGGCGGGACGGGGAGGCGAGCTCGAGCCGGCGGAGCCGTTCCGCAACTTCGTGGCGCAGGCGCGCCTGGGCATGTCGCGGGCCGAGCACCAGGCGTTCTTCAGCCAGCAGCTGGGCGACGTCGACGAGACCACGGCGCCATATGGCATGCTGGACGTCCAGGGCGAAGGCCGGGAGCTGAGCGAAGCGCGGGTGGTCTTGCCGCGCGAGCTGGCGGCGGCCGTGCGCGAGCGGGCGCGGGAGCGCGGCGCCAGCGCGGCGACGCTGGTGCACCTCGGGTGGGCGCTGGTGCTGGCGCGCGTGTCTGGGCGCGCCGACGTGGTGTTCGGGACGGTCATGTTCGGCCGCATGCAGGGGGGAGCGTCGGCGGACCGGATGGTCGGAATGTTCATCAACACGCTGCCGGCCCGGATCCGGGTCGATGAGCGGAGCGTGGCCGACGCGGTGAAGCAGACGCACCGTCTGGTGGCGCAACTGATCCGTCATGAGCACGCACCGCTGGCGCTGGCGCAGAACGCCAGCGCGGTGCCGGCGGGAGCGCCCCTGTTCACGTCGCTGCTGAACGTGCGGCACACGGCGGAGGAGCCGCTGGCACAGGTGGTCCCGCGCGACGAGGAGAGCGGGGCGGCCGACGAGGGCTTCGAGGAGCTCTGGAGCGAGGAGCGCTCGAACTATCCCGTCACCGTCTCGGTGGACGACATGGGACCGGATCTTGCGGTTACGGCGCAGGTGAGCGCGCCAGCGAACGGGGCGCGGGTGTGCGCCATGATGGAGACCGCGCTGCGCGCCGTCGTCGAGGCTCTGGCGCACGCGCCGGAGACGCCGCTGAACACGATCGACGTGCTGCCCGCGGGCGAGCGGAAACAGCTGGTCGAAGACTGGAACGCGACCGGGCGCGCCTACCCGCGCGACGCGGCGCTGGGCGCGCTGTTCGACCAGCAGGCGGCCCGGGCGCCCGAGGCAGCGGCGGTGATCGATGGGCAGGTCGAGGTGAGCTACGCCCAGCTGGCCAGCCGGGCCAATCGACTGGCCCAGGCGCTGGTCGCGGCGGGCGTCCAGCCTGGGGAGCGGGTCGCCGTCGCGCTCGATCGATCGGCCACGCTGGTGGCTGCTCAGCTGGGCGCGGTCAAGGCGGGAGCCGCCTACGTTCCGTTGGACGGGGTGCTTCCCGGCGCGCGGCAGGCGCTGATGGTGCGGGACTGCGGCGCCCGCGTGATCCTGACCGCCGCCAGTCACGTCTTGCCGCCGGAGCTGGAGGCGCTGGTCGCCACGGGAGAGCTGCGTCGGCTGGACGCCGACGCGGCGGCGCTGGAGGCGCTGGACAGCCGGGCGCCCGCTGTTCCGGCCGACGGAGGGGGCGCGGCGTACGTGATGTACACCTCGGGTTCGACGGGGACGCCCAAGGGGGTGGTGATTCCGCATCGCGCGGTGAGCCGACTGGTGCTGAACAACGGGTACGCGAGCTTCGGGCCCGGCGACCGCGTGGCGTTCGCCGCCAACCCCGCGTTCGACGCCAGCACGCTGGAGGTCTGGGCGCCGCTGCTCAACGGAGGCAGCGTGGTGGTC
Organism: uncultured Myxococcales bacterium; assembly: GCA_964546845.1. GTDB lineage: Bacteria > Myxococcota_A > Polyangia > Fen-1088 > Fen-1088 > JADGRB01. Next base: position 11,069 of record CAZJMY010000312.1, on the reverse strand, counting down.
GTCCGGCAGGAGACGCTGCTGGCACCGGCGGCGCTGGCCGAGACGTTGAGCGCGCAGGGGGTGACGGTGCTCTGGATGACCGTGGGTCTCTTCAATCAGATCCACGGCGCCTTGGCGGGTGTGATCCCGCGGCTGCGGTATCTGATCGTCGGCGGCGACGCCCTGGACGTCGAGGTGATCCGGGAGGTGTTGCGCGAGTACCCGCCACAGCACCTGCTGAACGGGTATGGACCCACGGAGACCACGACGTTCGCGTTGACGCACGAGATCGGGGAGCTGCCAGCCGGTGCCGCCAGCGTGCCGCTGGGGCGGCCGATCGCGAACACGCAGGTGTACGTCCTGCAAGAGGGGCTGCGCCCGGCTCCCCTGGGCGTGGCAGGCGAGCTCTACGTGGCGGGGGACGGTGTGGCGCTCGGCTACCTGAACGACGCGGCTCAGACGGCGGAGCGGTTCGTGGCGGATCCGTTCGCACGTCAAGTGGGCGGGCGCATGTACAAGACCGGCGACCTGGGGCGGTGGCGCGCCGACGGAACGCTCGAGTTCCTGGGACGAAACGACCTCCAGGTGAAGGTCCGCGGGTTCCGGATCGAGCTGATGGAGATCGAGTCCCAGCTGGCCGCGGTGCCGGGTGTCGACCAGGTGGTGGTCGTGGCCCGGCAGGACGGGGCCGGAGACAAGCGGCTGGTGGCGTACGTGGTGGGGCAGGCGGAGACGGCGGCGCTGCAGGCGCACGCTCAGGAAGCGTTGCCCGCCTACATGGCGCCGGCCGCATACGTGCGGCTGGACGCCCTGCCGCTGACCCGCAACGGGAAGGTGGACCGACGGGCGCTGCCGGCGCCTGATGCCGCGTCGTATGCGGCGCGCGCGTACGAGGCGCCGGTCGGCCCCGTGGAAGAGACGCTGGCGCAGGTCTGGGGCGAGGTCCTGGGCGTCGAGCGCGTCGGGCGACGAGACGACTTCTTCGCGCTGGGCGGGCACTCCCTGCTGGCCGTGACCGTCGTCGAACGCCTGCGGCGCGCGGGGCTGACCGCCGACGTACGCGCGCTGTTCACGGCGCCGACGGTGGCGGGACTGGCGGCACGCATCGAGGCCGCGCTCGAGCCCGCGAGCGTCCCGGTTCCGCCGAATTTGATCCCGGCGGACGCCGGCGAGATCCGGCCCGAGATGCTCACCCTGGTGACGCTGGACCAGGAAGCCATCGACCGCATCGTGGCGCACGTGCCGGGCGGCGCGCGCAACGTGCAGGACATCTATCCGCTGGCGCCGCTGCAGGAGGGGATCCTCTTCCACCACCTGACTGCCGGCGCCGTCGACACGTACCTGCTGCCCAGCCTGCTCGCGTTTCCCAGTCGGCAGGATCTCGAGGCGTTCGTCGACACGTTGCAGAAGGTCGTCGACCGCCACGACATCTTGCGTACGGCCGTGATCCACGAGGGGCTGGCCGAGCCCGTTCAGGTGGTCCAGCGGCGCGCCGCCATCCGGGTCGACTGGATCACGACCGACCCGGGGCGGGGTGAGAGCGCGGACCAGCTGAAGGCGCGGTTCCAGGCCGGTGAGCTGGGAGTGAACGTCGCCGAAGCGCCGCTGATGCGAGGTTACGCCACGCCCGATCCGGCTCGGGAGCGCTGGCTGTTGCTGTTGCTGGTCCACCACCTGGCGATGGACCACACCACGCTGGAGCTGTTGATCGAGGAGACGGCCGCTTTCGAAAGAGGTGATGCCGAGGCACTTCCCCCGCCGGCGCCGTTCCGCGACTTCATCGCGCAATCGCGCCGCGGGCGCAGCGATCGACATGCCGCGTTCTTCCGGGAGATGCTGGCCGGCGTCGACGAGACGACGGCGCCCTTCGGGCTGCTCGAAACGCACGACCAGGGAACGGCGGTCGCCGAGGCGCACCGTCTCTTGGACCCGTCCCTGTCGCAGCGCGTGCGCGTTCTGGCCCGGGAAGCGGGAGTCAGCCCCGCGACGCTGGTTCACGTCGCATTCGCGGTCGTCGTCGGGCGCGCGAGCGGCCGCCCCGACCCGGTGTTCGGGACCGTCCTGCTGGGGCGCCTGCAGGCCGACGAGGGCGTGTCCCGCGTGCTCGGCATGCTCATCAACACGCTGCCGGTCCGGATCGACCTCGCGCAGGTTGGCGCCCGTGAGTGCGTCCGTCGGACGCACGCGCTGCTGGCGCGTCTCATCGGTCACGAGCACGCATCGCTGGCGGAGGCGCAGCGATGCAGCGCGGTGACTGCCCCGGCGCCGCTGTTCCTGGCGCTGCTCAACTATCGACACTCGCCGGCGCCCGCGCCTGAACCGGACGAACAGATCGACTCGGGCCCACAGCTCGAGATCCTGTGGAGCGAGGAGCGCACGAACTACCCGCTGAGCGTCGCCGTGGACGACCTGGGGCGCGACTTCAAGGTCACCGTCCAGGTCCGGGGGGAGCTGGCGCCCCAGCGTGTCTGCGCGTACTTCGAGACGGCGCTGGCCAATCTGCTGCGCGCGCTGGAAGACGAGAGCCAGAGCGGGGTCGAGGCTCCCGTCAGCCGCCTGGAGGTGCTTTCCGACGAAGAGCGCCGTCGCCTGGTCGTCGAGTGGAACGACACGGCGGCCGACTATCCGCGCGGCGTGGGCGCCCACGATCTGATCGCGACACAGGCCGCCCGGACGCCGGACGCGGTCGCCGTCGCCTGCGGAAACGAAGCGCTCACGTATCGGGAGCTCGATCTGTTCGCCGCGAAACTGGCCGCCCACTTGCGGGCGCTGGGCGTCGGCTCACAGATGCGGGTGGCGGTCTGCCTGGATCGCGGGCTGGAGCTGGTGGTCGCGCTCCTGGCCACGTTGAAGGCCGGCGCGGCGTACGTCCCCCTCGACCCGGCGTTTCCGCCGGAGCGTCTGGCGTTCATCGTGGATGACGCCGCGGTGACGCTGGTGCTGACCGACTCGACCGTCGCGCCGCTGCGCTGGCCGGCGCGCGTGGTGCACGTCGACGAGTGGATGTCCGAACAGCGCAGGCTGACGGCCCCGACGGTCGCCGAGAACGCGCCCGCCGCCGGGAACGACGTCGCGTATCTCATCTACACCTCCGGGTCGACCGGCACGCCCAAGGGCGTGGCGATACGTCACCGGTCGCTGGTGAACTTTCTCTGGTCGATGCGCACGCGACCCGGGCTGGAGTCGCAGGACGTCCTGCTGAGCGTGACCACCCCGTCCTTCGACATCGCCGCGCTGGAGCTCTGGTTACCCCTGTGCGTGGGCGCGCGCGTCGTGCTGGCGCCACGCGCCGACGCCACCGACGGCGAGCGCCTGGCCCGGCTGATCGCGGACTGCGGTGCCACGGTCATGCAGGCGACCCCCGCGACCTGGAAGCTGCTCCGACACGTCGATTGGCGTGGTCAGCCAGGACTGAAGATGTTGTGCGGCGGTGAGCCCCTGACGCCCGAGCTCGCGTCCTGGTTGCTGCCCCGTGGATCGTCGCTCTGGAACATGTACGGCCCCACGGAGACCACCGTCTGGTCCAGCATCGACCAGATCGAGGACCAGCAGCAGGCCGGGGCGCCCAGCATCGGCCGCCCGATCGCCAACACGCAGATGTACGTGCTCGACGGCGCGGCCAACCTGGTGCCGGCCGGCACCTGGGGCGAGCTTTACATCGGCGGGGATGGTGTCGCGGCTGAATACTGGCGCCGGTCCGAGCTGACCGCCGAGCGATTCGTGCCGGATCCGTTCGGCGGTGGCGAACGCCTGTACCGGACCGGCGATCTCGCCCGCCATCGCCCCGACGGCAAGCTGGAGTGCGGGGGACGCACCGACCACCAGGTCAAGGTCCGCGGCTACCGGATCGAGCTGGGCGACGTCGAAGCCCGCCTGGCCACTCTGGCCGGCGTGGCGGAGGTCGTGGTGGTGGGGCGCCCCGATCGCGCCGGCGAGACGCAGCTGGTCGCCTATTACACCGGCGAGCGGTCGCTGCCCGTCGACACTCTGCGCGCCCACGCGCGGGCCGGTCTTCCCGAGGCCATGGTGCCAGCCGCCTTCGTGCATCTGCCGGCGGTTCCGCTGACACCCAACGGCAAGATTGACCGGCGGGCGTTGCCGGCGCCGGATGACCGCGCGTTCACATCCCGCAGCACCTACGAGCCCCCACGGGCGCAGACCGAGGTCGCGCTGGCAGCGCTGTGGAGCGAGGTCCTGGGGATCGAGCGCATCGGCCGGCATGACAGCTTCTTCGAGCTGGGCGGCCACTCGTTGCTGGCCATGCAGCTGGCGTCTCGGGTTCGCCGCGCGCTGGGCGTCGAGATCGACCTCGGCGAGCTGCTCAGGAATCCGGTGCTGAGCGAGCAGGCAGCGGTCGTCGCCGGGGCTCGCCTGGCCACCGAAGAGATCCGGTTGCGGCCGAGCGCCCCTCGGGAAGGCGGCGTGCCGGTGTCCGCCGCGCAGCGCCGGCTGTGGTTTCTGTCCCAGCTGGATCGGGACAGCAGCGCCTACCACATCTCGGGCGCGCTCCGCTTCCGAGGACCCCTCGACGCCGAGGCCCTGTCGCGCGCGCTGGCCCAGGTTGTCGCACGGCACGAGGCGCTGCGCACCCGCTTCCTGTCACCCGGCGGCGAGCCCGTGCAGATCGTCATGCCGCCCGACAGCCTGGGGCCGGTCATGCGGCGGCAGGACCTGTCGCCGGACACCAGTGAAGAGGCGCTGGGGGCTCTGATCGCGCGCGAGACCGGCGGCGCGTTCGATCTGGAGGCCGGACCAGCCATCAGGGCCCTTTTGGCCAGATTGACCGACACCGATCACCTGCTGGTCGTGACGCTGCATCACCTGGTCGCCGACGGGTGGTCGGTGAGCATCCTGCTCGGGGAGCTCACCACGCTGTACGCGGCGTTCCACGCCGGGAAGAGCGACCCATTGCCGCCGCTGCCCATCCAGTACGCCGACTTCTCCGTCTGGCAGCGCGGGCGGCTGGACGCCGGCGAGCTGCAGCGTCAGGCAGACTACTGGCAGAAGCAGCTCGCCGGAGCGCCCGACAAGCTGGATCTGCCGACCGATCGGCCCCGTCCGCCCGAGCAGGATCTGACCGGCGGGCGGGTGGCGGTCGATCTAGGGCCGGAGCTCAGCGAGCGGGTGCGGCAGATGGCGCGGCGAAACGGCGTCACGACGTACGCGGCGCTGTTGGCCGGATGGGCGGCGGCCCTGGGAAGGACGGCGGGCCAGGACGACGTCGTGATCGGCAGCCCCGTGGCCGGGCGGTCGCGCTTCGAGCTCGAGCCGTTGATCGGCTGCTTCGTCAACACCCTCGCGCTGCGCATTCAGCTGAACGGCGACGCCAGCGTCAGCCAGCTGCTGGCGCGCGCTCAGGACGTGACGCTGGAGGCGCAGGCCCATCAGGACCTCCCTTTCGAGCAACTGGTCCAGGTCGTGCAGCCGCCCCGGACGCTGGCCTACACGCCGATCTTCCAGGCCATGCTCGTCTGGCAGAACACCCCAGAGGGGCACCTCGATTTGCCCGGGTTGGAGGTCGAAGCCGTCGGCTCCCCCGCTCAGTCGTCGCAGTTCGATCTGACGCTGGAGTTGCAAGAGAGCGCCGGGCGGATCGCCGGCGCCGTGATCTTCGCGAGCGCGCTCTTCGACGCCGGCACGATCGAACGTCTGGTCTCCGGTTTCGCCCGCCTGCTGGACGCCATGGTGGCGGATGACACGCGAGCGATGGCTCGCCTGCCCTGGCTCTCCGACCAGGAGCGGCACCAGCTTCTGTACGACTGGAACGCGACCAGCACGCCCTTCCCACAAGAGCGCTGCATTCACGAGCTGTTCGAGGAGCAGGCCTCACGGGCGCCCGACGCCGTCGCGCTGGTCTTCGAGGGGCAGACGATGAGCTACGGCGAGCTCAACGCGCGGGCGGATGCGCTGGCACGCCGTCTGGAAGCGCGTGGGATCCGCCCGGATGCGCGGGTGGCGATCGCCGTCGAGCGGAGCTTCGAGATGGTGGTGGGGCTGCTGGGCATTCTGAAGGCGGGCGGCGCCTACGTCCCGCTCGATCCGGGCTCGCCGGCGCGGCGCCTGCACGAGGTGTTGACCGATTGCGCGCCCGTCGTCCTGCTGACGCACGAGCGCACGCAGGGCCTGCTGGCGCCACTCGCCGAAGGGATGGGGATCCCCATCCTCCGCCTCGAGCGCGACGCCGACGCTGGCGCCGAGGTTGAGCGCCGCGACAGCGGCCGGGTCACGCCCGCCGTCAGAGCGGCCGGTCTGACCTCACGCCATCTGGCCTACGTGATCTACACCTCCGGTTCGACGGGCACGCCCAAGGGTGCGATGAACGAGCACCGGGCCGTCGTGAATCGACTGGTCTGGTTGCAGAGGTTCCTGGGCCTGGGACCGGCCGACGTGTTCTTGCAGAAGACCCCGCTCACCTTCGACGTCTCCGTGGGCGAGCTGTTCGGTCCGCTGATCTCCGGATCGCGTCTGGTCATCGCGCGGCCGGACGGCCACAAGGATCCGGACTATCTGGCGGGGGCGATCGTCGACGCCGGCGTGACCGTCGTCCATTTCGTCCCGTCCATGCTCCGGCTGTTCCTCGAGGGGCGGCGTGCCGAGCGATGCACCGGGCTGCGCTGCCTGATGTGCAGCGGCGAGGCGCTGAGCGCGCCGCTGGTGCAGCGGACCCACCAGCAGTTGCCCGGCGTCGAGGTCCTGAACCTCTACGGCCCCACCGAGGCGGCGGTCGAGGTGGCGGCCTGGCGCTGCGAGCCGGCGGACAGCGCCGCCGCGATCCCGATCGGACGGCCGATCGCGAACGCCCGCCTCTACGTCCTGGACCGGCACCTCGAGCCGGCGCCCGTGGGTGTGGCGGGCGAGCTCTACATCGGCGGGATGCCGGTCGGCCGTGGCTATCTCAACCGGCCGGAGCTGACCGCCGAACGCTTCTTGCCCGACCCGTACGCGCGCGGCGCGGAGGCGAGCGATGGGTGGATGTATCGAACGGGCGATCTGGCGCGCCGGCGCCCGGACGGTGCGCTGGAGTACCTGGGGCGCAACGACTTCCAGGTGAAGCTGCGCGGCTTCCGGATCGAGCTGGGCGAGGTCGAGGCGCGCCTGCTCGAACTGCCCGGGATCGCCGAAGCGGCCGTCGTGGCCCGCGACGACGGCGGGGGGGATCAACGGCTGGTGGCCTACTACACCGGGCCCGCGCCGCTGGACGTGGAGTCGCTGCGGGTCGGCCTGCGCGACAGCTTGCCGGAACACATGGTGCCGTCGGCGTACGTCCACCTGCCGGCGATGCCGCAGAACACCAGCGGCAAGCTGGACCGCCGGGCGCTGCCGGCGCCCGGCGCGGCCGCGTATGCGGCGCGGGTCTACGAACCCCCGCACGACGGGCTCGAGCAGACGCTGGCTGCTCTGTGGGCGGACGTGCTGGGCGTCGCGCGTGTCGGACGGCGCGACAACTTCTTCGAGCTGGGCGGCCACTCGCTGCTGGCCGTCACGCTGGTCGACCGGATGCGCCGTTTGGGTCTGCGCGCGGACGTCCGCGCGCTGTTCACTTCGCCGACGCTGGCAGAGCTGGCGGCGCAGGTATCCGCCCCCGACGCGGGCGCGACGGGCGACGAAGGCGGCGCGGACACGTCCGTTCCGCCCAACTTGATCCCGCCCGGGGCGGAGGCGATCGCCCCCGAGATGTTGACGCTGGTGTCACTGCAGCCGGCGGCCCTCGACGGCATCGTGGCGCGCGTCCCCGGCGGAGCGGCCAACGTGCAGGACATCTACCCGCTTGCGCCGTTGCAGGAGGGGATCTTGTTCCACCACCTGGTCGCGCGGCAGGGGGACGCCTACTTGATGCCGGTCCTGCTGGCGTTCCCGGACCGCGCGCGCCTGGATCGATTCGCGGCCGCTTTGAACGAAGTGATCGATCGGCACGACATCTTGCGCACGGCGGTGATGTGGCAGGGGCTGGACGAGCCTGTGCAGGTGGTGCACCGAAAGGCGCCGCTGGTGATCGAGACGCTGGCTGCGCCTGCGGCGGAGGACGACGTGGCGGCGTGGCTTCGCGCTCATTGCGATCCGCGCCGGCAGCGCATCGCCGTCGACGAGGCGCCCCTGCTGCGCGGTTTTGCGGCGGCGGATCCGGCGCAAGGGCGATGGCTGCTGATGTTGCTGGCGCACCACCTGATCCTGGACCATACGACCGTCGAGCTGGTCATCGCCGAGATGGCCGAGATCGATGCGGGACGGCGAGACCAGCTGCCGCCGCCGGTGCCGTTTCGGCGCTTCGTCGCGCAGGCGCGTCGCAGCGTCGCGCGCGAAGAGCACGAGGCGTTCTTCCGCAAGCTGCTGGCCGACGTCGACGAGCCCACCGCGCCGTTCGGGCTGCTGGACGTTCAGGACGACGGCGCCGCGATTCGCGAGGAGCATCAGATGCTCGACCCGCGATTGGCGGCGCGCATCCGGGCCGCGGCCGCGCGGGCCGGCGTCAGCGCCGCGAGCTTGATGCACCTGGCGTTTGCGGTGGTGCTGGGGCGCGTCTCGGGGCGGCAGGACGTGGTCTTCGGGACCGTGATGTTCGGCCGGATGCTGGGGGGCACCGACGTCGGACGCGTGCTGGGCATGTTCATCAACACGTTGCCCGTCCGCATCCGGATCGGCGACGGGACCGCGGCGGAGGCACTGCAACGGACTCACGACCTGCTGGCGCGCCTCATTCGCCACGAGCACGCCTCGCTGGTGCTGGCGCAACGGGCAAGCGCGTTGCCGGTGCAGGCCGCCCTGTTCTCGGCCCTGTTCAATTATCGCCACTCGCTGCCGGCTGAAGCCGTTTCCCCGGTCGCGGTCGCCGCTGCAAGCGCCGACGACGCCGGCGAAAGCGCGCCGTCCTTCGAGGAGCTCTGGAGTGAGGAGCGGACGAACTACCCGGTCACCGTGACGGTCGACGACCTCGGGCGCGACTTCAAGCTGACCGCCCACCTGAGCGCGGTGATTCCGCCGGGGCGCGTCTGCCCGATGATCCAGACGACGCTGGAGGGTTTGCTGGATGCGCTGGAGGCGGGTGGCGAGACGCCGGTCGCGGCGATCGACGCCTTGCCCTTCGCCGAGCGCCACCAGCTGGTGTGGGGCTGGAACGACACGCGCCGCGAATACCCGCGGAATGCCAGCTTGCCCGAGCTGTTCCTGGCGCAGGCGGAGCGGACGCCTGATGCGATCGCGGTGATCGACGGCCAGACTCAGGTGAGCTACGGCGAGCTGGCGGCGCGCGCGCGCGGGCTGGCCGGGGCGCTGGGCGCGGCCGGTGTGGTGGCGGGGGACTGCGTCGCTGTCGCGCTCGAACGCTCGATCGACCTGGTGGTCGCCGAGGTGGCGGTCGTGATGGCGGGCGCTGCGTACGTCCCCCTGGACGCCGTGCTGTCGGGCGCGCGACAGGCGCTGATGGTGCAGGATTGCGGCGCGCGGGTAATCCTGGCCAGGGGCGGCGCGCCGCTGCCGCAAGAGCTGGACGCCTTCGTCAGCGCCGGGGTGCTGCGCCGGATGGACGCCGACGTGCCGGCTCGGACGGGCGCGGCGGCCGCCCGCGAGGTCGTCGTCGACGCGCTCGCGCCAGCCTACGTGATGTACACGTCTGGTTCCACGGGGACGCCGAAGGGCGTGGTGGTCTCGCACCGAGCGGTGGCCCGCCTGGTGCTGAACAACGGGTACGCCGCCTTCGACGAACGCGACCGGCTGGCGCTGGCCGCGAACCCGGCCTTCGATGCCAGCACGATGGAGCTCTGGGGCGCGCTGCTGAACGGCGGCGCGGTGGTGGTCATCACCGCCGACGAGCTGCTGTCGGCCGAGCGTCTGGCCAGCGTGCTTGCCGAGAGGGGCGTGACCGCCCTGTTCGTGACCACCGCGCTGTTCAATCAGTACGCGCAGGCGATCCCGCGCGCGCTCGCCGGGCTCCGGTTCCTGCTGACCGGCGGCGAACGCAACGATCCGTCGGCGTTTGCGCGCGTCTTGCGGGAGGGGGGACCTGCGCACCTGATCCACTGCTACGGCCCGACGGAGACGACCACCTACGCCCTGACGCACGAGGTGCGGGAGGTCGACGCGGGGGGGCGCCCCTTGCCGCTGGGGCGAGCGATCGCGAACACCCAGGTGTACGTGCTGGACGAACAGCTGCGGCCGGCGCCGGTGGGCGTGGCCGGCGAGCTGTACGTCGGGGGAGACGGCGTCGCTCGCGGCTACCTGAACCAGCCGGACGAGACGGCCCGGCGGTTTTTGGTCGACCCGTTCCGAGAAGACGGCGCGCGGATATACCGCACCGGCGACCTCGGGCGCTGGTCGCCGGAGGGAACGGTCGAGTTCCTGGGGCGCAACGATTTCCAGGTCAAGCTGCGTGGCTTCCGGATCGAGCTGGGCGAGGTGGAGGTGCGGCTGGCGACGGCGCCCGGCGTGACGGAGGTCGTGGTGGTGGCGCGCGAGGACCAACCGGGCAACAAGCGGCTGGTGGCCTATTACGTGGGTGCGGACGCACCGGACGGCGAGACGTTGCGGGCCCACGCGCGGGCGGGGTTGCCCGACTACATGGTGCCGTCTGCGTACGTGCGGTTGGAGGCGATGCCTCTGAATCGCAACGGCAAGATCGATCGTCGCGCTCTGCCGCAACCGGAGAGCGACGCGGGTGCGACCCGCGGCTACGAGCGCCCGCGAGGTGCAATCGAAGAGCGCCTGGCCGCGATCTGGGCCGAGGTGCTGGGCCTGGACCGCGTGGGTCGCAACGACAACTTCTTCGAGCTGGGCGGGCACTCGCTGCTGGGCGTGACGGTGATCGAGCGCGCGCGGCGGGCGGGGCTGCATGCCGAGGTGCGCGCTCTGTTCACGAGCCCGACGCTGGCGGACCTGGCGGCGAGCATCGCCGAAGAACGGCGCCCGGCGATCGAGGTGCCGCCGAACCTGATTCCCGTGGACGCCACGGCGATCACGCCGGAGATGGTGACGCTGGTGGAGCTGGACCAGGCGGCCATCGATCGGATCGTGGCGGCGGTGCCTGGGGGGGCGGGGAACGTGCAGGACATCTACCCGCTGGCGCCGCTGCAGGAGGGGATCCTGTTTCACCACCTGCT
>CAZJMY010000311.1:0-2062 GCA_964546845.1 uncultured Myxococcales bacterium | reverse complement strand
GCCATCGTGAGCGTGTTGAAGTAGTTCTGTCGGGCCATGGTCTGACTCCTTGCGCTGGAGAACCCCCCAAGGATAGACGGCGACCAGCATTGCGCGTAGACCGATTGTTGGTAGTCTGAATTGCGAAAAGCGCAATATGGCGACCTCGGCGCAGCACGAGCTGAATGTTTTCCTGCACTTGGCGGACAGCCTGCACTTCGCCCGCACGGCCCAGGCGCTGCACATGAGCCCGTCGGCGCTCACCCGGTCGATCCAGCGGCTGGAGGACGACCTGGGGCAGCCGCTGTTCCAGCGCAGCAAGCGGCGCGTGGCGCTCACGCGGGCGGGCGAGATCTTCCGCGATCACGCGCGCGCGCAGGTGGCCGCCCACGCGCGGCTGCTGGAGGCGCTGGCGACGGAGACGGTGGCGCCGACCGGCGAGCTGCGGATCGCCTGCACCGTGACCGCTTGCCACTCGGTGCTGCCCAAGCTGCTGGCGCGCTGCCGCGAACAGTACCCGGGCATCCACCTGCAGCTCAGCACGTCGGACGCCGCGCGCTGCATGCAGGGCCTGGAGAACGACGAGGTCGACTTCGCGGTCGTGCCCGAGCCGGACCGGCCGGCGCCGGAGCTGCAGTTCGTGCGCCTGGCGCACACCGAGCTGGCGTTCATCGCGCCGGCGTCCGAGCCGGAGCTCGCCCGCCGGGCGCTGCTGGGCGGCAGCCACTGGACCGGCCTCCCGGTGATCCTGCCGCGGCGGGGGCTCGAGCGGCAGCGCATCGACGCCTGGCTGGAACGGCAGAAGGCGCGGCCCGAGGTCTACGCGGAGGTCGACGGCAACGAGGCGATCCTGGCCATGGTCGCGCTCGGCTGCGGCGTGGGCGTGGTGCCCGAGCTGGTGCGGCGGGACAGCCCGCTTCGCGGCCGCATCGAGCAGGTCGAGGTCAAGCGCCCGCCCGCCGGGTATCACGTGTCGCTCTGCGCGAAGAAGCGGACGCTCTCGCGCCGCACGGCGGGCGCGCTCTGGGAGCTGGCGCCGGCCGCCACGTCGCTGTGATCCGCCGCGTCAGGGCGCGACCGCGGTCTGCAGACCCTGCAAGGTCGGTTTCACCGGCGCGATGGTTCCGTCGGCGTTGAAGAACAACCGATCGATGCAGGTCTCGCGGTGGGTCCCGTCGCCGCCCGGGATCTTGAAGCGGTGGTAGGCGATGTAGTAGGCGTCGCGCTCGGGGAACGCGAGCACGGTGCTTCCCCCGGGGCCCAGGATTCCTTGCGCCGTGTCCTGCTGCAGGATGGTCGCCAGACGCGTGAAGGGGCCGGTCGCCGAGGCGGCCTTCGCGTAGGCGACCTTGTAGGTCGCGTTGCGCGTGTCGCCCTCGGACCATTGCAGGTAGTACGCGCCGTTGCGCTTGAACATCGCGCTGCCCTCCAGCACGCCGCTGGCGCCGCTGGGCGAGACGTTGGCCGGCGTTCCGGACAGCGAGATCATGTCGCTGCCCAGCTTCACGACGCGCAGGCCGCCGGTGCCGCTGCCGAAGTAGAGGTAGCGGGTCCCGTCGTCGTCCAGGAAGAAGAACGGATCGATCGACTGGGGGCCGAACTGGTTGGTGGTGATCAGCGGATGGCCGAGCGCGTCCTTGAACGGGCCCGCGGGCGAGCTGCCGGTCGCGACGCCGATCTGCTGCGCGGCGCAGAAGTAGAAGTAGTAGGTCGCGCCGGCGCGCGCGATCGCGGGCGCCCACGCGCGGTCCGTCGCCCACTTCAGGTCCTTCGGCAAATCCAGGATGACGCCCCGGTTCGTCCACTCGACGAGGTTGGTCGACGAGAACACGCTGAACGACGTCGCGCCCCAGTTCGCGAAGCCGTCTGTCGTCGGATAGATGTAGAAGACACCGTCGAACTCGGCGATGTGCGGGTCGGCGAACAGGCCGGGCAGGACGGGGTTGTGAGTGCCGGGCAGCGACGCGGCGTCGGTGCCGGCGTCCCTGGACTCGTGCCCGGCGCCGCCGCCCGCGCCGGCGCGACCTCCAGCCCCGGCGCTGCCGCGTCCCGCCCCGCCACCCGCCGCGCCGCCCGTCCCTCC
>CAZJMY010000310.1:0-11353 GCA_964546845.1 uncultured Myxococcales bacterium | reverse complement strand
TGCCGTCGCTGGCGCCGCCGCCCGCGCCGCAGCCGTTCTCGGCGGCCGCCATCGCGGCCGCGGGGGGCGCGGTCTCGGCCTCGCCGGCCACGAAGCCGGCGTCCTGGGCGAACCTGCCGGCCGCTGCGCTCGCCGAAGAGGACCTCATCGCCGAGGCGGACAAGCAGATGCCCGACGGCGAGGCCACGCGCGTCGTCCCCTACGACGAGCAGGAAGAGGAAGACGCCCACTTCCGCCACGTCTTCGACGACTTCGTCGAGGCCAAGCGGTCGTGCGGAGAGTCGCTGGTCGGCCTGACGCAGCCGAAGTTCCTGCAGAAGCTGCGCGACAACAAGGCGGCGCTGGTGTCCAAGCACGGCTGCCGCACGGTCCGCTTCTCGGTCTACGTCAAGGACGGCAAGGCGGCGCTCAAGGCGACGCCCGTCCGCGAGTAGCGCGCCGCTACTGCAGCAGCAGCTTGTCCGGGTTGGTCTCTTGCCCCGCGGAGGCGGCCTGCTGCGTGGGGGCCGTGCCGTCGAGGAAGACCTCGTCCAGCGTTCCGGTCTCTTGCCCCTGCGCCGCCAGCAGGCCACTGGCCTTGTCGATCCGCTGAACGACCACGCCCGCCGGCTGCGCGAAGTCCTTGGTCGGCTTGCCGGCGGTGGCCTTCACCATGAAGTCGGCCCAGATGGGCGCCGCCGTCTTGCCGCCCGCTTCGCCGCGTCCCAGCTTCTTCATGTCGTCGAAGCCGACCCACACCGCGGCCAGCAGGTCGGGGGTGAAACCCACGAACCAGGCGTCGCGCTGCCCGTTGGAGGTGCCGGTCTTCCCGGCCGCCGGGCGGTGCAGCTTGCCGGCGATGGCGCCGCGGGCCGTCCCCTCGTCGATCACGCTGCGCATCAACGACACCATGACGTAGGCCACCTCGGGCGGCAGCCCGGGCTGCAGCTGCGGGACCGGCAGCTTCTGGTCGCCGATGGCGGTGACCAGAGACGTCCGGTCGACCTTGGCGGCCATGCCGCCGTCGGCGAACGTCGCGTAGGCGTTGGCCAGCTCCAGCGGCGTGACGGTCAGCGAGCCGAGCGCCAGCGACAGCCCGACGTCCGGCGCGATCGTCGACGTGATCCCCACCCGACCGGCGACGGCGCGCACCTGGTCGATGCCCACCTCGGACAGGACCTTGATGGCCACCGTGTTGATCGACTCGGCCAGCGCGGTGCGCACGCGCACGGGGCCCCGGAACTGCTCCTTCTCGTAGTTCTGCGGCTTCCAGAGGTCGTAGACCTCGGGCGCGTCGTTGATGACGGTGGCCGGCGTGATCTTGCGCGCCTCGACCGCCGCCGCGTAGACGATCGGCTTGAACGCGGAGCCGGGCTGCCGCTGGGCGCGCACGCTGCGGTCGAACCAGCCCGGGTGAAAGTCGTAGCCGCCCACCAGGGCCAGGATCTGGTGCGACGCCGGGTCAATGACGACCATCGCCGCCTGGGGCCCCAGCTCCAGCGCCAGTGGCAGGCCGCCCTCGTCGGGGCGGGGGCGCTCACCGGCCCAGCGCACGCGCACGAGGTCGCCCTCCTTGAACCGCGCCGACAGCGGCTTCGGCCCCTTGCCGTAGCGCGTCTCCAGCGTGAAGTCGACCATCCCCTCCTTGCCGTCCGGCGCGCCCACGTCGACGAACAGCCGCCCGCCCTTCGGGTTGCCGGCGTCGATCTCCAGACGCGTGACGATCCCCTCGATGATCTCCGAGTCGCGGATCCCCTTCGCGTGCGCGTGCGCCAGCTCGGCGTGCTTCTTCTCCAGCGCCTTGCCCGTGAGGTGCCCCGACGGCCCCCGGAATCCCTGCCGCGCGTCCAGGTCCTCCAGCCCGCGCTCGACCGACGTGCGCGCCAGCTCTTGCAGATGGGCGTCCAGCGTGGTCGTCACCGTCATCCCGCGATCCAGCGCCGCCTGCTCGCCCAGCTTGTCGGACAGGACGCCGCCCACGATGTCGATCGCCTCCGCCGCGATTCCGCGCGCCGAGGCCGGCTCGCGCACGAGGCGGATCGGCTCGGCGGCCACCTTGTCGGCCACGGCGCGCTGGATGTATCCGCGCTCGGCCATCTGCCCCAGCACGTAGCGCTGGCGGGTCTTGGCGGCGTCGGGGTGCTTGCGCGGCGACAGCCGCTCCGGGCTCTGCGGCAGCCCGGCCAGCAGCGCCGCCTCGGCCAGATCGATGTCGCGCACCGACTTGCCGAAGTAGTAGCGCGCCGCCTCCTCGCAACCGTAGCGGCCGTGGCCGTAGTAGATCTGGTTCAAGTAGAGGGCCAGCACCTCTTCCTTGGACAGCTTCTGCGACAGCTGCCGGGCCAGGATGATCTCCTGCACCTTGCGGCGCATCGTGCGCTCGGGCGACAGCACCAGGTTCTTGACCACCTGCTGCGTGATCGTCGAGCCGCCCTGCGCGCGCCGGCCGCGCAGCACGTCCTCGATGAACGCGCGCGCCATGCCGCGGTAGTCGAGCCCGCCGTGGTTGAAGTAGTCGGCGTCCTCGGCCGCGACCACCGCCTGGATCAGCAGCTTGGGGATCGCGCTGTACGGGACGACCGTGCGCTTCTCGGTCCCCATCTCCCCGATCGGCGCGCCCGTGCGGTCCAGGATGCGCGTCACCTGCTTGGGCCGGTAGCTGTCGAGGCGCGCCAGGTCGGGCAGCTTGGGGTCGCTGCCGTAGTAGCTGAAGAGGGCGACCAGCCCGGCGATCCCCGCGAAGAGGCCCAGGATCGCCACGGTGGCGCAGATGCGGGCGACGCGCATCCAGGTCGGGCGCCCGGCGCGGCCGGCGCGCGTCACGGTGGACAGCCCCTTGCCGGACTTCTTGCCACGCCGCTTGCCGGGGCCACGCGGGTCACGGTCGTCGAGCGAGGGTCCAGCGGCCATCCTGCCAGTCTATCCCCCGAAGGAGGCGGTTCAAGAAAAGCTCAACGCCGGCGCGCCTCTATCGCCCGCGCCAGGACCGCTTCGGCGCCCCGGACCGAGGCCGCATAGAACCGGGCCCGCAGGGCCTGGACCGCATCGTCGGGCAGGTCGCCGTCCCGACCCAGCGCGCGCCGGCGCAATGCGGAGGCCCGCGAGGCGATGACGGCGGCGGCGACCGAGAGGTTCAGGCTCTGGGTGAGGCCGTGCATGGGGATGCCGAACCGGACGTCGGCGGCGGCGATCGCCTCGGCGGTCAGCCCCTCGTGCTCGTTGCCGACCATCACCGCGGCCGGGCGGGCGAAGTCCAGCTCCTCGAGCGTGGCGGTGGCGCCCGGGACCGCCGCGTAGATCGCGAACCCCTCGCTGCGCAGCGACACGGTCGCCGCGGCCAGGCTGCGGTGGCGGACGACGTCCAGCCACTTCTCGCACCCCTGCGTGACCGTGCTGGAGAAGCGAAAGCGCTCGACGCTCTCGATCACCTCGACGCGCTGGATGCCGAACGCCTCCGCGCTGCGAAGGACGGCGGCGCCGTTGTGCGGATCGTGCAGGTTCTCGATGACGACGCGCAACCCGCCCAGGCGCCCGGCGGCCGCGGCGTCGATGCGTGCCCGACGCTCTTCCAGCAGCAGTGGCGCGAGGATCTCGCAGATTTCCGTCGGCGAAAGGGACAAGGTCGACAGCGGGTGGGCCGACATCGCGCGCACCTTAACATGCCGCGTTTCCTTGCGTTTTGCTGGATCCATGCCGTTTCCTCATTGCAACGCGCAATGCGACGCCCGTCGTTCCGCGCGGTAGCATCCGGGGATGCCGGCCTCCCAAAACGCCACCGCGGTCGGCGGTGGATTGCGCGTTCTCATCGTCGACGACGAAAAGAACATCCGTAGCACGCTGACCGTTTGCCTCGAAGGCATGGGCGCCGAGGCGCTGGCGGTCGGCACGGGCGAGGCGGCCCTGGCCGCGCTGGCGCGCCAGCCCTACGACCTGGCGCTGGTCGACCTGGCGCTGGCCGGCGAGAGCGGCCTGGACCTGCTGCCCAAGTTGCTGGCGCTGGAGCCCGGCCTCGCGATCGTGCTCATCACCGCCTACGGCACCATCGAGACGGCGGTGGAGGCCATCCGGCGCGGCGCCTGGGACTACCTGGCCAAGCCCTTCACGCCGGCGCAGATCCGGCACCAGGTCGAGAAGCTGCGCACCGAGCGCGATCTGACGAAGCGGGTCGCGGAGCTGGAGCGCCGCCTGGCCGAGGAGGCGCCCGACATCGAGATCACGAGCCGCTCGCCCGCGATGCGCGGCGTGCTGGACATGGCCGCGCGCGTCGCCGCCACCGACGCGCCGGTGCTGATCACCGGCGAGAACGGCACGGGCAAGAGCATCCTGGCGCGCGCCATCCACCGGCAGAGCGCGCGCGCCGCCAAGCCGTTCGTGGTCATCAACTGCCCGACCCTGTCCGAGGAGCTGCTGGCCAGCGAGCTGTTCGGGCACGTGAAGGGGGCGTTCACGGGCGCCATCCGCGACCAGGCGGGGCGGGTCGAGGTCGCCGAGGGCGGGACGCTGTTCCTGGACGAGATCGGCGAGATCCCGCCGTCGCTGCAGAGCAAGCTGCTGCGCTTCCTGCAGGAGAAGGACTTCGAGCGCGTGGGCGAGACCCGCACGCGGCACGGCGACGTGCGGATCATCGCGGCCACGAATCGGGACCTGGACGCCGACGTGAAGGCCGGCCGCTTCCGCGAGGACCTTTTTTACCGGCTCAACGTCGTCGAGGTGCGAATGCCGCCGCTGCGCGAGCGGCGCGAGGACATCCTGCCGCTGGCGCGCGCCTTCCTGGCGACGTACACGGCGGCCGGGCCGCCCCGCCACCGCGAGATCTCGGCTGCGGCCGCCCGCGCGCTGGAGCAGCATGACTGGCCCGGCAACGTGCGCGAGCTGCGCAACACGCTCGAGCGCATCGCGATCCTGTGGCCCAGCGCCGTCATCGAGCCGGAGGCGCTGCCCGGGCGCGTGCCGCGCGGCGCTCACCGCCGGCCGACGGTGGGCGGCGACTACTCGATCGACGAGATCGAACGGGAGCACATCCTGTCGGTGCTCGAGCGGGTCCCCAAGATGGAAGACGCCGCGGCGCTGCTGGGCATCGACGCCTCGACGCTGTGGCGCAAGCGCAAGAAGTACGAGGGAACCTAGCGCGTGCGCCCGCCGCGCGGGCGGCTGAAACTGTACCTCGGCTTCGCGGCCGGTGTGGGCAAGACGTACCGCATGCTCGAGGAGGCCCGGGCGCTGAAGGCGCGCGGCGAGGACGTCGTGCTGGCGCTGATCGAGACCCATGGGCGCGCCGAGACGGAGGCGCTGCTGGCCGGGCTGGAGGCCGTGCCGCGCCGGCAGATTCGGTACCGCGGCGTCGTCATCGAGGAGATGGACCTGGAGGCGGTGCTCGAGCGGCGTCCCGCGGTCGCCGTCGTCGACGAAATCGCCCACACCAACGTCCCCGGCAGCCGGCACCGGCGCCGCTATCAAGACGTGCTGGCGTTGCTGGACGCCGGGATCAACGTCATCGGCGCCTTCAACATCCAGCACCTCGAGAGCCTGAACGACGTCGTGCAACGGGCGACCGGCGTGACGATCCGCGAGACCGTCCCCGACGGATTCCTCAAGCGCGCCGACCAGATCGTGAACCTGGATCTGAGCGTCGAGGACCTGCTGGACCGGCTGGAATCCGGGAAGATTTACCCTGCCGAGCGCGTGTCGTGGGCGCGCGGCCACTTCTTCAAGGACCGCAACCTGGCCACGCTGCGCGAGCTGGCGCTGCGCGAGGTCGCCGAGAGCCTGGACCGCGACGAGCGGCGCCGCCGCGAGAGCGCGCGCGACGCCGAGCCCGGGGAGGCGGGCGTCAGCGGCCGGGTCATGGTCTGCCTGTCGTCGCTGCCGACCCGCGCCTCGGCCCTGTTGCGGCGGGGATCGCGGCTGGCCGGGCGCCTCAACAACGACTGGTTCGTCGTCTACGTCCAGACGCCGCGCGAGGCGCCGCACCTGATCGACGCCGAGGCCCAGCGCCACCTGCTGGCCAACGCCGAGCGGGCGCGCGAGCTGGGCGCCGAGGTCGTGCACATCAAGGCGGACGATCCGGTGCCGGCGCTGCTCGACTTCGCGCGCTCGCACGGCGTCGGGCAGATCATCGTGGGGCGATCCCGCGCGCCCTGGTGGCGGCGGGCGCTGGGGCGTTCGCTGGCCACGCGGCTCGTCGACGAGGCGAGCGGGTTCGACGTGCTGGTCGCTTCGCTGGATGATGAGAGCGCATGACCCTCCGCGCGAAGATCCTGCTGGCCCAGACGCCGCTGGCCGCTGCGCTGGCCTTGATCGCGCTGCTGGCGGCGCTCACCAACGCGTCACTGGGGCGGAACACGGCGTCCATCCTGCAGGACAACTACCGGAGCGTGCTGGCCGTCGAGCAGATGAAGGAGGCGCTGGACCGCCTGGACGTCGCCGGGGCCGCAGCCGCCGACGGCGACGCAAAGGCCGGGTCAGAGGTCACGTCCAGCCTGGCGCGGTTCGAGCAGGCGCTGTCCGTCCAGCGCAGCAACGTCACCGAGCGCGGCGAGCCCGCGGCGACCGCCGCCCTGGTCAAGGCCTGGACCGCCTACCGGGACGCGCTCACGCGCGCCGGCCCCGGCGATCAGGCGCTGCGCGCGCTCTACCTGGACACGCGCCGCGCCGCCGACCGCATCCTGGAGCTGAATCAGGACGCGATGGTCGGCAAGCGCGACCGAGCCCGGCGCGAGGCCGAGCGCGCCAGCGCGGCGATGGTGGCGACGGCGCTCATCGCCTCGCTGATTGGCCTGCTCGCGTCGACCGTGCTGACCCGCCGGATCCTGCGCCCCCTGTCCGTGCTGGGGCAGACGGCGCGCCGCCTCGGCGAGGGCGACATGGAGGTCCGCGCCAAGGTCACGCGCCAGGACGAGATCGGCGCGCTGGCGCGCGACTTCAACCTGATGGCCGACCGGCTGGCGCAATACCGCAAGAGCTCGCTGGGTGAGCTGTTGCAGGCCCAGCAGCAGGCACAGGCGGCCATCGACAGCCTCCCCGACCCGGTCCTGATCTTCGACCTGGGCGGGCGCTTGCTGGGGGCCAACCAGGCGGCCGATCGCGTGTTGCGCGTGTCCGTCGACCAGGTCGGCGAGGACAGCCAGGCGCCGCTGGCCCGGGCCGAGCCGCAGATCCGCGCCGCCATCGAGCGCGTGCGCGCGCGGGTCGAGAGCGACGCGACGGCCGAACCCGCCGTCGGTTTCGACGAGGCGGTGCGGGTCGCGGCCGCGGGGCTCGACGGACAGGACCGCTTCTTTTTGCCGCGCGCCACGCGGGTGACCACCGACCAGGGCGCCCTGGTCGGCGTCACCGTCATCGTGCAGGACGTGACGCGCGTCCTGCGCTTCGACGAGCTCAAGAACAACCTGGTCGCCACGGTGGCTCACGAGTTCCGGACGCCACTGACCTCCCTGCGCATGGCGATCCACCTGTGCGCCGAGGAGACCGTCGGCCCTCTCAACGACAAGCAGCTGGACCTGCTGGCGGCCGCCCGTCAGGACACCGAACGCCTGCAGCAGATCGTCGACGACCTGCTGGATCTGTCGCGCATCCAGTCGGGACGCATGGAGCTGCACCGCCGGCGCATGGCGGCCGAGTCGCTGCTGCGCGACGCCGCGGCCCCCTTCTCCACGGCCGCGCGCGACAAGGGCGTCACGCTGAAGACCGAGCTATTCCCCGGGCTTGGGGACCTGGACGTCGACGCGGACCGCATGCAGCTGGTGCTGGCCAACCTGATCGGCAACGCCGTTCGCTACACGCCGTCGGGCGGGACGGTGATCGTGCGCGGCCAGCGGACCGAGCACGGCGTGCGCATCCAGGTGCAGGACAGCGGCCCCGGGATCCCGAAGGCCTACCACGCGGCCGTGTTCGACAAGTTCTTCCGCGTTCCGGGGACCAGCGCGGCGGGCGCGGGGCTGGGCCTCTACATCGCCCGCGAGATCACCGTGGCCCACGACGGCCGCCTGTCGGTGGCCAGCGAGCCCGGCCAGGGCGCCACCTTCACCGTCGACCTGCCCGCTGCCAGCGACCAGGACCCCGGCGCGGCCGATCGAGGTTAAGATTCGCGCATGGCGGGAACATCTGACCGGAACCCTGGGGGGGTTCCTTCAACCTCCCGCGACGACTCCGCTGGGCAAAGCCCAGCTCCGTCAACGCGACAGACGCTGCAACGGGTGCACGACGTGCGCGAGCGCGCCATCGCCGTCCTGTCCGAGGCCTTCGCGCAGGACCTGCTGGACGTCGACGAGTTCGAGCGGCGCGTGACCCGCGCTCACACGTCCGACGTGGCGGCCGACATCGAGGCGCTGCTGGCCGATCTGCCCGGCGCGGCCACGGCGGCGCCCCCGGCGTCGGTCGCGCTGGTGCCAGCCAGCGAGACGGCGGGCGCGCTGGAGGCCCCCGGCGAGACCGTCTACGCGATCTTCGGCGGCGTCGATCGGCGCGGGGCCTGGACCGTGCCGCGCCGGTTCCGGGTCGTGGCCATGATGGGCGGCGCGTCGCTGGACCTACGCGAGGCGCGCTTCCCGCGCGGCGTGATCGAGCTCGAGGTGAAGGCGATCTTCGGGGGCGTGCAGATCCTGGTCCCGCCGGGGCTGGCCGTGGAGGTGCACGGGACCGCCATCATGGGCGGCTTCCAGAACGTCAACCGCGCGCCGCCGACCCCCGACCCGGACGCGCCGCTCCTGCGCGTGCGCGGCGTCGCCGTCATGGGCGGCGTCGACATCAGCATGCGGCTGCCCGGCGAGAGCGAACGCCAGGCGCACCGGCGGCGCCGCCTCGAAGAGCGGCGGGCGCGGCGCGCCCTGCCCGAAGCGCCCCGGCGCTAGCCGAGCCGCGGAGGGGCGTCAGGCGCCGTAGCGAAGGCGATCCAGGTCCGCGCCGAGGTCGATCTCTTCGACCACCTCCACGACCAGATCCTGAAAGTCCTCGGGCGCCAACCCCAGGCCAGCGCCGACCTCGCGCAGCTGGGCGTCCTCGGCGAAGTCGATCTCGCCGTCGGACGCGTGCACGGCGGCCCCCAGCTCGAGCAGCCGCTGCTTCAGGTCCTTGGGATCCGCGGCGAACTTGGCGACGGTCGCCGCGCGGTCGAACCGCTTGGGATCGAACTCGTCGACCCGGAAATCCAGGTCCATCGGCAGCGCCGGCGCATCCAGGATCTCCCGGAGCATCCGCTTCACGGCGGCCTTCTCCTCGCCCTCCAGTCGGTCGTCGGCGTACGCCGCGTCCATCAGCAGGTCGGCCACCAGCGGCAACCGGTCAGGTTGATCCTTGAGCGCCATGATGCTGCGATCTCCCGCCCCCGCCGTTCCCATGTCAAGGAGGATGGCGACGCCCGGCTCGCCCTCAAGGTCTCCGCGTGTCGGTCGATTTCCTCTTTCATGGTCACCCGAGCCCTGGTCGCCGCCGTCCTGCTCGCCATTCCGCTGTTGACCTCGCTGGTGATGGTCCGCCGGGCCGGCCATCCCGACGTCGGGTAGCTTCGCCCCCACGCAGCGCGCCAAAAGACGGCGGTGACCCGCGCCCGCCCACGTCCCCGTTGCAAAACAGGGCGAAGGCGCTAATGTAGGCGCGCGATGGAACAGGCGCCTTCAGTCGCAGACAGCGAAGGGCGGGGCTCGGCTCTCGCGAGATCGTGGGACGCCTGGGAAGAGTACTACCGCCAGGCGTCGCTACGCCGGCGCGGCCACCACGGCCGCCGCCACCTGCGCGAGGAAAAGCGCCGGCGCCGCCTCCGCGAGCGCATCGGGATCACCATCTCGGCGTTCCTCGTCGGCGGGCTGACGCTGGTCTTCTATCTCGTCCTGACCCGCTAGGCGGTCTGGCGAAGCGCCCCACGGAGCGCTTCGGCCAGGGCGCGGAACGCGGCCGCCCGGTGCGACAGGCCGTTCTTCTGATCCAGCGGCAGCTCGGCCATGGTTCGCCGCAGCTCGGGCACCAGGAACAGCGGGTCATAGCCGAATCCGCCGTCGCCGCGCGGGGCGGTGAGAATCTCGCCGGCGCACGTTCCGGCCCGCGTCAGCTCCAGGCCGCGCACGGGATCGACGAAGGCGGCCACGCAGCGATAGCGGCCGCTCCGCCGCGGCGGCGGGACGTCGCGCAGCGCCCCGAGCAGCTTGGCGTTGTTGCGGGCGTCGTTGGCGCCGGGCCCGGCGTAGCGCGCCGAGTAGACGCCCGGCGCTCCCCCGAGCGCGTCGACCTCCAGCCCTGAATCGTCGGCCAGCGCGGGCAAGCCCGTGGCCTGCGCCGCCTGTCGCGCCTTGGCCAGCGCGTTCGCCTCGAAGGTGTCGCCGTCCTCGCGCAGCTCAGCGTCGGGCGCCAGCTCGTCGATCGTGACCAGATCGAGACCCAGCCCGGCCCCCGACAGCAGCGGCATCAGCTCGCGCAGCTTGCCGCGGTTCCGCGTCGCGACGACCACCCTCACGGACGCGCCCTCCCCAGCGCCTCCTGCTGGCGCTCGAACAGGGTCTTCATCGCCTGCGACGCCAGCCCCACGAGAGCGGCGTACTGCTCGGCGGAAAAAGCGTCCTTTTCAGCCGTCGCCTGGATCTCCACGAACCGGCCGTCGCCGGTCATGATGAAGTTGCAGTCGGCCTCGGCCTGCGAGTCCTCGACGTAAGGCAAGTCGACCCGCGCCTCGCCGTCGATGATGCCGGCCGAGATCGCGGCGATCGGCTGGCGCAGAGGCTCCTTCGTGATCTTGCCGGCCTTCTTGAGACGGCGCAGCGCCAGCGCCAGGGCCACCCACCCGCCGGTGATGGCGGCGGTCCGGGTCCCGCCGTCCGCCTGGATGACGTCGCAGTCGATGGTGATCTGGCGCTGGCCGAGGGCGCGCGCGTCGATGGCGGCGCGCAACGACCGTCCGATGAGCCGCTGGATCTCCTGGCCGCGCCCGCCGCCGCCCCGCGCCGATCGCGTGTGGGTCGACCGCGGCAGCATCGCATACTCGGCGGTCACCCAGCCCTTCCCCTGGCCGTCCATGAACGACGGAACTTTTTCTTCGACGGACGCGGTACAGATCACCTGCGTTTCGCCGAACGTGATCAGCGCCGACCCTTCGGCGTAGCGGTTGCAGTCGGGCGTGATCGTGATGGGGCGTAGCTCGTCCGGTCGTCGGCCATCGGGTCGCATGGGTCGGGCACAATACGCGAACCCTCACCGGTTGTCGCCGATGTCGGGGATGTACGAGCCCACGCACAGTGTGGTGTCCGCACGCCCCTTGTCGACCGTCTGAAAAACACTAGGAATACGGAATTCGGAAAGGCATGCTTTAAGCTGAAAGTGCCTGGAGAGGTCCCGCCCAGGGCCAATCGCGACAGCCGGTCTTCGGAATCGACGCGCGTGCCCAACTTGA
>CAZJMY010000309.1:0-1497 GCA_964546845.1 uncultured Myxococcales bacterium | reverse complement strand
TTCCGCGTGATCACGGAGTCGGTGCGCGACTGCTACGCGGTGCTGGGCGTCGTTCACTCGAACTGGACGCCGGTGCCGGGGCGCTTCAAGGACTTCATCGCGCTGCCCAAGCCGAACCTCTATCAGTCGCTGCACACGACGGTGATCGGGCCGCGCGCCGAGCGGATGGAGGTGCAGATCCGCACGCAGGAGATGCACCGCATCGCCGAGCAGGGCATCGCCGCCCACTGGAAGTACAAGGAGCAGAAGTCGCCCGCCGCCGAGGACGGCAAGGCGTTCGCGTGGCTGCGACAGCTGATGGAGTGGCAGCGCGACCTCAAGGATCCGACGGAGTTCATCGAGACCGTCAAGATCGACCTCTTCCAGGACGAAGTCTTCGTCTTCACCCCCAAGGGGGACGTCAAGGCGCTGCCCAAGGGCGCGACGCCGATCGACCTGGCCTACGCGATCCACTCGGCCGTCGGCGAGCACTGCTCGGGCGCTCGCGTGAACGGCATCATCGTGCCGCTGCGCTACACGCTGCGGAACGGCGACACCGTCGAGATCCTGGCCTCGGCCAACCAGAAGCCGTCGAAGGACTGGCTGAAGTTCGTCGTCACCAGCCGGGCGCGCACCAAGATCCGCCACTACATCCGGATGGAGCAGCGCGAGCGCAGCCGCCAGATGGGGCGCGATCTGCTGGGACGCGAGCTGCGCAAGCAGGACTACGCGCTGGCCAGCGCCGAGCGCGAAGGCCTGCTGGACGCGGCCGCCCAGAGGCTGCGGGTGGGCAGCGCCGACGACCTGCTGGTCGCCGTCGGGTACGGCAAGATGAGCCCCACGCACGCCGCCGACGCGGTCCTGGCGGATCGGGCCGCCGCGAACGGGACCGCCGTCCCGGTGGCGCCCGTGCAAGAGGTGCCGTCCGCCGCGCGCCGGGTCGTCCCCAAGCGCTCGATCGGCGGGATCAAGGTGCAGGGGGAGGCGGACATCCTGGTGAAGTTCGCCAAGTGCTGCAGCCCCGTCCCGGGCGACTCGATCATCGGCTTCATCAGCCGCGGCCACGGCGTGGTCATCCACACGCGCGACTGTCCGAAGGCCCTGGACATGGACCCGGTCCGGCGGGTCGACGTCAGCTGGGACGACGAGTCGAAGACCGTCCGGCCGGTCGCCGTCCAGGTCACCTGCTCGGACCGGCCGGGCCTTCTGGCGGCCATCTCGAAGTCGTTCACCGAGCACGGGGTGAACATCTCGCAAGCCAAATGCCGGACGACCGAGGACGGGCGGGCCGTGAACACCTTCCAGGTCACGGTCGGGCACGTCGACCAGCTGAAAACGGTGCTCCGAAGCCTGGAGACGATACAAGGAGTGGTCTCCGCGACCCGGCTGTGATAGAAGCCGGCCCGCGATGGCCTCGAACACACGCAAGACCTGGAAGCGCCGCGTGCGCAAGCACAGCAACATGGGGAAGAAGCGCAAGGCGATCGAGTCGAAGCGCTCGACTCCGTCCGCCGAAGC